>JASFKW010000003.1:0-90690 GCA_050118435.1 Gammaproteobacteria bacterium | reverse complement strand
AGTACTGATCTCCCACATGTCCGAAATGACCCCCCGCGAGATTGTCCAGGAGCTGGACAAGCACATCATCGGCCAAGATGAGGCCAAGCGAGCCGTGGCCATTGCCCTGCGTAACCGCTGGCGCCGCCAGCAGGTGGACGAGCCGCTGCGCAGCGAGATCACGCCCAAGAATATACTCATGATCGGCCCGACGGGGGTCGGCAAGACGGAGATTGCGCGCCGCCTTGCCAGGCTGGCAAACGCGCCCTTTATCAAGGTCGAGGCGACCAAATTCACCGAAGTGGGTTATGTGGGCCGGGATGTTGAGTCCATTGTCCGCGATCTGGTTGACGTTGCCATAAAGATGACGCGCGAAGAGGAAATGGCCAAGGTGCGTCA
The DNA here is from genome assembly GCA_050118435.1 of Gammaproteobacteria bacterium. Taxonomy (GTDB): domain Bacteria; phylum Pseudomonadota; class Gammaproteobacteria; order DSM-19610; family DSM-19610; genus Thiogranum. The sequence goes on along the minus strand of JASFKW010000003.1, from coordinate 90,312 downwards.
TCGGGCCCAGGATGCAGCCGAGGAGCGCATCCTCGACACCCTGCTGCCGCGACCCCGCCGCCCCGGGCTGGCGACCGAGGGGGAGGAAACGGAAAGCACCGACACCCGGCAGAAGTTTCGCAAAATGCTGCGCGAAGGAAGGCTGGACGACAAGGAGATCGAGGTTGAGGTCTCCGCAGCGCCCATCGGCGTCGAGATCATGGCGCCCCCCGGAATGGAGGAAATGACCAGCCAGCTCCAGGGGCTGTTCCAGAACTTCGGCAGCGGCCGCACAAAGACGCGCAAGATGAGGGTAGCGGACGCCTTCAAGGTCCTCACCGACGAGGAGTCCGCCAAGATGATCAACGAGGAGGATCTCAAGTCGCGGGCGCTGCGCGCGGCAGAGCAGAACGGCATTGTGTTCATCGATGAAATCGACAAGGTGACGCAGCGCAGCGAGCAGGGCTCCGGACCGAGCGTTTCCCGCGAAGGCGTGCAGCGTGATCTTCTGCCGCTGGTGGAAGGGAGCACGGTCACCACCAAGCACGGCATGGTAAAAACCGATCATATCCTGTTCATCGCCTCCGGCGCCTTTCACTTGGCGAAACCCTCGGATCTGATACCCGAGCTGCAGGGACGCCTGCCGATCCGGGTCGAGCTGCAGGCCCTGGGCGTGCAGGAATTCGTCCGTATCCTGACCGAGCCGGACGCTTCGCTGACCGAGCAGTACTGCGCCCTGATGGGAACCGAAGGCATGCAGCTGAGCTTCAGCAGCGACGGCATCGAGCGCATCGCCACCGTGGCCTGGGAAATCAACGAGCGCACCGAGAATATCGGCGCGCGGCGCCTGCACACGGTGATGGAGCGTCTTCTCGAGCGGGCTTCCTTCGACGCGTCCGACCGCGCTGGCGAGAGCGTCAGCGTGGACGCCGCTTATGTCAATTCACAATTGAGTGACCTGGTCCAGGACGAAGATCTGAGTCGCTACATCCTGTAGGCAGCTATCCCGAGGTTCCGATATGGCCCAAACGCACCCCCACCCCACCGAAATCAGGTTCCACCAGCAATCCCGAAAACTGGAGATTAGCTTCGATGACGGCGCTCACTTCGAGATGAGCGCCGAATACCTGCGCGTGCATTCGCCTTCCGCCGAGGTGCAGGGACACGGTCCCGGCGAGGGCGTGCTGCAGGTCGACAAGGAGGACGTCAATATCGAGCGCATCGAGCCGGTAGGCAACTATGCCATCCAGATCTATTTCGACGACGAGCACAATACCGGCATCTATTCCTGGGAGACCCTGTACCGGCTGGGCGCCAACAGGGACAGGTACTGGCAGGAATACCTGGATCGCCTCAGAGCCGCCGGCGCCCCGCATTCCCAACTGGTGGGCACGGAAAAGGCGTAGCATCGCTCCGATGAACGACAAGACCACGCATTTCGGTTTCCAGCGCGTTTCCAGGGATGAAAAGCGCCGCCGGGTCGGCGCGGTGTTCGACTCGGTGGCGGGCAACTACGATCTGATGAACGACGCCATGTCGCTGGGGATACACCGGCTGTGGAAACGCTTTGCGGTCGAGCAGAGCGGCGCCCGCCCCGGCCAGTGGATTCTCGATCTCGCCGGCGGCACGGGCGATATGGCGGCGCGCCTGGCGCGAATGGTCGGCGCGACCGGTGAAGTGGTGATCGGCGACATCAACGCGTCGATGCTCCAGGTTGGCCGGGAGCGGCTGCTCGACCGGGGGATCGCGGGCAATGTTGCATTCGTCCAGGCCGACGCCGAGCGTCTGCCCTTCCCGGACAGCAGCTTCGACTGCGTTACCATCGCCTTCGGCCTGCGCAACGTCACTGACAAGCAGAAAGCGCTGGGTTCCATGTTTCGGGTCCTCAGACCCGGCGGCCGGCTGCTGGTGCTCGAGTTCTCCAAACCGAGGCTACCCGGGCTGGCCCCGCTGTATGACCTTTATTCCTTCAGGGTGCTGCCGCTGATGGGACGCCTGATCGCCCGGGACGAGCAAAGCTACCGGTATCTGGCCGAGTCGATCCGCGTGCACCCGGAACAGGAGACGCTGAAGAAAATGATGCAACAGGCCGGGTTCGAGGATTGCGACTATTTCAACCTGAGCGGTGGCATCGTCGCGCTGCACCGCGGATTCCGCTTTTGAGCTCCCGCAACCCGCCGGAGCGGAGCGCCGGCTGAGTATCGACGCGGCGGCACTTTCGCCCCGTCGGGCCCCTTGCCAGCCCCATGCGCTTGCGCAGGCCGGGCGCTGCATTGGTGAGAGCCGCGGGTGCATCGTGCACCGCTGTCATCCTGCACCGTCCGCCGGGGCGGGCACCGACGGCGATAAGAGGATAGAATGGACCTCACGCCGCTTGCTGAACCCATTAAATCGATAACCTCCTCAAAGAACTGGAAAAGGAGCTGAAGTGACCGCCTCCCCGGCACTCGCCGCCGCCCTCGAAAAGGCGCTGGACCTGCTATTACGGCAGGACCCCCAGGCGCTGCAGCGTTGCGCTGCCATGGAGGGCAGGGTCGTGGCGCTGCAGATCAGCGGATTCGGGCTGACCCTGTATTTTGCTCCCGGTCCGGAGGGCATCCAGGTACTGAGCTACTACGAGGGCGAGCCCGACACCCGACTCCGGGGCACACCACTGGCCCTGGCGCGCATGTCGTTGGGTGGGAGAGAAAACGCGCTGTTCAAGGGCGACGTCGAAATCCGGGGCGACACCGAGGTCGGCCAGCAGCTGCAGGACATCCTCGCAGCCACCGAGTGGGACTGGGAGGAGCAGCTTTCCCGGGTCACGGGTGACATCGTCGCACACCAGACCGGCGAGCTGGTGCGTCGCGCCGGCCGCTCGATCGCCGACGGCCGCGAGACGCTACGGCAGGACCTAACCGAATATCTACAGGAGGAGTCGCGGCTGCTCCCCAGCCGCGGCGAGGTCGAGCACTTTCTTTCCGAGGTAGACCAGCTCCGAGCCGACGCCGACCGCCTTTCAGCGCGGGTGCAACGCCTGCTCCGGGCGGCGTCCACCGAGTCATGATCCGGCCCGGGCAACTGCTGCGCCTGGTACACATCAACTGGGTGCTGGTCCGGCACGGCCTGGACGAAGTGATTCTGGCAACGCACCTGTTTCGGCCGGTGCGATTCCTGCGTTACCTGGCCCCCTGGCAACGGTTGACGCGCGCCACGCCGCGGGCGGTGCGCATTCGCCGTGCGCTGGAAGACCTCGGGCCGATCTTCGTCAAGTTCGGACAGATCCTCTCGACGCGTCGGGATCTGTTGCCGGAGGACATTGCCGTTGAGCTGTCCAGGCTCCAGGACCGGGTGACACCCTTTCCCGGCCCACTGGCCCGTCAGATGATCGAAAGCGCTTTCCAGAAACCGATTGAGGCGATATTCGCGAGCTGCGAAGAGCAGCCGCTGGCGTCGGCGTCGGTGGCACAGGTGCACGCAGCCACCCTGAAGAGCGGCGAGGACGTGGTGGTGAAAATCCTGCGTCCCGGAATCGAGCGGGTGATCCGGCGCGACGTTCGCCTCCTCTATTACATCGCCGGTCTGGCCGAGAGGTACTCGCGGGAGGCACGCCGGTTGCGACCCCGCGAGGTGGTCGCCGAATTCGAAAAAACCCTCCACGACGAGCTGGATCTGCTGCGCGAAGCTGCAAACGCATCACAGCTGCGCAGAAATTTCGCCAACTCCGACCTGTTGCGCGTGCCCGAGGTCTACTGGCCCTACTGCAAGCGGAGCATCATGGTGATGGAGCGCATTTACGGCATTCCAGTCAACGACCTGACCGCCTTGCGGCGGGCAGGCGTCAACCTGAAAACGCTCTCCGAGCACGGTGTGGAAATTTTCTTCACCCAGGTGTTCCGCCACAATTTTTTTCACGCCGACATGCACCCGGGCAACATATTCGTTGCCCCGAATGGACAGTACATGGCTGTCGATTTCGGCATCATGGGCACCCTCAGCCCGGAAGATCAACGCTATCTGGCGGAGAATTTCCTGGCCTTTTTCCGCCGCGACTATCGCAGGGTCGCGGAGCTGCACGTCGAGTCGGAGTGGGTACCCCAGGGAACGCGGGTCGATGAGTTCGAAGCCGCGATCCGTTCCGTCTGCGAGCCTATTTTCGAGCGCCCGCTGAAGGATATCTCTTTCGGACAGTTGCTGCTGAGACTGTTCCAGACGGCCCGCCGTTTCAACATGGAGATTCAGCCGCAGCTGGTGCTGTTGCAGAAGACCCTGCTTAATATCGAAGGTCTTGGACGCCAGCTCTATCCAGATCTGGACCTGTGGCAGACGGCCAAGCCGTTCCTGGAACGCTGGATGAGCGAGCAGGTCGGTGCACGGGCCTTTGCCGGTCGTCTTCGCCACAGCCTTCCGGAATGGAGCGAGCGCCTGCCGGAGCTGCCGGCTCTGCTGCACCGCGCTCTGCAGGACGGGGTTCAGGGGAAGCTGCGCGTAAAGTGGGAGTCACGGGAGCTGGACAAGCTGCGCAGGCAGCTGCGCCAATCCAGTCAGCGAACGCTGTCGGCCATCGTCGGCAGCGCCTTTCTGATCAGCTCCGCGGTGATCTACGGCCTGGACGGCCTCGCGCCCACGGTGGTGGCCGGAGCCCCCCTGCTCAGCTGGCTGTTCGCAGCACTCGCCGTTTTCTTTTTCATCGGTGCCTGGTCTGACGAGTAACCGCCCGCCGCACAAAGCCCATAAAAAACCCGCCTGAGCAGGCGGGTGAAGCTGGGCTCTTGCTGGTTATTGGTGTTCTTGATTCCTCGAGCCTTATTGTTGTCCGGATTGCCGCGATATTTCCCCACCGAGCAGCGCTTGTTATGATCCTCTCCTCCAACGCCCTTGTGTGGCGCCTGCCTATGGCCTGTAAAGGCTGACGACTCAAGCCCGGTCTTGGTGCCATGTCTATAGCAACAAACGTGCCTTCCACTTAAGTCGAGCAAAAACAATAGGTTGTCTTAAATGGCCAACGACAAGAGAAGTGGTTGTAAATCAAATCGACGCAGACTCGCCATAAGCCTGCCCTTATAGTCTCTTATAATCAGTGGGTTATCCATGGGAACAATTATTTGGCACTCAATACCGATTGTAATTAATTTCGACAAACCGCCTCCGGCATGCTGACCATCTGTAAAGCAGGGCTTACGCAGCCTGCGCTAGCGCGCATGCGACCGCTGAAGGGCCGCTTCCACCTGGTCGCGCTTCGCCCGGCCTGCCAGAATCTCGATCAGGGTCAGGGCGAAATCCATCGCCGTCCCCGGCCCACGCGAGGTAACCACCTTCCCGTCCCTCACGACCGGATCCGACAGATAATCGAACCCTTCCAGACCATCGAGAACCCCCGGGAAGCTGGTAACCCTGCGGCCTTCGAGCAGACCTGCAGTCGCCAGCACTTTGGGCGCCGCGCAGATGGCCGCGGTGAAGCGGTCCTCGGCTGCCATACGCGTCAGCAGCTCCCGGATCCGGGGATCCCTGTTCAGGTGATCCGCCCCCGGCAAGCCGCCGGGCAGCACCACCATGTCGTATTCCTGCTTGAGTGCCTCATCGAGCGTGGTGTCGGGGACCAGGACCACACCCCGGGAGGCGCGGACCGGCCTGTCATCCAACCCTGCGGTGACCACCCCGATATCGGCGCGACGCAGCAAATCGACGATGGTGGTGGCTTCTAGTTCTTCGCATCCCTGTGCGAGGGGGACCAGGACGCTTGCCATGTTTGCTCTCCCTGCTTCTGCAATTCGATCAACTCACTGACAGGCAGTAAGTGTAGACCCTGTTGCTCCAGCTTCGGGATTTCCCTCTCCAGCACCCTCAGGGTTTCGGGGTGCGGGTGTCCGATCGCCAGCGCTGTGCCGTGCCTGCGTGCCAGATGCAGCAGCCGATTGAACTGATGAGCAATCTCGCTGTCGTCCACCTCATTGTCGAGAAACACGTTGCGATCGATGCTGGGCACACCGTTTTCCTGTGCCACCTGGCGGGCCACGGTTGCCACCGTGGTGCGGCTGTCGACGAAATACATGGGCTGACGGTGCAGCATTTCCCGCATCAGCCAGAACATGTGGCCGGGGTGTCGGGTCAGCAGGCTGCCCATGTGGTTGTTGATACCGATGGCGTGCGGCACAACGGCCAGGTTTGTCCGAACGGTCCGTGAAAATTGCTCTCGTGTCATGTCGAGGGTGACCGCGCCTTCGTCGAGGCGGCGGCCGTCGACGCTGTCCATCGGCAGGTGCAGCAGCACCTCCTTACCAGCGCGGTGAGCGATCTCGGCGAGATCCGCGGTGTGGCGCTCACGCGGCAGGAAGGCACAGGCCACGGGCCCGGGCAACGCGATAACACGCTCCCCGGGTCCGAGCTGCTTGCCCAGGTCATCGATGATGATGCCGATCGACGGCGCATTGTCACCGAGCGACCGGTGATCTGCGACGGCGCGAGTCCAGCCCAGGACTGCGCACACAAAAAGAACCGGCCAGAGGCCGGCTCGTTTTCGCATCACTGCATCAGCTCCCGCTGAATCGCGAGACCCTTCAACAGGTTCAGCGCCTCGTAGAGCTGATAGTCGCTCTGCGCCAGGGATTCCTTCTCTTCGTCCTCGCTATCCGCCACCGGGTCGGCGGCCTTGCCGTTCGACAGGTGCCCCGACAGGTCGGCCTCCTTGATGGGCTCGAAGGCGCCGTCGGGCGCCGAGACGCGAACCTGCTCCAGCTCGATGTCCGGCTTGATGCCTTCCGCCTGAATCGAACGACCCGAGGGCGTAAAGTAGCGCGCGGTAGTCAGCTTCACGGCGGTACCGTTGCTCAACGGCAGGATGGTCTGCACCGAGCCCTTGCCGAAGGTCTGACTGCCGACGATGATGGCCCGCCTGTGGTCCTGAAGCGCTCCGGACACGATTTCTGACGCGGATGCCGAGCCCTGGTTGACCAGCACCACGAGGGGCGCACCACTGAGTATATCGTCCGGCGTGGCGTTGAAGCGCAGCTTGGAATCGTTCACGCGGCCCTCGGTGTAGACAATCAGTCCCTTCTTCAGAAAGGCATCTGACACCGCAACCGCACCGTTCAGCACACCGCCGGGATTGTTGCGCAGATCCAGGACCAGGCCCTTCAGAGGACCGTCGGATTCCTCGCTCAGCTCGGCAACGGCGTCGACCAAGTTTTCCGCCGTCTTGGACTGGAACTGCGAAATGCGGATATAACCGAAACCGCCCTCGAGCATCCGGTGTTTGACGCTCTTGACCTTGATCACGTCGCGCTTGATATCGATCTTCAATGGCTGCTCGACACCTTCCCTGACGACGGTCAGCCTCAGGGTGGTACCGGGCTTGCCGCGCATGATCTTGACCGCTTCGTTGAGCGACAGCCCCTTGACCGGGGTGTCGTCGAGACGGATGATCAGATCGCCCGCCTGAATGCCGGCGCGCTGGGCCGGGGTGTCGTCGATCGGCGCAATGACCTTCACGAAGCCGTCTTCCATGCCCACCTCGATGCCGAGTCCGCCGAACTCACCGGAGGTCCCGACCTGCAACTCCTTGAACTGCTCCTGGTCGAGGTAGGACGAGTGTGGGTCCAAACCCGCAAGCATGCCGCGGATCGCGCTCTCCAGCAGCTCCTTGTCAGCCACGTCCTCGACATAGTCGTTCTTGATCCGCCCGAATACGTCGCTGAAGGTACGCAGCTCTTCGACCGGCAGACTGGCCGTGCCTTCCGCCTCGCGCTCGGCGAAAACGCCGTGGCCAATGGACAGCGACAATCCCGTCAGCAAGCCAACCAGGACCAGTAGAACATTTTGTCGTTTAGCGCTCATTCAATTCCAACCTGGCGATCCGCGCGGATCGCCTCAATTTCCCGATCAATGAAAGCCTTATGAAAATCAGGCTTGGTGAATAGACTGACCATAGCATAGCTCGGCAACAGATGGCAGGAGGGCGACGGCCTCTCACCCGGGAGCGCCGCCAGGCTCACCCGCACACCAGCTCGCCGGGTTGATGGGGCGTCCCTGGTGGCGCAGCTCAAAGTACAGGCCCGATTCCATCTGGCCGCCGCTGGCGCCCAGCGCCGCGACCACCTCTCCGGTATCGACCCGTTCGCCAACTTCCTTATACAACGCCTGATTATGCCCGTACAGGCTCATGTAGCCATCGCCGTGATCGATGATCAGCAGCAACCCGAAGCCACGCATCCAGTCGGCGAACGCTACCCGGCCCTGGGAAACGGCGCGAACCTTGCCGCCCTCCGGGGCGGCAATCAGGACACCCCGCCATTTGAGTCCGGTGCTGCCGCGCCGGGTCCCGAAGCGTTTAGCGAGCTCACCGCTCGCCGGCCACCGCAGCTTGCCCTTCCTGCTCCGAAACAGCTGCCGATCGTCCCCCGTCGGGGACGCCTCCCGAAGCACTTCGCGCAGCGAGGACAACAGCTCCTGGAGCTGCCGTTCGTCGCGCTTGAGCCGCCCGAGCTCATCGCCCTGCGTGCGCAGCTCGCGGGTCAGGGCGGCCACCGCCTGCTCGCGGATCCGCTTGCGGGCCTGCAGGCGGCGGGTCTCGTCTTCCCGGCGCTGACGCAGCTCGCTCAGCGAACGTGTCTGCTCGCCGATCGAGCTTTCCAGCTCCTGCAGCTCCGCGAGCGTGCTGTGCACGGCGTCAATCTGCTCGGAGCGCGCGCGCGAGAGGTAGTGGAAATACACCAGCATACGGCCGATCGACGCCGGCTGCTCCTGGTTGAGCAGCAGCTTGACCTGCTGCTGACGCCCCATCAGGAAGGCGGCTCGCGCTTCGGCTGCCAGCACCTGTCGCTGCCGCTGCAGCCGACGCTGCTGCGCTTCGCGCCTCGCCTGGAGATCGACCAGCCGCCGCCGATTGGTTTCGAGATCGCCATCAATCCGCCGCACGCTCGCACCGACCTCATTGATCTCGCGCTCGATCTCGCTCAGCCTGGCTTCCGCCCGGCTCTTCTTGGCGCGACCGGCTTCGAGCCGCTTCTGTATTGACCGGATCTGCACGCGCAGGTTCTCGAGCTCGCGCGCCTTCTTCGCGACGTCCTGGTCGGCCAGACCGGTTGCGGAAAAGGCAAGGCAGGCCACCAGCAGCACCGCGAGCCAGCGCCGACCCCAGCACACCAAGTGGTGGTTTCGGCCTGCCGCAGACCGGGCTGACGCGCAGCTGCTCAGGCCTTCACCTCCAGGCGCTGCACCCCATCGGCCGCATCGCCCCATTCCACCAGCGAGCGGCCGCTCATTTCGGCCGGCGGCTCGAGGCCGATCAGCTCGATGAGCGTCGGCACCACGTCCGCCAGTACACCGTTCGTGAGTCTGGCCGGTCGCCCCACGTATAACAGGGGCACCGCGTTGGAGGTGTGGGCGGTGTGTGGCTGCCCGGTATCCGAGCCGCGCATCTGTTCGGCGTTGCCGTGATCGGCGGTGATCAGCGCCTCGCCACCGACGGCCTGCAGCGCTTCGACGGCGCGGCCGAGACAGTCATCGAGGGCCTCAATCGCTTTCACTGCCGCGTCAAACTTGCCGGTGTGCCCGACCATATCCGGGTTCGCGTAGTTACAGACAATGACGTCGTATCGACCACTGTGGATGGCTTCCACCAGGCGATCCGTGACCTGCGGCGCGCTCATCTCGGGTTGAAGGTCGTAGGTGGCAACCAGCGGCGAAGGCACCAGGATACGGTCCTCGCCCTCGTAGGGCTCCTCGATGCCGCCGTTGAAAAAGAAAGTGACGTGGGCATATTTCTCGGTCTCGGCGAGTCGTAGCTGACGCAGACCGAGCCCCGCGGCGAATTCGCCGAACACATTATGCAGCCGCTCCGGCGGGAAGGCGACCGGCACGTCGAACTCGGAGTTGTATTCGGTGAGACTGACAAAACGCCCCAGCCGGGGCCGCTCCCTGCGCTCGAAGCCGCTGAAGTCCTGCTCGATGAACGGACGGGTGATCTGTCGCGCCCTGTCCGAGCGGTAATTCATGAATATCACGACGTCGCCGTCGCGGACGCAGACCGGGCGGGTTCCCGGCGGGACGATGCGCGTCGCCTTCACGAACTCGTCACTTTCGCCGCGCCCGTAGGCCATCTCCAGGGCCGTGACCGCATCGGGCGCCTCGAATTCGGCCGCAGCGAGCGTGATCAGGTCATAAGCCGACTGGATGCGCGGCCAGCGGTGATCGCGGTCCATGGCGTAATAACGGCCGATCAGCGAGGCGAAGCGCCCACCGCCGAAATCCCGAAATCTGTTTTCCATGGCCTCGACCGAGGCCGCGGCACTGCGCGGTGGGGTGTCCCGGCCGTCCAGAAAGGCGTGCAGAAACACCTTGCGCGCGCCGCGCTCGACGGCCAGGCGCACCATGGCGTGGATGTGATTTTCGTGGCTGTGAACGCCGCCCGGCGACAACAGGCCGAGAATATGCACCGCGCGATGAGCTTGGATCGCGGCGTCGACGGCATCCGTCAGGGTCGCGTTGGTGAAAAACGAGCCGGTCTTGATGGAACGGCTGACACGGGTGAATTCCTGATAGACCACGCGACCAGCACCCAGATTGAGGTGGCCGACCTCGGAGTTACCCATCTGATTTCCGGGCAGTCCGACCGCCGCACCCGAGGTACGAATCAGGCTGTGAGGATAGGCTTCCCAGAGTCGGTCCCAGGTCGGCTTTCGGGCCGCGGCGATGGCGTTGAACTCGGGCTCATCACTGTACCCCCAACCGTCCAGAATGATCAGGGCTACAGGCTTGGGAGGTGCAGGCATGGCTTCGAGTCGGATACGGCGTTGGGCTGGAACTTAGACTTATTCTAACTTCAAATGGGGCAGCTGGCGACGCCCGTGGTAAGGACCGACCTGCAAATACGGCTTTTGCCAGGGGCGTATTATTGTATAATGGTTTGATAATAAAGGGCAGGGTCCCGGCAAAATATGAAAACCGTATCCCGTTGTTTTGACGGTTTCACGACACCGCAGTTGGAGCAAAACTATATGGTGGCGTCACCCAGCGACTCCCTCATCACACGCGATGAAGACATCGATCGGGCATCCCGATCCCTCAAGGCGATGTCGCACCCGTTGCGGTTGAAGATCCTGTGCACCCTGGGCGATCAGGAGGTCAGCGTGCAGGACATCGTCGAGCACGTGGGCACCTCGCAAAGCAACATTTCCCAGCACCTGGCGATCCTGCGTGACAAAGGCATTCTGATCTCACGCAAGGACGCCAACCGCGTCTACTACCGGGTGGGGGATTCGCGAACCCTGCGTCTCATCGGGATGATGCGCGAAGTCTTCTGCAGCACCGATTCCAACTGATTGCACCGCCCGTCGGGCGACCGCCCAGAGGACATCCGACGTGGATCTTGCCCAAGTCATTGAGTTCATCGGTAACCATCCCATCCTGTTTCTGGCTTTTTTCGGCACGCTCGGCCTGCTGATCGCCAGCGAGGTCAGCCGCCGACTCAGCGGCATCCGGTCGGTGGGGCCGCTGGAAGCCACCCAGCTCAGCAACCGGGAGAACGCGGTGTTTCTGGACATCCGTGAAGACGGCGAATACCGGAGCGGGCACATCCCCGAAGCGGTGCACATCCCCGCGAAGCAGCTCCCCGAGCGTGCCAAAGAGCTCGAAAGGCACAAGGGACGACCGGTGATCGCCTACTGCCGCTCCGGCAGCCGCTCGGCGAGCGCCGGCCGCGTTCTGAAAAAAATTGGCTTCGAAAACGTGTACAATCTCGGCGGCGGCATCATGGCGTGGCAGAACGCCAATCTGCCCCTCAGCAGAAAGACCTGACCCGGTCTGTTCAAAACGGACCTGCCCTCACTCGAACCCGGATTTATTGGACAGCGCAATGACAGATCAAGCCAAGGCCAGCACGGGCGGCGAACCGCAGTTTGCGATACACCGTGTCTACCTCAAGGACGCCTCGTTCGAGACACCCAACTCGCCCGCCGTGTTTACGCAGGATTGGAAACCGGAGGTGAGCCTCCAGCTCAACTCTTCCGTGAACCCGCTCGAGAGCCAGGTTTACGAAGTGGTACTCAACGTTACGGTCACCGCTCAGCAGGGCGACAAAACGGCCTTTCTGGCTGAGATCCAGCAGGCCGGCATCTTCACGCTGCGAGGCTTCGATGAGCAGCAGATGGGCTCCATGCTCGGTGCCTTCTGTCCGAATACCCTGTTTCCTTTCGCCAGGGAGGCGATTTCTGATCTCGTGGTGAAGGGCGGATTCCCGCAGCTGTTGCTGGCACCGATCAATTTCGACGCCCTCTATGCTCAGAAGCTGAGACAGGAAAGCCCGGCGTCCTCACCGGCCCCGCAGAGCGCCCATTAAGCCCGGCGCAATGGGCTCTCGACCCAGCGTTGCCGTGCTCGGGGCCGGGTCCTGGGGCACGGCGCTGGCGATGCTGCTGGCAAGGAACGGAGCGCACGTAAAGCTCTGGGACCGTGACGCGCAACATGTGGCGAGCATGGCGCGGGACAGGGTCAACCGGCGCTACCTGCCTGAGCTGCGGCTCCCCGACCGTGTTTCACCCCTGGCCGAGCTGAACAGCACCCTTGCAGACGCCGAAGCGGTGCTGGTCGTCGTGCCGAGCGCCGGTTTCCGGTCGGTGCTCAGGCGGGTGCGCAGCGAGATCGGGCCGTCCTTCGACCTGATCTGGGCGAGCAAGGGCCTCGAGCCCGGCAGCGGACGGTTTCTGCATCAGGTGGTCGACGAGGAGGTGCCGGAGAATACCGCCATGGCGGTGCTGTCCGGCCCCAGCTTCGCGAGCGAGGTGGCCCGCGGCCTGCCGACCGCAGTCACCGTGGCCTCTCCTGACACGGGCTATGCGGCGCGGGTGGCGCGGTTCTTTCACTGCGCGCAGTTTCGCACCTACACCAGTGACGACGTTATCGGTGTGGAGCTGGGCGGCGCGGTTAAGAACGTGCTGGCCATCGCGGCGGGTATCTCAGACGGACGCGGTTACGGCTCCAACGCGCGGGCTGCCCTGATCACGCGCGGCCTTGCCGAAATCATGCGGCTGGGCACCCGCCTGGGTGGCCGGCAGGAAACCTTCATGGGACTGGCGGGGGTCGGTGATCTGGTCCTGACCTGCACCGATGACCAATCGCGCAATCGCCGCCTCGGCCTCGCGCTCGGCCGGGGCGAGCCGCTCGCGGCGGCGGTGGCGCGCATCGGCCAGGCGGTCGAAGGGCTGGATACGGCCAAGGCGCTGGATGCCCTTGCGCGGGAAAGCCAGGTCGAGATGCCCATCACCGAGCAGGTCAAGCGGGTGCTTTGCGATCACGAAGAGCCGGCCAGTGCCGTCGAAGCGTTGCTGAGCCGCGATCCCAAGCCGGAGATCAGCTAGGGCCGGCAGCACGCGACTATGTGGCTCCGTCGAACTGCTGCTGGCGCCACGCCTCATACACCAGCACCGCAACCGCATTGGAAAGGTTGAGGCTGCGACTCTGGGCGACCATCGGCACGCGCAGCACACGCTGCGGCCCCGTTTCCGCCAGCACCGAGGCGGGCAAGCCACGGGTTTCGGGGCCGAACAGGATGGCATCGCCGGGTCGATAGTCGGCATCGGTATAAATCCGGCGGCCGCGCGTCGACACCGCCCAGACGCGCCGGGGTCGTGTCGCGGCGCCGAAGGCTTCCAGAGAGTCGTGGACCGCGACGCTCGCCCACTCGCGATAATCGAGGCCGGCGCGCCGCAGCCTGCGATCGTCGAGCTCGAACCCCAGGGGACGGATCAGGTGCAGCCGGCTGCCGGTGTTGGCGCACAACCGAATGACGTTGCCGGCATTGGGCGGTATCTCGGGCTGGTAGAGCACAATATGGAACATGGTCGCTCGCGGCGCTGGGCGAAATCGCGGATTATCTCAGAAAAGTACCGTGCGCTTTTCTTTCACTGAGGCTTCAGGTCAAATACAGGCCCAATGACCCCCGGGATGACGTCGCTGTCAATCGATTTCTGCGGGCTGAATTTCAGCTCGCCGCTGGTGCTGCTGTCCGGCTGTGTCGGTTTCGGAGAGGAATACACCCGGGTCGAGGGTTTCTCCAACCGGGATGTCGGCGCGGTCTGCCTCAAGGGCACCACGCTACGGCCCCGACTGGGCAACCCGCCACACCGCCTGTGCGAGACTCCCATGGGGATGCTGAATGCGATCGGGCTGCAGAATCCCGGCGTAGGCCATGTGGTCGAGCGCATTCTCCCCGAGCTGGATTTCTCTGAGACGCGCTTCATCGCCAACGTCTCGGGCTCCACCGTCGACGAGTACTACGAAGTGACCCGGCGTTTTGACGATTCGCCGATCGACGCCGTCGAAATCAATATTTCCTGTCCCAACGTCAAGGAGGGCGGCGTCGCTTTCGGCAATGATCCGGACATGTCGGCGCGCGTGGTGGAGGCCTGCCGCAGGGCGACGCAAAAACCGCTGATCACCAAGCTGTCACCCAACCAGACGGACATCGCCGGGAACGCACGGCGCTGTATCGAGGCCGGCAGCGATGCCTTTGCAGTCATCAATACGCTGATGGGCATGGCCGTCGACATCGAGCGACGGCGGCCGGTGATCGGCAACAACCAGGGCGGACTTTCCGGACCGGCGATCAAGCCCGTGGCACTGCTCAAGGTTCATCAGGTCTACCAAGTCTGCCGGGCCCACCGGATCCCCATCATCGGCCAGGGCGGAATCGCCAGCGCCGAAGACGCGCTCGAATTTCTCATCGCCGGTGCCAGCGCCGTGGGCGTCGGCACTGCCCTATTCTACGACCCCCTGGTTTGCAGGAAAATGAATCAGGGCATTCGGGCCTATCTCGAACGCCATGGGATCGCGGACGTGGGGTCGCTCACCGGGTGTCTGCAGCTCAATGAGCCCTCCGGCTGCGGCTGACGGGATTGCGCCGGGGTCGGTGACGGGCCGGCTGGCCCCCAGCTTCATAGCATATCGCCATCGCGTCCGTGAACCGGCCCAGGGGTGCAGCGCGAAATTCAGGCCGACACAGCTGATTTCACCGGACCCGGCGGCGCCTTCACCTGTCGACATCCATATCGAGCTCCTTGATCTTGCGCGTCAGGGTGTTGCGCCCCCAGCCCAGGAGCCGGGCGGCATCCTGGCGGCGGCCGCCGGTTCGCGCCAGCGCCGCCTCGATCATGATGCGCTCGAACGCCGGCAACGCCTCGTCCAGCAGCCCCTCGTCGCCCTCGGCCAGCTGACGACTGGCCCAGCTTTTCAGGGCTTCCTCCCAACCCTGGCCGGTGGCGGCCTCACTGCGCTGGGGCTGACGCAATTCCGGTGGCAGGTCGTCGATGCGCACTTCCTGCCCCGACGCCATCACCGTGAGCCATCGGCACAGATTCTCCATCTGGCGCACGTTTCCGGGCCAGTCCAGCTGTTTCAGGTAGGTTTCGGCCTCCGGCAGCAGCATCTTGGCTTCGACATTCAGCTCCTGCGCCGCGCTTTGCAGGAAATGCTGCATTAAAAGCGGGATATCCTCCCGCCTTTCACGCAGCGAGGGCAGATGGATGCGGATCACGTTGAGACGGTGGAACAGGTCCTCCCTGAAGTATCCATCCTTGACGCGCTGCTCCAGATCCTGGTGGGTCGCAGCGATGATCCGCACATCGACCTTGACCGGGCTGTGACCGCCGACGCGGTAGAATTCGCCATCGGCCAGCACCCGTAGCAGCCGGGTCTGCATCTCTGCCGGCATGTCGCCGATTTCGTCCAGAAACAGGGTTCCGCCGTCGGACTGCTCGAAGCGCCCCACACGCTGGGCCTGGGCACCGGTGAAGGCCCCGCGCTCGTGTCCGAACAACTCGGACTCGAGCAGATCGCGCGGGATTGCCGCCATGTTCAGCGCGACGAAAGGCTCGCTGGCGCGCGGGCTGTGGCGGTGCAGCGCGCGGGCCACCAGCTCCTTGCCGGTGCCGGATTCGCCGTTGATGAGCACGGTAATGTTGGAGCGCGAGAGGCGTCCGATGGCGCGGAACACCTCCTGCATGGCAGGGGCCTCGCCGAT
This sequence comes from Gammaproteobacteria bacterium, assembly GCA_050118435.1. GTDB lineage: Bacteria > Pseudomonadota > Gammaproteobacteria > DSM-19610 > DSM-19610 > Thiogranum. The sequence goes on along the minus strand of JASFKW010000003.1, from coordinate 74,342 downwards.
GATCTCCGGCACTTCGTTTTCGAAACTGCGCCCGACGCCTTTGCTGCGGTTGCGGTTGTGCTCGACGGCCCGTCGGGTGAGCTCGACCGCCTCCTCGACGTCGAAGGGCTTCGGCAGATACTCGAAGGCGCCGCCCTGGTAGGCGCTCACCGCGCTGTCCAGGTCCGAATGCGCCGTGATGATGATCACCGGCAGATCCGGATAGCGCTGCTGAATCTCGCCGAGCAGGGCGAAACCGTCCATGCCCGGCATACGCACGTCCGTGATCAGGACATCGGGGCGACTGCGCTCGAGGGTGTTCAGTATCCCGCTGGCGGAGGGAAAGCTCCTGACATCCATGTGCGCCTTTTCCAGCGCCTTTTCCAGCACCCAGCGAATCGACTGATCATCGTCGATGACCCAGACGTGTTCTCGCTCAGCCATTCGTGACCTCCAGTGGTAACAGGATCGTGAACACGGTTTCGCCCGGCGCGCTGGTGAATTCGATGATCCCCTGGTGCTGATTGATCAGGGACTGGGCGATGGAAAGACCCAGCCCCGTTCCCTCCGGGCGACTCGTGACCATGGGATAGAATATTCTCTGCTGCAGATCCGCGGGGATACCGGGACCGTTGTCGGCGATATCCACCCGCAGCACCAGCTTGTAGCGGTTGTAGCCGATGGTGAACTGCCGCTCGGCACGGGTGCGCAGCACGATGCGATCGGCACCGATTTCCGCCGCATTCCGAACCAGGTTCAGAATCGCCTGGACCAGCAGATACGAATCTGCCAGCAGCTCGGGGATGCTCGGATCATACTCGCGCTCGATGACCAGCCCCGGGTAATTTTCCGCCTCCACGAGGCTGCGCACGTGCTCGAGAACCTGATGGATGTTGATCGCCCGGCGGTCCGGCACGTTGTTCGGCCCCAGCATGCGGTTGACCAGATTCCGGAGGCGATCGGCTTCACCGATGATCACCCCGGTGTATTCCTTCAGCTCGTCGTCTTGGAGCTCGCTTTCCAGCAGCTGGGCGGCACCGCGCAGGCCGCCGAGGGGATTCTTGATTTCGTGGGCGAGGCCTCTGAGCAGCGCCCGAGCCGCCTGCTGCTGACTGAGCAGGTTTTCCTCCAGCGCGATACGCAGGTGGTGATCGACCTGCATGGTCTCGAGCAGCAGCTCGCTGCCACTCAGGGGTGTCACCATGCAGTCCACCTTGATGCGCTGGCCGGTCGTGGCGGTATGGAATTCGACCTCGCGCTCGGTAAACGCACTCTGGTTCTCGAGTGCGTCCAGCAGTCGGGTTACCAGAGACGCCGCACCGCGCACCACGTCCGGCCAACAGTGGCCCAGGACCTGTCGCCGGCTGATCTCAAACAGGTTTTCTGCGGCCGGATTCAGATACAGCAGCTGCAGTGAGTCATCCACCAACACGACAGCCGTGTTCAGGGCCTCAAGGAGCTGATTGTACTCCGCCGGTTCTAGCGCAGTTCGGAAAGGCATGAACAGCAGCCTGCAAAAACCAAACCAGCTTGCCCCGTCTCAGGTCCACACCGGAGCAAGCGTGGGACGATACAAAAAAATCACCTAGAACATCTCGATAGAGGCGGTCCCGGGGCCCGCGACGGGCTGCGCCCTGCCGGTCCTTGGCACAATTACAGTGCGTCCGCTCTATTGCCACGACAAATCGCACCATTATAGTGCACATGCTCCCTCAGGGAAGGGAAAAGTAACTCAGACAGGCGCGGGCCGGCGCCGCTCAGGGCGCGGTCGGTGAACGGGCAGGAAAGTTAACCGATTGACGGTGCAAATAAAACTGGACACTCTCGCTGCGCATGAGCTCCCTGCCAGCGGCGTCCACCACGGCGACCTCGACCTGATGGGCGCCACGGTCGACGTCGGAGAAACTGGTGCCGAGCTCGGTACCGTGCTCACCCCTGGCCCGCCCATCCAGATAGAACTGGAGCCGATGGCCGGATCTCAGCTCCGGCTCGATCGCGGCGATTACCGTAACCCTGCCGGTGTTGTCCCGCAGGGTCGCATCGTGGGCCGGCTGCCGGATTTCCAGTTTTGAATAGCTGATCGCGGATGGCTCGGACGCCGGAGGGCGCAGCACAGACGCTGCCCGGGGCTTGGGCGCCTCATAGGTCGTCAGGGGCGGGAGATCAACCGGCGTCGCACCGCTGCGGGGTTCATCACTGAACACCACGTTGCCGTGCTCATCGACGCTGCGATAAATTGCCGCCGGCACCGTCCCCGTCCAGAGAACGAGTGTGACAAGCAGTGCCTTCAGTACATCCATGACGCCGGCCTCCGGTTCGATTCCTTTGCTCATCCCGAGTAGTACTCTCTCAATTCGATACTAAAAGGGTACTAGCGGCCTCGCCGACAGCCGCCTTGAGCAGGTGTCGGCAGAGCCCTGCACGCGCACAAAGATAGGCCGCAACAACCTGGTCGGCAACCGTAAAAAACGCCCCCGCGATGGGGGGCGTCCCGGAACGTGGAGGCCGTCGGGCTCAGAGGCTGTAGTACATATCGAACTCGACCGGATTAGTCGTCATGCGCAGCCGGTTGACCTCGCCCATTTTGAGGTCGATGTAGGCATCGATCATGTCATTGGTGAACACGCCGCCGGCGGTCAGGAACTTGCGATCCTTTTCGAGCGCATCCAGGGCCTGATCGAAGGCAAAACAGACCTGCGGAATCTTCGCTTCCTCTTCCGGCGGAAGATCGTAGAGATCCTTGTCCATGGCATCCCCCGGGTGAATCTTGTTCTGGATGCCGTCGATGCCCGCCATGACCATGGCTGCAAAGGCCAGGTAGGGATTGGCCGTGGAATCCGGGAAGCGTACCTCGATGCGGCGCGCCTTGGGATTGGCGACGAACGGGATACGGATCGACGCGGAGCGGTTGCGCGCCGAATAGGCGAGCATCACCGGTGCTTCGAAGCCCGGCACCAGACGCTTGTAGGAATTGGTGGAGGCGTTGGTGAACGCGTTCAGCGCCCGTGCGTGCTTGATGATCCCACCAATATAATACAGTGCGAGGTCGGAGAGGCCACCGTACTTCTTGCCGCTGAACAGGTTCTTGCCGGCCTTGGACAGCGACTGGTGCACGTGCATGCCGTTGCCGTTGTCGCCGACCAGCGGCTTGGGCATGAACGTGGCGGTCTTGCCGTAACTGTGCGCCACGTTCCAGACCACGTACTTGAGGATCTGGACCTCGTCGGACTTCTGCACCAGGGTGTTGAATCCCACACCGATCTCGCACTGTCCCGCGGTCGCAACTTCGTGGTGATGCACTTCGACGGGCAGGCCCATCTCTTCCATCGCCAGGCACATCGCCGAACGCATGTCGTGCAGGGAATCGACCGGGGGGACCGGGAAATAACCGCCCTTCACCGTGGGCCGGTGACCAATGTTGCCGTCCTCGTAAACCCGCTCGGCGTTCCAGGAAGCCTCCTCGGAATCGACCTTGTAGAAGGCTCCGCTCATCTCGGCACCCCAGCGCACATCGTCGAGGACGAAAAATTCGTTTTCGGGCCCGAAATAGGCGGTGTCGGCGATCCCGGTGGACTTCAGGTAGGCTTCGGCACGCTTGGCCAGCGAACGGGGGTCGCGCTCGTAGCCCTTCATGGTAGCCGGCTCGAGGATATCGCAGCGCAGGTTCATCGTGGGCTCGTCCGAGAAGGGATCCATCACGGCCGTGTTGGTGTCCGGCATCAGCACCATGTCGGATTCATTGATCCCCTTCCAGCCGGCGATACTGGAACCGTCGAACATTTTGCCGTCCTTGAAAAAGCCGGCATCCACCTCGCTGCTCGGCACGGTGACGTGCTGCTCCTTGCCACGGGTGTCAGTGAAACGCAGGTCGACGAACTTGACCCCGTTATCCTTCATGAGTTTATTGGCCTTGGCTACGGACATGTTCCTTCCTCCGACTAGGAATGGTTTGTGGATGGATTGCCCCGATCGAAGCGCGGAATAGCAGGAGAACCGAACACGCGGACGACTACCGGGTCGAAAAAGTGCCCTGAAATCAGCACGAATTATGCCACGGAAAAAAAATCAATCAATACGAATAGTTAGATGCGGCACCCCGCTGGCCGGCAACCCCTATGCACCCAACCGGTGCCGTGCACTGAACCTGTGCACCTATTTGGTGCGCTAGTGACGGAAGCTGACACTCACTGAACCGATTTCGGGCAGCCGGGTTGCCGCCGTCTGGATCTTACGCACCAGAGCCCCGGGCTCCCCGTGTCGTTCCAGCACCGACTGGGGCAGCATCAGGTCGATCTGCAGCTGCCCGCGCAGATAATGCAGCGTCACCTGGGACGCGTCCACCCCGTCCAGGTCTGCCCATTGCGCCTCGAGGCGTTTCACCAACTCCCCGCGCAACGGCAGGTGGTGACAGGGCGATTCCAGCTCGTCGTCCTCCGGATCGACATGGACCGTCACATCGGCGACTTCCTCGATGCGCTCCAGCAGCCGGCGGCGCACCAGATCGCCGATCTGGTGACCCTCGGAGACGCTCACCCTTGGATCCACCTGGATGTGGACATCCACGAATGCCTGACCGCCGCTGCTGCGCGTGCGCAGCATGTGCAGAGCGCGTACACCGTCCACGGCAAGGATTTCCTTGCGCATCAGGTCCACGGTCTCCGGATCCAGCGCGGTGTCGATCAGCTCCCGGGTGCTCGACCGCACCAGGTCGAAAGCGATCTTCGCGATCATCACCGCGACGGCGATCGCCGCAACCGAGTCCAGGTACGGGTAACCGACCATGGCGCCGGCCACGCCGATCACAACCACGATGGAGGAAATCGCATCGCTGCGGCTGTGCCAGGCGTTTGCCATCAGCATATTGGAGCGCAGCCGGCGTGCAGCACGCATGCTGTACTGATAGATTCCCTCCTTGGACAGCACCGACAGGATAGCCACGCCGAGGGCGACGATACCGGGTTCGACCAGCAGCTCCGGCGCGTTCATGCGCCGTACCGCGTCATAGGCGATACCGAAGGCGATAACGATGAGCGTCATGCCCAGGCCGACGGTGGCCAGCGTTTCGATCCGGCCATGCCCGTAGGGATGATCGTCGTCGGCTTCCCGGTGGGAGTGTTTGGCGGCGTAGAGAACGATGGCGTCGGTGCCGAGATCCGACAGCGAATGAATTCCGTCGGCGAGCAGCGCCTGCGAGTGCGCGAGCCAGCCGACGATGATCTTGGTCACCCCGAGCAACAGGTCGACCAGGGAGCCGACCAGGGTGACCCTGCGAACTTCCCGATAACGCGGTGCGAGCGCCTGCTGCGGCGCGGTGCTTGCCATGGCTAGCCCACGCGGATGCTGATGGTTATCTCGTCGTCCCGGGTGTGTATGTCCAGTACTTCGTGCCCGTTGACACGGCACCACGCGGGGATGTCGTGGACAACGCCCGGATCGGTGCACAGGACCGCCAGGGTGTCTCCGGGCCGGAGCTGCTGCACTTTCGCCTGGGTGCAAATCACCGGCATGGGACACAGCATGCGCCGCGCATCCAGTTGATGGCTTGTCACAGATACCACTCCTGCGGAATTTCGTCGCGCGCCAGCGGATGCACCTGGAGGGTGCGGTGAGTCCCGTCCCGGGTGTGGATGGCCACCTCCACCTGCTCGGCTTCCCGTCCCTGACTGAAGCGCGCCGTGAGCCGCGCCGCCAGCGTCAGGTCATCCGCGTCGACGTCGCCGTCGATCAGCACCAGCGGCCCGTTGTGGCTCACCGGAAGCAGGTGCGTGAACTGCTTGCGATAGCCGTGCAGGAACCGATTCTCGCCTTCCTCGCGTCCGATGATCAGCTTGAAATGCCGGCGTGGTCGCAGATGACGCCCCACCTTCAGCAGCATGATATCGTCGAGCTCGTAGCGGCGCTCGCCGCGGGCTTTCCAGAGGTCGGCCAGCTTGTGCGAATACTGCGCATCGGTGAGAAAACAGCAGCCGCCGGCGGGCTGCGCATAGTCCGCGAACCCGTAGCGGGCGGCCAGCGCCATTTGCGGCTTGCGGGTGCGGCCGCCGAAGTCGTGGAGCTTGTCGCGATCCACCCACCCCTCGCGTTCCGGCAGGGTCGGCGGCAGGTTCTTTGCGCACAAGGGTCTGAGCAGACGGTCATCTGCACCCGACTCCCTGGCGACCAGCGGCATGGTGTGCTTGCGCTGGGACTTGGGGCGCTGGCCGACGACCTCGCCGGTGATGATGAAATCGAAGCCCTGCTGCTCGATCCACTGCTTTGCCTTCTGCACCATGAAGATCTTGCAGTCGAGACAAGGGTTGAGATTGGCGCCGTAGCCGTGTCTCGGGTTGAGCACCACGTCCTTGTATTCCTCGATGATATCGATGATGTGCAGCCGGATGCCGAGCTGCTCGGCGACCCACAGGGCATTGTTGCGCTTGGGTTTCGCGCGGTCCTTCTTCCGGATGGCGTGCGTATGGCCTTCCACACAGAAACCCGTGTAGAAGTTGATGCCTTCGACGTGGATGCCCTGATCCTGAATGACTCTGGCCGCGAGCAGGGAATCCAGCCCTCCGGATATCAGCGCGACGGCTTTGCGAGCTTGGTCCATCGTCATGTAGTGCGCCAGCGGTAACTCAAAAGACGTAGTGTAGCCTATGCAAGGCAGGGGCGGGCCTGCAAGTCACGGTGCCGCCCGGGGCGGCCCCCGCGCTTCCGGCTCGGTGCCTTCTTGCATGGCTTCGATCTGCGGGCGGCATCGCGGCTTACACTCGGACCCGCACAGGGGCGCGGCCATGCAGCATAACGACGGCCGCCGGGGGATCGGGTAAGTGTAGCCCATTCAGCCCGCTCGCATTTCCGGCCGCTGGCCTACATCCCGTGCCCGGCTCGGGCTATACTGCGCGACTTCGAATCGACCAACAGTCAGCAGGCTCATCTTGATTTTCAGCGCATCGACCCGCTTCACCACCTTTCAGGACCTGATCCTCGCCCTGCAGGAATACTGGGCCCGCCACGGCTGCGTGCTGCTGCAGCCCTATGATATGGAGGTCGGCGCCGGCACCTTCCATCCGGCCACGTTCCTGCGCGCCGTGGGTCCCGAGCCCTGGCGCACCGCCTACGTCCAGCCTTCACGGCGTCCCACCGACGGCCGCTACGGCGAGAACCCGAATCGCCTCCAGCACTATTACCAGTTCCAGGTGTTGCTCAAACCCAGCCCCGATGACATCCAGGAGCTCTATCTCGGGTCCCTCAAAGAGCTCGGGATCGATCCGCTGATACACGACATCCGCTTCGTCGAGGACAACTGGGAGTCGCCCACGCTGGGGGCCTGGGGCCTGGGCTGGGAGGTTTGGCTCAACGGCATGGAGGTGACACAGTTCACCTACTTCCAGCAGGTGGGCGGCCTGGACTGCAGACCCGTGAGCGGCGAGATCACCTACGGCCTGGAACGCATCGCCATGTACCTGCAGGGCGTGGAAAGCGTGTTCGACCTGATCTGGACCGAGGGGCCGTACGGCAAGGTCCGCTACGGGGACGTGTTTCATCAGAATGAGGTCGAGATGTCGGCGTTCAACTTCGAGCACGCCAACACCGCCGAGCTTTTCCGCTGGTTCGACGTCTGTGAAAGGGACAGCCAGGCGCTGATCGACGCGAATCTGCCCCTGCCCGCCTACGAGCTGCTGCTCAAGGCTTCGCACACCTTCAACCTGCTGGATGCGCGCAGCGCCCTTTCGGTCACCGAGCGCCAGCGCTACATTCTGCGCGTGCGGGCGCTGGCGCGTGCCGTGGCACAGGCCTACTACGCCAGACGCGAGTCGCTGAATTTCCCCATGCTGCGACAGGGGGTACAAGCATGAGCGAGCGCCGTGATCTGCTGATCGAGATCGGCACCGAGGAGCTGCCACCCAAGGCGCTGCGCACCCTGTCGCTCGCCTTCGCCGACGCGGTGAGTGCGGGCCTGGAAGCCGCAGGGCTCGAGCCGTCGCCCGCGGTTGCCTACGCGACGCCGCGGCGACTCGCGCTGCTGGTCAGGGAACTTCCGACGGCGCAGCCGGATCGGGAGACGGTGCGTCGCGGCCCCGCGCTGAGCGCGGCTTTCGACGAGGAGGGCAACCCCACGAAGGCCGCGAGCGGCTTTGCGCGATCCTGCGGCGTCGCGGTCGAGCAGCTGGACCAGCTCGAAACCGAGCGCGGAAGCTGGCTGGCGTTTCGCGCCGTCCAGCGGGGCCAGATCACCGCAGAGCTGATCCCGGACGTGGTTCGCAAGGCGCTCGCCGCCCTGCCCATCCCCAAGCGCATGCGCTGGGGTGAGCGCACGGACGAATTCGTTCGGCCCGTGCACTGGGTGGTCCTGCTGTTTGGTGACGAGGTGATTCGCGCGGAGATCCTCGGCATCACGGCGGATCGCTATACGCGCGGCCATCGCTTCCACCACCCCGAGCCCATCTTCCTCGCAGAGCCCCAGGCCTACCTGCCGCTGCTCGAGACCGAAGGCCAGGTGCTCGCCGACTACGCGACACGCCGCGAGGCCGTGCGCGCCCAGGTCATGGAGCAGGCGAAGCTGCTGGATGGTCGCGCACTGATCGATGAGGCGCTTCTCGACGAAGTCACCGCGCTCGTCGAATGGCCGGTGGCGCTGTCGGGCCGCTTCGACGAGGGCTTTCTCGAGGTTCCGCCGGAGGCGCTGATCTCCAGCATGCAGGATCATCAGAAGTACTTTCCGGTGGTCGACAAAGAGGGAAGGCTGCTGCCCCATTTCATCACCGTGGCCAACCTCGTGAGCAAGGACCCGGCTCAGATCCGGGCCGGTAATGAGCGGGTCATTCGCCCGCGCCTCGCCGATGCCGCCTTCTTCTGGAACCAGGACCGCAAGCAGACCCTGGAGCAGCGCAGCGAAGGTCTGCGCCACATGGTGTTCGAGAAGCGCCTGGGAACACTGTTCGACAAGCAGCAGCGGGTCGCGGTGCTGGCCGGGACCATCGCCGACGCGATCGATGGCGATCGGGATCACGCCCGGCGGGCGGCGCTGTTGTGCAAGTGCGACCTGCTGACCAGCATGGTCTTCGAGTTTCCGGAGCTCCAGGGCGTCATGGGCCGCTATTACGCGCTTCACGACGGTGAGCCACCGGCGGTGGCCGAGGCGATCAGGGAGCACTATCTGCCGCGCTTTGCCGGTGACGCGTTGCCGGTGACGCCGGCGGGTCAGGCGTTGGCCCTGGCGGACCGCCTCGACAGTCTGGTGGGCATTTTCGCCATCGGGCAGCAACCCAGCGGTGACAAGGATCCCTTCGCCCTGAGGCGTGCGGCCCTGGGGACGGTGCGCATCTGCATCGAGCGACGACTGGACCTGGATCTGGAGCGCGCCCTGGAGGCTGCCGCCGACACATTCGAAACCGGAGTCAACGCACAGGCGGTGATCCCGACGGTGCTCGACTATGTCGTGGAACGTCTGCGGGGCTACTATCAGGAGGCTGGCGTCGAGGCCGACCTCGTCGAGGCGGTGCTGACCACGCGACCCACCCGACCGCTGGACGTCGAGCGGCGCATTCAGGCCTGTCGGGTATTCCGCGACCTGCCCGAGGCCGCGAGCCTGGCCGCCGCCAACAAGCGCATCAGCAACATCCTGAAGAAGTGGAACCGGCCCGTCCCCGGCACGGTGGATCCCCGCCGGCTGGCGGACGCCGCCGAAAAGCAGCTGGCGGAACGGCTGGCACACATGAGCGCGACCGTGGCGCCCCTGATGGAAGCCGGCGATTACACCCGGGCGCTGATACAGCTGGCCGGTCTCAAGGACCCGGTGGACGCCTTTTTTGACAACGTGATGGTGATGGTCGACGACGAAGGCCTGCGCGACAACCGGCTCGCCTTGTTACAGAATCTGGGCAACCTGTTTCTGCGGGTCGCCGACCTTTCCCGTCTTCAGAATTGAGGTGCCGTATGCAGCACAGTGACTCCTACCAGGCCATGCTGGAATCGGTCAAGGCATTCCATGACAAACACGATTTCAGGAATACCGGCGGCGAAGAGCTGACCTACCGTCTGGCGCTGATGGCGGAGGAGCTCGGCGAGATCTCCGCGTGCGTGACCAAGGGCAAAGGCAAGGACAAGCTCGCCGAAGAGGTCGCCGATCTGTTCATCCTGCTGATCGGCACCGCCATCGCGGCCGATTTCGATCTGCGCGGGGCGTTCTGGCGCAAGATGGAACAGCTCATGCAGCGCGAGTCGCGGATGGTCGACGGACGCATCAGGGTATCCGAGTTTCGGGACATGGGCTGATCCCGCCAGCGACCAATCGCCCTGCCTCAAGGACACACGCCTGATACCCGGACCGACGGACACGGCCGCCCATGGGACTCTTCATCCGGTCATTGCTGTTCTGGATCCTGTTCGCGCTGTCGATCCCTGTATTTGCGCTGCTGCTGTTGCTCACATTCCCGGTTCCCCTGGAAAAGCGCTTCGCGGTCGCACGGCTCTGGCCGAAGCTCGTCGAGCGCTGGCTGCGCATCACCTGCGACCTGGCCTATGAGGTGCGGGGACTGGAGAACATCCCGGCGCAGGCCGGCATCGTGTTCTCCAAGCATCAGTCCACCTGGGAGACACTGACCCTCAACTTCTGGTTCACGCCCCAGTCCTGGGTCATCAAGCGGGAGCTGATGTGGATTCCGTTCTTCGGCTGGGGCGCCTACATGATGCAGCCGATCGCGCTGAATCGCGGCGCGGGCAGGAAGGCGGTGGATCAGCTCGTCGAGCAGGGCCGCGACCGGCTGGCGAGAGGCCACTGGATCATCATCTTTCCCGAAGGCACCCGGGTGGATCCCGGGACACGGGGTCACTACAGGATCGGCGGCGCGGTGCTGGCCGCCCGCACGGGCCGTCCGGTCACACCCGTGGCTCACAACGCCGGTGAGTACTGGCCGCGCCGCTCCTTCATCAAACGTCCGGGAGTGATCCAGGTCCGCATCGGCCCGCCGATCACCACCGATAACAAGACCCCCCAGCAGATCCTTGCCGAGGCGGAAGACTGGATCGAAACCGAGATGGCCAGGATCACCACGGTGCCCAGACAGCAGCACGACACCCGGCCCTCACGGAGCTGAGCCGCCCGATCTCACACCGGTCAGACGTCCAGGTTGGCCACCGACAGGGCGTTGTGCTCAATAAAGTCGCGACGCGGCTCGACCTGGTCGCCCATCAGCGTGGTGAATATTTCATCGGCACCGACAGCGTCTTCAATTTTCACCTGCAGCATGCGTCGGGTGTCCGGGTTCATGGTGGTCTCCCAGAGCTGTTCCGGATTCATCTCACCCAGACCCTTGTAGCGCTGGATGTGTTGTCCGCGTTTGGCTTCCTCCATGAGCCAGTCCATCGCCTGCTTGAAGCTGGACACCGGCGCACGCTTCTCTCCGCGCTGGACATAAGCATCCTCGCCCAGCAGCCCGTCGAGCTGGGCGCCCAGCGCCATCATGCGACCGTATTCGGCGCTGGCAAAGAACTCGCTCGGAATCGTCTGCTCATCCGACAGGATGCCGTGGGTCAGCTTGCGGATTTGGATGCTGAACCCTTCCTGAGCCGGGCCCCTGACCACGCGGATTTCCAGGCGCTCACCGGCCTTCTGCTGGCTGTTCACGCGCTGCTCCAGCTCCAGGACCCAGGCGTCGATGCGCTCGGCATCGAGCAGCGTCATCTCCCGCAGGGCCGGCATGTACAGCATTCGCTCCAGCACGCCCGCGTTGTAGCGGCGCGCCAGCCGCTGTATTGCCGCCATCACCGCGAGGTATTGCCTGGCGAGCGTCTCCAGGCCGGGCCCGGTCAGCGGTGGCGCCTCCGGGTTCACGTACAGGCTCGTCTTGTCCAGCGCCGCCTGGAGAAGAAACTCCTGCAGCGCCATATCATCCTTAACATATTGTTCTTGCTTTCCTTTTTTCGCCTTGTACAGGGGCGGCTGCGCAATGTATACATGCCCGCGCTCGATCAGCTCCGGCATCTGGCGGTAGAAAAAGGTCAGCAGCAGGGTCCGGATGTGGGAGCCGTCCACATCCGCGTCGGTCATGATGATGATGCGGTGGTAGCGCAGCTTGTCGGGGTTGAACTCGTCCCGCCCGATGCCACAGCCCAGCGCCGTGATCAGTGTGCCGACCTCCGCGGACGACAGCATTTTGTCGAAACGCGCCTTTTCGACGTTCAGGATCTTTCCCTTCAGGGGAAGAATCGCCTGGTAGCGCCGATCCCTGCCCTGTTTGGCCGAGCCACCGGCGGAGTCACCCTCCACCAGGAACAGCTCGCTCTGGCCGGGGTCGCGCTCCTGGCAGTCGGCCAGCTTGCCCGGCAGCCCCGCGATGTCCAGGGCGCCCTTGCGCCGCGTCATCTCCCGCGCACGGCGTGCCGCCTCGCGCGCACTCGCGGCTTCCAGGATTTTTCCCGTGATGGCCTTTGATTCTACTGGATTTTCAAGGAGATAGCCGTCGAGCTGTTCCGCGAGCGTTGACTCGACCACACCCTTGACCTCCGAGGACACCAGCTTGTCCTTGGTCTGGGAGGAAAACTTGGGATCCGGGACCTTGACCGAGAGCACGGCTGTCAGACCCTCGCGCGCATCGTCTCCCGTGGTATTGACCTTGCTCTTCTTGTTGATGCCCTCCCTTTCCATGTACTGATTCAAAGTCCGTGTGAGAGCACTCCGGAAGCCCGCCAGGTGCGTACCACCGTCCAGCTGAGGGATGTTGTTGGTAAAGCAGAAGATGTTCTCCTGGTAGGAGTCATTCCACTGCATGGCCACCTCGACGCCGATCCCGTCCTTTTGCGCGGAGAAATAGAACACCGTGGGATGCAGCGGCGTCTTGTTACGGTTGAGGTGCTCGACGAAGGCCTTGATGCCGCCCTGGTACTCGAAGGTGTCCTGCTTCTCCGAACGTTCGTCGACCAGGCGGATTCGGACGCCGGAATTGAGAAACGAAAGCTCCCGTAGCCGCTTGGCCAGGATGTCGTAATGGAACTCGACGTCGGAGAAGATGTTGGCGCTCGGCTTGAACCGGATCTCGGTCCCGGTCTGCTCGGTCGAGCCGATCACCGCCAGGGGCGTCTGCGGCTCACCGTCGACGTATTCCTGGTAATGAACCTTTCCGTCGCGCCGGACCGTGAGCTTGAGGTACTCGGACAGGGCATTCACGACGGAGACGCCGACGCCGTGCAGCCCCCCCGACACTTTGTAGGAGTTGTCGTCAAACTTACCGCCCGCGTGCAGCACGGTCATGATCACCTCCGCCGCCGAGCGCCCCTCTTCGGGATGGATATCGACCGGAATTCCCCGGCCATCGTCCGCGATCGTCACCGAATTGTCGCTGTACAGCGTGACCGTGATTTCAGAGCAGTAATTTGCCAGCGCCTCATCGATGGAGTTGTCGACGACCTCGAACACCATATGGTGCAGACCGGTGCCGTCATCCGTGTTCCCGATGTACATGCCGGGGCGCTTTCGCACCGCGTCGAGGCCCTTTAATACCTTGATATTCGAGGAATCGTAGCGGGATCTTTCGTTCATAGATGTGCGTCCGAGAGTAACGCGCCATTATACCATTTCTGACACCGTTCCGTGTTTCACGTGGAACCGCCTCACCTCGGCCATCTCCCAGGCGTCAATGTCCGGTAAAGCGATGGCCGTGACGAACACCTGCGCCTGAAGGGCGGCGAGGAGTGCCATCGTTTGTCGCTGGTTTTCTGTGTCGAGCTCGGAACCCAGATCGTCGACCAGAAACAGGCTGCGTTTCCCGGTGCTCTCGCGAAGCAGCCGGGCCTGACTCACCCTGAGGGCGATGACCAGCAGCTTCTGCTGTCCCCGCGAAAGCTGGTATTTTGGCTCGCCTTCGTCGACCGACAGCGCGAGGTCGGCCCGGTGCGGACCGGGACGGGTATAACCCTGGTCCCGGTCCAGCGCCAGACCGGCCTCCAGAGCCTCGGCATAGGAGGCTCCGCTGCGCCAGCCGGAGCGGTAGCAGAGCTGCACCTCGACCTCGATACCTTCCAAGTGCCGCGCGACTGCGCGCATCACCTCGCGTAGCCCCGCTACGTAGTCGACCCGGAACCGGTGCAGCGCTTCACCGGCGTTTATGAGCTCGGCATCCCAAGCCCTGATCTCCGGGGCCGGCCGTCGAGCCCGCAGCACCGCGTTTCGCTGCTTGAGCAGTCGCTGGTAGCGTTGCCAGACGGGGCCGTACCCCTGTTTCACGTGGAACAGCCCCCAGTCCAGGTATTGTCGCCGATAGCCGGGGCCGTCCTCGATCAGCCGGTGCAGATTTCCGCCGAGCCACTGAACCGGAAAAAGCGCCGCCAGATCCGATAATCTTCTCACTGGCCGGCCCTCGATTCTGGCCAGCAGCTGCTTTTCTGTCTGGCGGATGCCGACAGGGATGCGGCGCTCGCCGTCTGCCAGAACCCGGGCGACGACCTCGAACTGTTTCGCGCCGGTGCGTATGGCCTTGCGAAGGTCAGTGGTGCGAAAGGACCGCCCGCGGCCCAGGATATAGAGCGACTCCAGAAGACTGGTTTTCCCCGCGGCGTTGGGACCCGTGAAAACGTTGAGTTGCGGTGAACAGGAGACTGTGATCGGCTCGAGGTTGCGAAACCGATCGACCGAGAGCGTTTCTATGAGCATTGAGCGGCGGGAGCTGGCCCTCGGGCCGGTGCTAGAGCCGCATGGGCATTACCACATAGCGGTATTGCTCCGTGCCGGGCTGGCGTATGAGACAACTGCTGTTCGAGTCGCTGAGGGTGAGTTCGACGTCGTCGCTGCGCACCGCGGACAGCACGTCGAGCAGATAAGTTACGTTGAAGCCGATTTCCAGGCCGTCTCCCTGGTAGCTGACCTCGAATTCCTCGTCAGCCTCTTCCTGATCCGGGTTGTGCGCCTGGATTTTTACATTGTCGGTGTTGAGATAGAGCCGGATCCCGCGATACTTTTCGTTCGAGAGGATCGAGGTGCGCGACAAGGCCTGGCGAAACAGCTCCCGGTTTGCGATGACCTGCTTGTCACCGCCCTTGGGCAGCACGCGCTCGTAATCCGGGAATCGGCCGTCCACCAGCTTGGACGTCAGACAGACCTCGCCGGTGCGTGCCCGAAGGTGATTGCTGCCAATTTCGACGTCCACCGGTGCCTTGGTCTCCTCGAGCAGCCGCTGGAGCTCCTGGATACCCTTGCGCGGCACGATGACCTGACGGGCGGCGGCAGCGTCGATGTCGACCGGCATATCGCACAGAGCCAGCCGGTGTCCGTCGGTCGCGACCGCGCGCACCGAGTCATCCCCGATCTCGATCATGAGTCCGTTGAGGTAATAGCGCACATCCTGCTGCGCCATCGAAAACTGCGTCCGGTCGATGAGCTCTTTGAGCTTGTTTTGGGCGATCGAAAACCGACAATCGCCCTGGATATGCTCGACGACGGGAAAATCCGCAGCGGGCAGGGTCGTGAGGGTAAAACGGCTCTTACCCGACCGAATCTGGGCCTTCTGTTCACGAACGGACACCTCGATCAGCGCTCCTTCCGGCAACGCCTTGCAGATGTCCAGGAATTTCCGCGCCGGCAGTGTAACTTCGCCCGCCTGCTTGACTTCGAGATTAACCCGGGCTTGGATCTCGACCTCCAAATCGGTCGCCGTCATCTGTAGACCGTCGGGGCTCGCGACGATCAGCAGGTTGCCCAGGACCGGCAGCGTCTGGCGACGCTCGACAACGCCGATGACCTGCTGCAGGGGTTTGAGCAAAGACTCTCGGTCAATAGTGAATTTCATTAACACTTATCCTTGGTAGCTGTATTTAGGGCCGCTCACGCCTGTTGAAATACTTTAATATTCTATTATTTTTCAGATAGTTATATGTGTATGCGGCACGAGGGTAAAAGCGCCGCAAGCTGTGGATCTGCTGTGGATAATATCGGAAAACTTTTTTCCGAGAAATTTGTGCACCGGTTTTCCACATCATGTGGTGAGAAATCTCCACAGGTTGCTGTAGTCCTCGGCAATCCGGGTGTCCGATTCCTTCAGCTCGCTGATTTTGCGGCAGGCGTGCAGGACGGTGGTATGGTCCCGCCCCCCGAAGGCCTCCCCGATCTCTGGCAGGCTGTGGCTGGTGAGCTCCTTGGCCAGGGCCATGGCGATCTGCCGCGGTCGCGTGATCGAGCGCGTGCGTCGCGCCGACAGCAGGTCGGCCACCCGGATCTTGTAATAACCGGCCACCGTCTTCTGAATGTTGTCAATGGAGACCAGCTTGTCCTGCAGCGCCAGCAGATCCCGCAGCGCTTCCTTGGCGAACTTCAGGTCGATGGTACGCCCGGTGAACCGGGCGCTGGCAATGACCCGCCGCAGCGCGCCCTCAAGCTCGCGCACGTTGGAGTGAATCCGTTTGGCGATGAAGAAAGCGACGTCGTTCGGGAGCTCGATCTTTGCCTGGGAGGCCTTGTTCACCAGGATGGCTACGCGCGTCTCCAGCTCCGGGGGCTCGATGGCAACCGTCAACCCCCAGCCGAAGCGCGATTTCAATCGCTCCTCCAGCCCGTGAACCTCCTTGGGATAACGGTCGCAGGTCAGAATGACCTGGCTCTGTCCTTCGAGCAGCGCGTTGAAGGTATGGAAGAATTCCTCCTGTGACCTTTCCTTGCCGGCAAAGAACTGAATGTCGTCGATCAGCAGCGCATCGACCGAGCGATAATAGCGTTTGAACTCGTTGATCGCATTGTGCTGCAGGGCCTTCACCATGTCGGCGACAAAACGCTCGGAGTGCAGGTAGGCAACCTGGGCGCCGGGCCGCTTGGCGACAATCAGATTTCCGATGGCCTGCATGAGGTGCGTCTTGCCCAACCCCACCCCGCCGTAAATGAACAGAGGGTTGTAGGCCTCACCAGGATTCTCGGCCACCTGCATGGAGGCGGCCCGGGCCAGCTGATTCGACTTGCCCTCAACGAAGCTGCCAAAGGTAAATCCTGCGTTCAGATTACTGCGCGGCAGCTCCCGTTTCTCTCGGCGCCGATCGTTCCTGCGCTGCGCACCGCCGGCCGGCATTCGCGTGGCGCTCTCCGGGTGCTCCTCGGTGGGGGGGCGAACCGAGCCGATCTGCAGCTCGACGCGCAGCGGCTGCCGGTCGCTGAGGCTTTCTAGGGTGGTCTGGATGCTGCCGATGTAATGCTCTCTGACCCAATCCAGGACGAAGCGGTTGGGCGCCAGCAGTTTCAGCGCCTGGCCGGTTTCGACCGCGTGCAGCGGCCGGATCCAGGTGTTGAACTGCTGCTCGGGCAGCTCGTTCTCGAGATGCGTCAGACATTGCTGCCAAAGTGAGTCCTGCAACGATCCCCCCTGCCCGGTCGACGACCGGCCCCCTTCCCAAAGGCCCGTCAGTCTAACCTCGAAAAGGGCGCTTATCCACAACTCCATGGCCGGTCGGCTACGAACGCCGCGGTTGACAGCGCGGGGGTAAAACCAGTACCCTGCGCGACCTGTTTTTGGCCGCAAGCTGCGGGTTATCCATCTTTTTTCTTCGGAACGGATTGCACCATGAAGAGAACTTTCCAGCCAAGCAACCTGAAGCGCAAGCGTGCTCACGGTTTCCGTGCCCGGATGCGGACCAAGAACGGTCGCCTGATCATCAAGGCCCGAAGGGCCAAGGGCCGCGCACAACTGGCGGTCTGATCCGCCTCCTTGACCGGCGCTACCGGGCGTTATCCCCGCACGCACCGCCTGCGTGCCGCGACCCAGTACCAGAAGGTCTTCCGGCAGTGCAAGTGCAAGGCTTCCGATCGCTACATGAGCGTGCTGGCGATACCGAACTTGCTCGGATACGCCCGGCTGGGAACAACGGTGTCGATCCGCAACGCCGGAGGCGCGGCACCGCGTAACCGCATCAAGCGGCTGATACGCGAAAGCTTCCGCCAGCATCAGGACATGTTGGTCGGCTGGGACCTGGTGGTCCTGGTGCGGCCGGGAATCGCTGCCCGCAGCAATGCGCAGGTGTTCGACGCGCTGCAGAATCATTGGCGTACAATTGCGAGCCATGCGCACACTGGCCCTGATACTGATTAAGACCTATCGCCTGGCGATCAGCCCCTGGCTTGGCAACCATTGCCGTTTCACGCCGAGCTGCTCGCAGTACGCCTTAACGGCCATTGAAAGGTTCGGGCTGCGCCGTGGCGGATGGCTCGCGGTCCGACGCATCGCCTGCTGCCATCCCTGGCACGAGGGCGGGATCGATCCGGTCCCCGAGCGCCTCGGTGGACACTGTTCAGAACACGAAAAAACGCACTCTCATGGATAACCCGCGCGTCTTACTGGCAATCGCCCTCTCCTTTCTGGTCCTCCTGATCTGGCAGGCGTGGATGGAAGACTACGGTCCCAAACCCGAGCCGGTGCAAGAGGCGGCCGAGACCGCCCCGGAGGGCACCGCACCGCCCGCCGAGGACCTTCCCAGCGCGCCAACCGACCAGCCGCTGCCGTCTGCAGGCGGGGAGGTTACGGTGCAGCTCCCGGAGGGCGAGCGTGTCGACGTTTTCACCGATGTATTCCATGCGGTTATAGATACCCGCGGTGCCGAGCTGCAGCAGATTGACTTGCTGCAGTATCCGCAGAGCCGTGAAAAGGACAGCGAGCCGTTCCGCCTGCTGGAGGAAAGCCCCGATCAGCTGTTCGTGGCACAGAGCGGCCTGCGCGCCGGCAGCGAGCCCGAGCCGACGCATCACGCCCCCTATTCGGTGAGCCAGACGCGCTTCGAGCTCGGCGAGGCCGACGATGTGTTGGAAGTCCCCCTGCGCTGGACTAACGGGAGCGGTGTGGAGGTCACCAAGCTGTACCGATTCCGACGCGGCACCTACGTGGTCGAGGTGGAGTTTCGGATTGCAAACCGGGGCAGCGAGGCCTGGGCGGCGCGCCCTTATTATCAGCTGCAGCGCACGCCGCTGCAGCAGACCTCCCGCTTCCTGTACACCTACACCGGCGGTGTGCTCTACAGCCCCGAGGAAAAATACGAAAAGATCAGCTTTGATGACATGAGCGACGAGAACCTCAGTCGCGATGTCACCGGAGGATGGGCCGCCATGATCCAGCACTACTTCGTCGCAGCCTGGGTACCTCCCGCCGACGGGACCGAGCGCTACTACAGCCGCGCGCTCAAGGGCGAGCGCTATGTGATCGGCATGATCGGTGCACCGCTGGCCGTCGCTCCCGGTGCCGAGCAGACGGCGTCCAGCCGCCTGTTCGTCGGGCCCAAGCTCCAGCATGTCATGGAAAAGGTGGCGCCGGGCCTGGAGCTGACGGTCGACTACGGCAAGCTCACCTTCCTCGCCAAACCGATTTTCTGGCTCCTGGAGAAGATCCACGCTTTGGTCGGAAACTGGGGCTGGTCCATCATACTGCTGACGGTACTGATCAAGCTGGCGTTCTTCAAGCTTTCGGAGGCCAGCTACAAATCGATGGCTAACATGCGCAAGCTGGCGCCGCGACTGCAAGCACTGAAGGAACGCTACGGCGACGACAAGCAGAAGCTGAATCAGGCGATGATGGACATGTACAAGAAGGAGAAGATCAATCCGCTCGGCGGTTGCCTTCCGATCCTGGTGCAGATCCCCGTGTTCATCGCCCTGTACTGGGTGCTGCTCGAGAGCGTCGAGCTGCGCCAGGCGCCCTTCATGTTGTGGATCAACGATCTCTCCGTGAGGGATCCCTACTTCGTGCTGCCGCTGATCATGGGCGCCACCATGCTGATCCAGCAGAAGCTCAATCCGGCTCCCATGGATCCCATCCAGGCCAAGGTGATGATGGTTCTGCCGGTCGTGTTCACGGTCTTTTTCGCCTTCTTCCCCGCGGGACTGGTTCTATACTGGGTGGTGAATAACACGCTGTCCATCGCTCAGCAATACGTGATCACCAGGCGAGTGGAGCAGGCTGCCACCTGAGCCTGCTCCTGCAATACCATATTGCAAGAGTACTAGCCGGCGTAGGTGGCTTCGCCATGCACGATACCGACACCATCGCCGCGCTGGCGACGCCCCCGGGACGCGGCGGCATCGGCGTAATCCGGATTTCCGGGCCGGAGGTGCCGGGCATCGCGCGGCAGCTGCTCGGCGCGCTGCCGGTGCCGAGGCTCGCCGGTCTGCACCGCTTCCGCACCCTCGGGGGCGAGATAATCGATACCGGCCTCGCGCTCTATTTTGATGCCCCCCACTCCTTCACCGGCGAGCACGTGCTCGAGCTGCAGGCCCACGGCGGACCGGTGGTGCTCGACAGGCTGCTGGCGCGCGTGCTGGCCCTCGGAGCCCGGCAGGCGCGGCCGGGCGAGTTTTCCGAGCGGGCGTTTCTCAATGATAAGCTGGACCTCGCCCAGGCCGAGGCGATTGCCGACCTCATCGACAGCACCACCGTACAGGCGGCACGGGCCGCGAGCCGCTCGCTGCAGGGTGAGTTTTCGCGGCGCGTGCACCGGCTGGTCGACGCGCTGATCGAGCTCCGCAGCTATGTCGAAGCGTCCATCGACTTTCCCGACGAGGACATCGATTTCATCAGCGACGGGCAGGTGCAGGCCCGTCTCGCGGCCGTGGTCGAAGAGCTCGAGAAGGTGCAGGCCGAGGCACACCGCGGCCAGGTACTGCGGGAAGGTATGACCCTCGTGATTGCCGGTCAGCCCAACGCGGGCAAATCCAGCCTGTTGAATGTGCTCGCCGGCCGGGAAGCGGCGATCGTCACACCGCTCGCGGGCACCACGCGCGATGTGCTTAGAGAGCACATCCAGATCGACGGCATGCCGCTGCACATCATCGATACCGCCGGGCTACGCGACAGCGGTGATCTCATCGAGCAGGAGGGTGTGAGGCGCGCCTGGGCCCAGATCGAGCAGGCCGACCGCCTGCTGCTGCTGATCGACGACCAGAAAGGGTTCACCCCGGCGGACCAGGCGATCCTCGACCGCCTGCCCCACGACCTGCCGCACATCCTGGTGTTCAACAAGATCGACCTCAGCGGGCGCCCGCCGCGGCTGCAGGCCGACGGTGACAACGCCGAAGTCGCCTTGAGCGCCCTCACGGCTGTGGGGGTCGACCCGTTGCGGGCACACCTCAAGCAGGTCATGGGGTACACCGAAGCGGCCGCGGGGGGATTCAGTGCCCGACGGCGCCATCTGGACGCGCTGCGGCAGGCGGCGACCGCCCTCGGCGCGGCGCAGGATCAGCTGGCGGCCGGCACGAGCGAGCTGCTGGCAGAAGAGCTCGCCCGGGCCCAGCGCAAGCTCTCCGAGATCACGGGCGAATTCTCCAGCGACGACCTCCTGGGGCAGATATTCGCCGGCTTCTGCATCGGAAAGTAGCTTCGTCTCCGACCTCCTGGATCCCATCCAGCGCGGGCGTGGCCATTGGCTGGCGCCAATTCTCCGTCAAGAGCCTGAAACGCGGGTTATCTGATCACGGGATCGTATCCCGCTCAGGCTCGTCGACGAATGGCTTGCGCAGGCCCCAAAAAAAAGGCGGCCGTGCGCTGGAAGTGCCTGTAGATCCGGGCAGCCTAGTGAGCCAAATGATCACAGCGCCAGCTCAATCGCACGGGACGCGACGGGAGCATCAGCCGCATGCATCTGCCGCGCACGGTCTCAGTCAGATTCGACCGGCAGTCCCGCCCGCCGCCACTCCGGGAGTCCGTCCTCGAGGCGCCGGGCCTCCATACCCGCCTTGCGCAGTCGCGCCACCGCCTCGAAAGACAGCACGCACCAGGGACCGCGGCAGTAGGCGACGATCTCCCGGTCGTGCGGTAGCTCCCTGAGGCGCCGCTTGAGCTGATCCAGCGGAATGTTGAGCGCCCCCGCGATGTGCCCCTGCGCGTACTCCTCGGGCGGGCGCACGTCGACCACGGTGACCAGTCCACGCCGTGCCCGCTCCAGCAGCTCCGTGGCGGGAACCGGCTCAAGCGCGTCGCGGCTGCGCAGGTAGCTCACCACCAGCTCGCCCACCCGTTCGAGGCGCGCTTCGGCCAGCGCCCGCAGATCGCCGATGGCATCGAGCACGCGCTCGTCCGAGAGGCGGTAACGGACGTGTTTGCCGTCGCGTTGCGCCTCCACCAGACCCGCGGCCTTGAGCTGCTGCAGGTGCTTGGAGGTGTTGGCCACCGACAACCCCGCCACCTGGGCGAGCTCCTCGACGTTGCGCTGGCCCTGTGCGAGGAAATCGATCAGCTCAAGGCGCGTCGCGCTTCCCATGGCGCGCGCTACCACCGCCAGCTGCTCGAAGAGGGCCTGTTTGGGTTCCTGATTTCTTGACATCGCTCTGGACCCGGACTATATATTCAACCTTTCGGTTGAATGATACAGCTTAGCGGGGTCCAATATAACCCTGCTGCCGGGGGCGGCGGGGAGTCTGCCGGGCCCGGAGAGGAGCAGCTCGTTGGATACCTTTGTGCAGGCGCATGAGGCCGCCATCCGCCTCGGTTTCTTTCTCGGCATTTTCGTCCTGATGGCGATATGGGAGCTGCTCGCCCCGCGCCGGGCGTTAACCGTGTCCAAGGCCGTACGCTGGGGGAACAATCTCGGGCTGGTAGCATTGAATACGGTCCTCCTGCGGTTGTTGTTCCCGGCGGCGGCGGTCGGTATGGCGGTGTTCGCCGGCGAGCAGGGTTGGGGTCTGTTCAATTATTTTGAGGCTCCGTTCTGGCTAGCCGTCGCAGCATCCCTGGTCGTCATGGACTTCTTCATCTGGCTGCAGCACGTGATGGTGCATGCGATCCCGGCCCTGTGGCGGCTGCACAGGGTACATCACGCGGACCTCGATTTCGATGTCACCACCGGCACGCGGTTTCATCCTCTCGAGATCATTCTGTCGATGCTGATCAAGTTTGCCGTGATCGTATTACTCGGACCGCCTGTGGTGGCCGTTTTCCTGTTCGAGGTGATTCTGAACGCCACGTCGATGTTCAACCACGGCAATGTGCGGCTCCCCGAGGGCCTGGACCGCTTTCTCCGGCTTGTGGTCGTCACGCCGGACATGCACCGGGTGCACCATTCCGTCGAAGACGACGAGACCAACAGCAACTTCGGGTTCAACCTGCCCTGGTGGGACTATCTGCTCGGCACTTACCGCGCGCAGCCGTGCGCCGGACACCAGGCGATGACCATCGGCATCCGTACCTTCCGCGCGAGCAACTGGTGCAGCTGGTTGCCGGGCGTGCTCGCCATTCCCTTTGTCGGCCGGGTGCAGGACTATGCCATCAACCGCCGTCGGTGGGTCGCCGGGCATGAATAGCAGGCGGGTCTTGCGCATCGCCCTGCTCCTCGGGCTGCTGGTCGCCGTCGCGCTGGCCGTCGTCTACCGGGACCGGTTCGACGCCGCGGCGCTCGAGGCGTGGGTGCACGACGCTGGGCCGGCGGCGCCCCTGGTGTTCATGCTGATCTATGCTGCCGCCGCGGTGCTGTTTCTTCCGGGCTCGGTGCTCACCCTGGCCGGGGGCGCGCTGTTCGGGCCCTTACTGGGAACCTTTTATAACCTGACCGGCGCCACCCTGGGCGCCGCCCTGGCCTTTCTCATTGCGCGATACCTTGCCTCCGACTGGGTCGCCGAAAAGGCCGGCGGTCGGGTCAGGCAGCTGGTCAAGGGTGTGGAGGCGGAAGGCTGGCGCTTCGTCGCCTTCGTGCGTCTGGTCCCGCTGTTTCCCTTCAATCTTCTGAACTATGCGCTCGGCCTGACGCGCCTGCGCCTGATTCCCTATCTGATCGCAACCTATGTGTTCATGTTGCCGGGCGCGGTCGCATACACCTACCTGGGCTACGCGGGACGCGAAGCCGTCGCCGGTGGCGAGGGCATGATTCGCAAAGGCCTGCTGGCCCTGGGGCTGCTGGCCCTGGTGGCCTTTCTGCCGCGGCTGATCGGCACCCTGCGTCGTGGCCCGGTGATGGGCACAGACGAATTCAGACGGCGGTACGACAGCGACGGGAACCTGCTGGTGCTGGACGTACGCACGGCCGAGGACTTCGTCGGCGGGCAGGGGCACATCGAGGGCGCCGTGAACATTCCGTTGGAGGCACTGCGGCAGCGCATTGATGAGCTGGGCGATTCCCTGGAGCGCCCGATCGCCATCGTGTGCCGGACCGACAAGCGCTCCGCAAAGGCGGCGCGGCTGCTGACGGAGCAGGGCTTCGGCGACGTACATGTGGTGCGCGGCGGCATGACGAAGTGGCTGGAGGCGGGTCTGCCGGTCGTGCGCTAGCGGACGTGGCGGTGTGCAATCGGCAATGCGCTTTGCAAGGCTCGGAAGGAACCGCCGGACCCTGATCATTCTGCTGCTGGCGGGCCTCGCCCTCTTCCTTGTCTGGCGCTTCATCCGCCCCATGAACATCTTCGTGGTCGAAGACCGGTTTGCCTGGCCGATCGATACCGCCCAGGCATCGGCCGTATCGGTCGAGCTCAGTGCGAGCGCCTGTGGCGGCTGCCACAAAGCGTTCTACGATGAATGGCGTACCACGATCCACAGTCGGGCCTGGACCGATCCCTATTTTCAGACCGACTGGAAGTTCGAGGGCGCCCAGCACATCTGCAGACTCTGTCACACACCGCTCGATCGCCAGCAGCCTCAAAAGGTGCTGGGCTACCGCGACAAGGACAAATGGGACCCGATTCTGGCGGACAATCCGGACTTCGATCCCGGACTTCAGCACGAAGGGGTCACCTGCGCTGCCTGCCACTATCGCGAGGGCAAAATCATCGGCGTGCTCGGCACCGCCCGGGCTCCTCACCCGGTGAAGACACTGGAGGACCCGAACGAGATCTGCATGCGCTGTCATGTCGTGCAGGGGGAGCGCTGGGATACCTTCTTCCGTTTTCCGCCCTGCGGGACGGTGGCTGAGATCGAAAGCAGCCGTGCGGCCAGTGTCAAAAGGCGCGATCGAGACGGGCCGGCGATGCCCACGGAAACCGCGCGTGGCGATGACGAAGATGCCACCGATGAGCCAGTCAAACGCCGCGGTGAGTCGGGTGAGATCACGGCACAGGACCCGGAGACACTGGGCTGCGTTCAGTGTCACATGCCTATGGTCGAACGAGCGCTCGTCGCAGGCGGCGTGCCACGCAAAACGCGACAGCATCTCTGGCGGGGTGGCCACGATCCGGAGATGGTGAGAAGCGCCCTGACGATTGAGTTTGCAGAGGCGCGACAGTCGGACCGCGACGGACGGGTCTTTCAGCTGACACTGACGAATACCGGTGCGGCCCATTATGTCCCCACCGGCACGCCGGATCGGCATCTGACCGTGCACCTGCGCAGCCTCGATGATCAGGGAGATATACTGGACGAGCAGCGTCACACCATCAGTCGCACCGTCATGTGGCGACCGTTCATCATCGACCTGTGGGACAATCGACTGGTACGCTGGCAGCCGCGCCACTATCGACTGGAGGTGCCTGCGGACAGTGACGCCATGAAAGTGGAGGTGGAAATCAGGTATCACCTGCTGGACGAGAACCGTCGCGAGCGGATCGGATATGAGAACGCGACGCCGATCCAGTATGCGACATTCAGCGAGCAGATTGCGCTTCAGTAGGCTGCGGCCTTGAATTCCGTGACCGGACGCCGGCCGCAGCCGGTCTGTCCGTAGCTTCTGCAGCGCGAAGTCGCTTATCATTTCCTCTGTTGCAGGACTGTGCGCCCGCATCCAGATACACATCTCAAGGCTGCATTGACAAGGCCCCATGTCTCTCGAACGGCCGCCGTGGATACATCCCTGCAGGCTGACGGCCTGCCTCCCTGCGGCCGTCACCCGTCGACACACATGGGGCTTTGTGAACGTACGGCGTTTAAGAAACACTGAGGCGGAAGCCGGAGCACTTTCTCGGCGACGAAGGAAGCGTACGAGCGGTGTCCGCCTATCGCGAAGACCACGAGCGGCCTGTTGCCCTGAAAAATGCGCGCGACCCTCGCAACCTGTTCCGGCTGAATCAGAACATCGAGCCTGCGCTTTGAGCAATCACCCCGCCAGGCCGGCGCCACGCGGTAATACCGGACAGGAGACTCGGCGATGCGGCGCTTCGCCCGTCCCGGCGTCAAGGCGTCCATTTCTTCCACGGCGCGGGGGGGATGCCCTGCCGCTGCAGGTTATTTCCTCGCCGGGAGGTTTTCTGCGCGCCGGCGTCCGGTTTTCGTCGAATTTCCACGCACGGGAATCACAGCCGCCTTCGAGCGTGGTACCCGGACTCGTCCCATGCGCATCCTGAACAGCATCCTGGGTGACGCGACCGGCGGGCGCTGGCGGGTCGTGTGCGATTACAGTCGTGTGCTGGCCGCCCACGGCCATGAGGTCGCGCTGCTGGTGGGACGGAAACAGCGGGACCTGAGCGCTGTGCCGGCCGGCCTGCCGGTGGTGCTCATCCGCAATCGCGGGCACTACGACTTTCCCGCGGCCTGGGTCGCCCGCCGGCGGCTGCGGGGCTTCGCCCCCGACCTCGCCATCGTCCACTGCAGCCGCTCGGTGGCCCTGTTGAAGCGGGCGCTGTGCGGCGCGGCACCGGTGGTGGCGGTGAGCCACAGCAACAAGGTGCGGCGTCTGTTGCCGGCGGACGGCTATCTGGCGCTCACCGGCTACATCCGGGACCGCCTGCTGAGCGAGCGCGCCCGCGGCCGGCCGGCCAAGCCCTGCTTCGTGATTCCGAACATGATTCCGCTCGAGCCGGGTGAAGGGCTGCCCGACCGCCCGCTGCGCCGGCCTCCCCGCATCGCTGCCCTGGGTCGCTTCGACCGGGTCAAGGGCCTGGATCTGTTCGTCCGCGCCCTGGGTCAGTTGCGTCAGCAGGGGGTGGCGTTCACCGCCGTGCTGGGCGGCGCCGGCCCCGAAGCGCAAAGACTGGAGCGTCTGGCCGCCGAGCTCGGCCTGCAACAGCAGCTGCGCTTCCCGGGCTGGGTGGACGAGCCCATGGCATTTCTGTCGCAGGTCGACCTGCTCTGCGTCCCGGCACGCTCGGACGCCTTTGGACTGACGCCGCTGCAGGGTGCTGCAGCTGGTGTGCCGCTGGTGCTGTCTGCGGCCAGCGGTCATCGGGCCATGTTTGAGCCTGACCGCGAAGCCCTGTTCGCCGAGACCGGTGACGCCTGCTCGCTGGCGCACCAGATGGCCCGGCTGCTCGGCGATCCGGCGCTCGCCGAAGGGCTGCGCACGGCCGCATTCGATCGTGTCAGACAGTGCTACAGTGTGTCGGCGGTCGCACCCCGGCTCTTATATGCCTTGGAAAAGATACATGAAAATTTCATTTTCTAGGTAGTCATATAAATCTATATGAGATGCTAAATTTACAGTGATCATGATTTTCCGATTCGAGGGAGATCGGGAACAGGGTTTGTGCGATCGGCGGTCGAGCCGATCGGATACATGGACAACCGGACCTCATCGCGGGATTGATGCCTGCTCCAATTTCAGAGCAGGCCCCGGAAACACGAAAAGGGTCTCAGGGCCGGCTCTCCGGCGCCGCGGAGCACGCCGCGCCCTCATTTAAGGTATCATTCGCCCCCACTGTTGCCGGTTGACTACCATGGATGTCCACGCCCACTTCGCCGTGATCGTCGTCGGCGGCGGCCACGCGGGAACCGAGGCCGCCCTGGCCGCGGCGCGCCGCGGCGCCCGAACGCTGCTGCTCACCCAGAACATCGAAACC
Source organism: Gammaproteobacteria bacterium (assembly GCA_050118435.1). Classification (GTDB taxonomy): domain Bacteria; phylum Pseudomonadota; class Gammaproteobacteria; order DSM-19610; family DSM-19610; genus Thiogranum. Next base: position 46,741 of record JASFKW010000003.1, on the reverse strand, counting down.
CTGGGCCAGATGAGCTGCAACCCGGCCGTCGGAGGCATCGGCAAGGGGCACCTGGTCAAGGAGATCGATGCGCTGGGCGGGACGATGGGGCGCGCCGCGGATCGCGCCGGCATCCACTTCCGGCGTCTCAACGCCAGCAAGGGCCCCGCCGTGCGCGCCACGCGCTGCCAGGCCGATCGGCAGCTCTACCGGCAGGCCATTCGCGCCGCCCTGGAGAACCAGCCGAGCCTCTCCCTCTTCCAGCAGGGTGTCGAAGACCTGCTGGTCGACGGCGGCCGCGTCAAGGGGGTGGTCACCCAGATGGGCCTGCGCTTCTATGCCGACACCGTGGTATTGACCGTCGGCACCTTTCTCGGCGGACGCATCCACGTCGGCCTGTCCAACTATGAAGGGGGCCGGGCCGGCGATCCGCCGGCCAACGCCCTGGCGCAGCGCCTGCGCGAGCTGCCGTTTCGGGTCAGGCGCCTGAAAACCGGCACGCCACCCCGCCTGGACGGACGCACCATCGACTACAGCCGGCTGCGCGAGCAGCCGGGAGATCGGCCGATTCCAGGGTTCTCACTGCTGGGTGAGGGCAGCGTGTTTCCCGAGCAGGTCAGCTGCTATATCACGGCGACCTGTGAGCGGAGCCACGACATCATCCGCGCCGGGCTGGATCGCTCGCCCATGTACTCGGGGGCCATCGAAGGGGTGGGCCCGCGCTACTGCCCCTCGATCGAGGACAAGGTGGTGCGCTTCGCCGACAAGGGCTCGCACCAGATCTTCGTCGAGCCGGAGGGGCTGAACACCCGCGAAGTCTATCCCAACGGCATCTCCACCAGCCTGCCTTTCGACGTGCAGCAGGCCCTGGTGCACTCCATTGCGGGCTTCGAGCGGGCCGAGATCACGCGCCCCGGTTATGCGATCGAATACGATTTCTTCGATCCGCGCGACCTGCGCGCCTCGCTGGAGACCAAGTTCATCCGGGGCCTGTACTTCGCCGGCCAGATCAATGGCACCACCGGCTACGAGGAGGCCGCCGCGCAAGGACTGATCGCCGGGCTCAATGCCGCCCGGCAGGCACGGGGCGAACGGGCATGGAGCCCGCCGCGCGACCAGGCTTACATCGGCGTGATGATCGACGATCTCATCACCCGCGGTACCAACGAGCCCTATCGCATGTTTACCAGCCGGGCCGAACACCGCCTGCTGCTGCGCGAAGACAACGCGGACCTGCGCCTCACCCCGGTCGGCCGGGAGCTCGGCCTGGTCAACGATGCCCGCTGGCGGCATTTCTGCGCCCGGCGCGACGCCATCGAGCGCGAGCAGGCCCGCCTCGCGGGGCTCAGGGTCCGGCCGGGGACACCCCAGGCCCGGGAGCTCGCAGAGCGCTTCGAGATCCCGGTGAGCGTCGATCAGCGGGTCGACGAGCTGCTGCGCCGCCCTGCCCTCCTGTATGCCGACCTGATGCAGATCGAGGGCATCGGACCCGGCGTGGGCGACGCGGGCATTGCCGAGCAGGTGGAGATCCAGGCCAAGTACCACGGCTACATCGAGCGCCAGCATCAGGAGATCGCGCGCCAGCAGCGCAACGAGCACCTCCACCTGCCCCCGGCCCTGGATTACCGACAGGTGAAAGGCCTCTCGGCAGAGGTCCGGGAAAAGCTGATGGCGGTGCGGCCCGAGACCGTGGGTCAGGCGGCGCGCATCCCCGGTGTGACCCCGGCCGCCGTATCACTGTTACTCGTGCATCTTAAGAAAACCGCAGCGGCGCGCAGATCGGCGTGACACGACCCAACCGGCAGGTGCCCGATCCTGCGATTGCGAGCGCACTGACGGCGGACATCGAGCGCGGCTGTGCGGCTCTGGGTGTCTCAGCCGACCCGGCCCTCGCCGACAGGCTGGCGAGTTTCATCGTGCTGCTCGCAAAGTGGAACCGGGTGTACAACCTGACCGCCGTGCGCGATCCCCGCGCCATGGTGGCGCGTCATGTCCTCGACAGCCTCGCGGTGCTCCCCTACCTGAGCCGCGGGCGTCTGCTGGACGCCGGCACCGGCGCCGGTCTGCCGGGTGTGCCGATCGCGATGGCCCGGCCCGAGCTCAGCGTGACACTGCTCGACTCCAGGGCCAAGAAGCTGCGCTTCGTGCGACAGGCGGTCGTGGAGCTGGGTCTCAACAACGTCGAGGTGGTGAACGAGCGCATGGAACAGTACCGGCCGGAGCCCGCATTTGATATGGTCATCAGCCGGGCGGTCGCGAGTCTCGGCGACCTGTACCACAGCACCAGCCATCTCGTGCGGCCGGGGGGGCGCTTTCTGTTCATGAAGGGAGCCTGTCCACAGGGGGAGCTCGACGCCTTCGACGCCGCGGTGCAACCGCACGTGACGCTTCTGAAGGTGCCGGGGCTGGATGTCGCGCGGCATCTGGTGTGGTTTGAGCAACAGCAGCGAGAGCGGGATTCTTAAATATATGAGCCGAATTATTGCCATCACCAATCAGAAAGGCGGCGTGGGCAAGACCACCACCTGCGTCAATCTGGCGGCCTCGCTGTCGGCCACGCGCCGCACGGTGCTCCTGGTCGACCTCGATCCCCAGGGCAATGCCACGATGGGCAGCGGGGTCGACAAGCATCAGCTGGAGGTGAGCGGCTACAACCTGCTGTTGGAAGACACGCCGGTGGAACAGATCGTCGTCGATGCCGGCGCAGCCGGTTATGACCTGGTTCCCGCCAACGGCGACCTGACGGCTGCCGAAGTGCAGCTGATTCAGAGAGAGGATCGAGAAAGCCGTCTGCGTGGCCGCCTGGGGGCGCTGGTCGGCAGCTACGACTACATCCTCATCGATTGCCCTCCGTCGCTGAACATGCTCACCCTCAATGCGCTGACGGCGGCCGACGCCGTGTTTATTCCCATTCAGTGCGAATACTATGCGCTGGAAGGACTGAGCGCCCTGCTGGAGACGGTGGAGCAGATTCGCGATGCGGTCAACCCCGGTCTGGAGATCGAAGGGCTGCTGCGCACCATGTTCGATGCGCGCAACAACCTGGCGAACCAGGTCTCCGAGCAGCTGCTCGAGCACTTCGGTGACAAGGTCTATCGCACCATCATCCCGCGCAACGTGCGCCTCGCCGAGGCGCCGAGCCACGGTGCACCGGTGATCCAATACGACCAGGCGTCGCGCGGGGCCATCGCCTACCTGGCGCTGGCCGGTGAGCTGGTGCGGCGCGAGGAGGAGCGGCGCGGCGAGCTGGCACCGGACGACGAGACCGGCGACGCGGAGGCCGAGCACGACGCCCTCGGCAGCAGTGAATCGGACCAGCCGCTGCGCGTCGAGTGAGGGTCGGTGTGCCGCCCGAGACCCGGGATCGAAGGTGCTTCGGCCGCTCCTGGCGCGGCTGTCTTTGGGTTAATGCTCAGGTCTGAACAGGGATTCGATCATTATCATGGTTGCAAAAAAACGAGGACTTGGCCGTGGGCTCGACGCCCTGCTGGGACCGACGGCACGTCCGCCGGAGGATAAACCGCCTGTCACGGACGCGCACCCGACCCCGGCCGGCGTCGAGACGGAGGAAGCGGAAGCTGAAAGGCTGCGGACGCTGGGCGTAGAGCTGCTGCAGCGCGGCAAATACCAGCCGCGGGTCGACATGCACAACGAAAGCCTCGAGGACCTGGCCGATTCGATCCGCTCCCAGGGGGTGGTCCAGCCCATCGTGGTGCGCAGCGTCGGCGACGGCCGCTACGAGATCATCGCCGGCGAGCGCCGCTGGCGGGCGGCCCAGCTCGCCGGCCTGCAGGAAGTCCCGGTCGTGGTCCGCGACATGGACGACCGCGCGGCCATTGCGGTGGCGCTGATCGAAAACATTCAGCGCGAAAATCTCAACCCCCTGGAGGAGGCCCGGGCCCTGGAACGCCTCATCGAGGAATTCGACATGACCCACCAGCAGGCGGCGGAGGCGGTGGGTCGCTCGCGGACCGCGGTCACCAATATCCTGCGGCTGCTGGACCTCGGTGAGGCAGTTAAGGCGATGGTCCAGCGCGGTGAGCTCGAGATGGGCCACGCGCGCGCCCTGCTCGCGCTCGAGGGGCGCGTTCAGGCGGAAGCGGCGCACCAGGTGGTCAGCCACGGCCTGTCGGTGCGCGCCACCGAGCGGCTGGTCAAGAAGCTGCTGACCGACGCCACCGAGCCCGACCGGGAGGCGGCCCCTGCCCGGCGTGATCCCGATCTCGTACACCTGGAACAGGGCCTGTCGGATCGCCTGGGAGCCCCGGTTCAGGTCCAGCACAACCAGAAGGGCAAGGGCAAGCTGATCATCAGCTACAGCAGTCTGGACGAGCTCGACGGAATCCTCGAGCATATCCGTTGAGGCCGGCCAAAATACCGACAAAGGCCCCGCGGCGTGTTGACCCCGCCCATCCGCGCTCCTTATAATCGCCGCCGCTCTTCATCGGCAAAGCCGGTGATCTTGGACAGCGCCCCGGGCCCTGGGTGCGAGAAAGAGCCGTAACACCGTTGGATACCGGGATCCGCAGGCTGTTGCTGCTCCAGATCACATGGGTAGCAGTCACATCAGCCGTGTTTCTTGCCGTATTTGGAATTTATTCTGCCGTTTCCGTCGGGTACGGCGGCGGGATAGCGGCCACAAACGGACTGGTGCAGCTCAGATGCCTGCATCGCGACGCGCAGGCAGTGGAGCGTTCGCCGCAGCAGAGCGTGGCGGCCGTTTACGTTTGTGTCATCCAGCGCTTTGTGCTCGCCGCGGTGCTGTTTGCCCTCGGGCTGGGCGTGCTGGAGCTGGAGCCGCTGGCCGTGTTGGCCGGTTTCGTTGCCGGTCAGATAGCACTGGTAATTTCGGGAATCAACGCATTGACCAAGAAGTGAACCCATGGCGGCAGCACCAGCAAGCGCAGAAGAGTACATCAAACACCACCTGACCAACCTCACCTTTGGACAGCACCCTGACGGCCACTGGGGCTTCGCGCACAGCGCGCAGGAAGCGGCCGAGATGGGGTTCTGGGCGATCAACGTCGACAGCATGCTGTTTTCCATCGGTCTCGGGTTCCTGTTCGTGTGGGGCTTCCGCAAGGCCGCCCGCACCGCCACGGCCGGCGTCCCGGACGGCTGGCAGAATTTTGTCGAATGGGTGGTGGAATTTATCGACGAGAACGTGCGCGGATCGTTCAGCGGCAAGAACGCGCTGGTCGGCCCGCTGGCACTGACCATCTTCATCTGGATCTTCCTGATGAATCTCATGGACCTGATTCCCGTCGACTGGCTGCCCTGGGTGACCAGTCTGCTGGGCGTGGGGCACCTCAAAATCGTGCCCTCCACCGATCCGAACATCACCTTCGGCCTGTCGCTGACCGTGTTTGCGCTGGTGCTGTACTACAGCTTCAAGATGAAAGGCGCCGGCGGCTTCTTCGGTGAGCTGGCCTTTCAGCCGTTTCCCAAGATCCTGGCGCCCATCAATCTGATCCTCGAAGGCGTGACCCTGATCGCCAAGCCGGTCTCCCTCTCGCTGCGACTTTTCGGCAACATGTACGCCGGCGAAATGATTTTCATTCTGATCGCGCTTATGTACAGCGGCGGCCTGGTGCTGGGCGCCTTCGGTGGTCTGCTGCAGCTCGGCTGGGCCATTTTCCATATCCTGATCATTACGCTGCAGGCCTTCATCTTCATGGTCCTGACAATCGTGTACCTGGATATGGCCAGCCAGGAACACCACTGATCGATCCGTTTTATTTATCGAACCTGCACATTTCTTAGGAGACAAAGATGGAAAACGCTCTGCTCTATATCGCCGGCGGTCTGATGATGGGCCTGGGTGCGCTGGGTGCCGCTGTCGGCATTGGCGTCCTCGGTGGCCGCTTTCTGGAGGGCGCGGCGCGTCAGCCCGAGCTGATCCCCATGCTGCGCACCCAGTTCTTCATCGTCATGGGTCTGGTCGACGCGGTGCCGATGATTGCCGTGGGTCTCGCCATGTACGTGATGTTCGCGGTGGTGGGCGGATAAGCCGCGCGTAACAGCCCGCTCTTATCCATTGACCGGCACGGGGTGCAAACATGAATTTCAACGCGACACTGATCGGACAGAGCATCACCTTTGTCGTGTTCGTGTGGTTCTGCATGCGGTTTGTATGGCCACCGATCATGACGGCGCTTGCCCACCGCAAGGAGAGAATCGCGGAAGGCCTGGCGGCGGCCGATCGCGGCAAGCACGAGCAGGAGCTGGCGCAGAAGAAGGCTACCCAGAAGCTGCACGAGGCAAAGCAGCAGGCTGCGGAGATCATCAACCGGGCCGAGAAACGGGGCGCCGAAATCATCGAAGAGGCCAAGAACGAAGCGCGTGTGGAGGGCGAGCGCCTCAAGGTCGCCGCCCAGGCCGAGATTGAGCAGGAGGTCAATCGCGCCAAGGAAGTGCTGCGGGGCCAGGTGGTGGAAATCGCCACGGCGGGCGCGGGCCGCATCCTCAAGCGCGAGCTGGACAAGACGGCAAACGACGCCCTGATCAAAGATCTGGTCGCCCGGATCTAGGTATTCCTCATGGCAGAAGAGACGACGGCTCAAGACCTGGAGAAGCTGGAAGGCGATGCGGCGCTGGCGCGGCCCTACGCGCGAGCCGTGTTCGAGCTGGCAAAAAGTGAGGGCCGATTCCAGGACTGGTCAGAGCGTCTGACGATGATGGCGGCCGTGGTCAACGACCCCACGATGAAATCGGCGCTCGCCAATCCGCGCCTGACCCGCAGCGGTGCCGGCGAGCTGGTGATACGCGCCTGCGGCGGCGGCGAAGGCGTCGGCGAAAGCGGCATCAACCTGGTGCGCATCCTGGCGGAAAACAGCCGTCTCGCCCAGCTGCCCATGATCGCGGCGCTCTACAGCCAGCTGCGCGATGCGGCCGTGGGCACCATCGAAGCGGACGTCGTTTCGGCCTTTCCGCTCGATGAGGCACAGAAGACCGCCATCGCCACGGCGCTCAAGGCGCGCCTGGGCCGCGAGGTGCAACTGAATTGTTCCGTGAACCAAGACCTGCTGGGTGGCGCAATTATCCGCGCGGGCGACCTGGTCATCGACGGGTCGGCCGTGGAGCACCTGCGCCAGCTCTCCAGCGCCTTGATTCACTAGAAGAGGACGCAAGCAATGCAACTGAATCCATCCGAGATCAGTGATCTGATCAAGAAGCGCATCGAAGGCTTCGAGGCGACGTCCGAGGCGCGCAGCGAGGGCACCATCGTCAGCCTGACCGACGGCATCGTGCGCATTCACGGGCTCGCCGACGTCATGCAGGGTGAGATGATCGACTTCGGCAACAACCTCTACGGCATGGCGCTCAACCTGGAGCGCGACTCGGTGGGGGCCGTGGTGCTCGGCGAATACAAGAGCATTTCCGAGGGCGACAAGGCGCGCTGCACCGGTCGTATCCTCGAGGTGCCCGTCGGTGAAGCGCTGCTCGGACGCGTCGTCGACTCGCTCGGCAATCCGATCGACGGCAAGGGCCCGCTCGATTCCAAGTTCAGCTCGCCGATCGAGAAGATCGCGCCCGGCGTCATCCATCGCCAGTCGGTGGATGAGCCGGTGCAGACCGGTCTCAAAGCCATCGACTCCATGGTTCCGATCGGGCGCGGTCAGCGTGAGCTGATCATCGGCGACCGTCAGACCGGCAAGAGCGCGGTGGCCATAGACACCATCATCAACCAGAAAGGTACCGGCGTTAAGTGTATCTACGTGGCCGTCGGGCAGAAGAACTCCTCGGTGGCCGCCGTGGTGCGCAAGCTGGAAGAGCACGGTGCCATGGAGCACACCACTGTGGTCGCCGCGGGTGCGTCGGACGCGGCGCCGATGCAGTACATTGCGCCCTACTCCGGCTGTGCCATGGGTGAATACTTCCGTGATCGCGGCGAAGATGCCTTGATCATCTACGACGATCTGACCAAGCAGGCCTGGGCCTATCGTCAGGTATCGCTGCTTCTGCGGCGTCCGCCGGGCCGCGAAGCCTATCCGGGTGACGTGTTCTACCTCCACTCGCGCCTGCTGGAGCGGGCCGCGCGCGTCAATGCGCACTACGTGGAAGAAATCACCAACGGCGAGGTCAAGGGCCAGACCGGCTCTCTGACCGCGCTGCCGATTATTGAGACCCAGGCGGGTGACGTGTCGGCCTTCGTTCCGACCAACGTGATCTCCATCACCGACGGACAGATCTTCCTCGAGTCTGACCTGTTCAACGCCGGCATCCGGCCGGCCATCAACGCGGGGCTGTCGGTGTCGCGCGTGGGGGGTGCGGCGCAGACCAAGCTCATCAAGAAGCTGGGCGGCGGTGTGCGCCTGGCGCTGGCCCAGTATCGCGAGCTGGCCGCTTTCGCGCAGTTCGCCTCGGACCTCGATGAAGCGACCCGCAAGCAGCTCGAGCGCGGCCAGCGCGTCACCGAGCTGATGAAGCAGGCGCAGTACGCGCCCCTGTCGGTGGCGGAGATGGGCGTGTCGCTGTTCGCTGCAAACGAAGGCTATCTGGACGATGTGCCGGTCAACAAGGTCGTCGATTTCGAGGCCGCCCTGCTATCGCATTTGCGCTCCAACTACGCAAGCGAGATGGAGGCACTGAACGCCAACCCCGATTACAACGATCAGGTGGAAGCGACGCTGCGCAAGGTTCTCGACGATTTCGTGGCGACCGGCGCCTATTGATGCGGGCTGACACGGGCCGGCCGATGGGCGTCGCGGGCCGGGTTCCCGCCACGCGCCCGGCAGGCGACCGACAAGCTTAACCGACACAGGATCAGGACGACTCAGATGGCTGGCGCTAAAGAAATCCGCACCCAGATCAAGAGCATCAAGAACACGCAGAAAATCACCAAGGCCATGGAAATGGTGGCGGCGAGCAAGATGCGCAAAGCGCAGGACCGCATGCACACCTCGCGGCCTTACGCGGAAAAGATGCGTAACGTGGTGGCTCACATGGGCAAGGCGCACCCCGAGTACAAGCACCCCTATCTCATGGAGCGGGAGGCAAAGCGCGTCGGTCTGATTGTCATCTCCACCGACCGGGGGCTGTGCGGGGGGCTGAACATCAACCTGTTCAAGTCGGCGGTCAAGGCCATGCGTGACTGGCAGGCCCAGCAGCTGGAAATCGATCTTGCGGTCATCGGTGCCAAGGCGATGGGCTTTTTCAAGCGCCTGGGCGGTAACGTCATATCGCAGAACTCTCATCTGGGTGACACGCCCCGCGTCGAGGAGCTGATCGGCTCGGTGAAGGTGATGCTGGACGCGTATGACGAGGGTCAGATAGACCGCCTGTATCTGGGCTACAACCAGTTCGTCAACACCATGACCCAGACGCCGGTGATCGAGCAGCTGCTGCCGATCGTCGGCGACGAGAAGGACGAGGCGCTCAGGCACCACTGGGACTATATCTACGAGCCCGACGCCAAGGACGTCATGGATGCCCTGCTCATGCGCTATGTCGAATCGCTCGTCTATCAGGGTCTGGTCGAGAACGTTGCCTGCGAGATGGCCGCGCGAATGGTTGCCATGAAGGCGGCATCGGACAATGCGGGCAACTTGATCGACGAGCTCCAGCTGGCCTACAACAAGGCGCGCCAGGCGGCGATCACCCAGGAGCTTTCGGAGATCGTGGGCGGCGCAGCCGCGGTATAGCTTCATGGCGCGGGACGGCGTCGCCCGGTTCGGGCCCCGCGCTGGAGTGGCCAGCGGGGTTGTGGCTCCGCGAGACAGTATTATTTGCAGAATTCAGGTAAAGAGGACTTGCTAATGAGTTCCGGAAACATCGTTGAAGTTATCGGCGCCGTGGTCGACGTGGAATTCCCGCGCGAGAACGTGCCCAAGGTCTATGACGCTCTGAAGGTGGAAGACGCCGGGCTCACCCTGGAGGTCCAGCAGCAGCTGGGCGACGGCATTGTACGCACCATCGCCATGGGCTCCACGGACGGGCTGAAGCGCGGGATCGAGGTACTGGATACCGGGGCGCCGATCTCCGTGCCGGTCGGCGAGGGAACCCTGGGACGAGTCATGGACGTGCTCGGCAATCCAGTCGACGAAGCCGGACCGGTCAGCGCCGACAAGATGATGCCGATCCACCGCGTGCCGCCGACGTATGAAGAACAGGCCGCGAGCGTCGAAATCCTCGAAACGGGTATCAAGGTCATCGATCTGATCATGCCGATCGCCAAGGGCGGCAAGATCGGCCTGTTCGGCGGCGCGGGCGTGGGCAAGACGGTCACCCTGATGGAGCTCATCCGCAACATCGCGGTGGAGCACTCGGGATACTCGGTGTTCGCCGGGGTCGGTGAGCGCACCCGAGAAGGCAACGACTTCTATCACGAAATGCGCGAAGGCGGGGTTCTCGACAAGGTGGCGCTGGTGTACGGCCAGATGAACGAGCCGCCGGGCAACCGCCTGCGCGTGGCGCTGACCGGGCTGACCATTGCGGAAAACTTCCGCGACGAGGGCCGTGACGTCCTGATGTTCATCGACAATATCTACCGCTATACCCTGGCCGGCACCGAGGTGTCGGCGCTCCTCGGGCGCATGCCCTCGGCGGTGGGCTACCAGCCGACCCTGGCCTCCGAGATGGGCGTCCTGCAGGAGCGCATCACCTCGACCAAGACGGGCTCCATCACCTCCTTCCAGGCGGTGTACGTGCCCGCCGACGACCTCACCGACCCCTCCCCGGCCACCACCTTCGCGCACCTCGACGCCACCCTGGTGCTCTCGCGGCAGGTCGCCGAACTCGGCATCTATCCGGCGGTCGATCCGCTCGATTCCACCTCGCGGCAGCTGGATCCGCTGGTGGTCGGTAATGACCACTATGACACGGCGCGCGCCGTCCAGGGGACCCTGCAGCGCTACAAGGAGCTGCGCGACATTATCGCCATTCTCGGTATGGACGAGCTGTCCGAGGATGACAAGCTGGTGGTGGCGAGGGCCCGCAAGATCCAGCGTTTCCTGTCACAGCCCTTCTTCGTGGCCGAGACCTTCACCGGCACGCCGGGCAAGTACGTCTCGCTCAAGGACACCATTGCGGCGTTCAAGGGCATCATCAACGGTGATTACGACAGCCTGCCCGAGCAGGCGTTCTACATGGTCGGGACCATCGAGGAAGCAGTCGAGAAAGCGAAAAAGCTTTGAAATCGATAGCTGGAGCGAGGGCTATACTATGGCAATGACCCTTCACGTCGATATCGTCAGCGCCGAATCCGAGATCTTTTCCGGCACCGCCAACATGGTTTTCGCGCCGGCGGAGATGGGCGAGGTGGGTATAGCGCCGCGTCACACTCCCCTGCTGACGCGCCTGAGACCCGGCGAGGTGCGGGTGCAGGTCGAAGGGCGGGAAGAGCAGTTCTTCTATGTCTCCGGCGGCATGCTCGAGGTCCAGCCTCACGTGGTGACCGTGCTCGCGGACGTGGCTCTGCGCGCCAAGGACATCGACGAGGCAGCGGCCTTGAGAGCCAAGGAGCGGGCGGAAAAGGCCATGGCCGACAAGAAGACCGATTTCGACTTTGCACGTGCGGAGGCCGAGCTGGCCGAGGCGGTGGCTCAGCTGCGCACCCTCAAGAAAATACGCGAAAAGGCCGAGCACGGCGGCTGATGCAGTGCCTGCTGCTTCGACCGCCGTCGGTGGCCGTTCAATCAGGGATACCCGGACAGACAGAATGACCGACGAGGTGGTCGACAAGGACAAGGTGGTGGGCATCAGCTATGCCATCATCGACGCGTCAGGCGCGATTCTCGAGCAGTCGGATCTGCCCCTGTACTATGTGCACGGCGGTCCCAACCAGATGTTCCCGGAAGTCGAGGCCGCGCTCGCCGGCTGCGCTGTCGGAGACTCTGTCGAGGTGGTGCTGGCACCGGAAAAGGCCTTCGGGTATCACGATCCGAACCTCACGTACACCGATGACATCGACAATGTCCCACCCCAGTTCCGGCGGGTCGGCGCGGAAGTGCAGATGCAGAACGAGCGGGGTGAAGTCCGATCCTTCTTCGTGTCAAAAATCGAAGACGGCAAGGTGACCGTCGACGGCAACCATCCCTTCGCAGGCAAGACCCTCACCTACGCGGTCACGGTGCTCGATATCAGGGACGCCTCGGAACAGGAGAAGCGGCAGGGCGTCTCCACGCCGATCACGCACTAGCACCAGCCCCTGAGCCGTTTCCGGCTCGCCCCGGCATTCCGTCCGCGATGCGTGACGCGCGCCTGTGTTTTTTGCCGCCGGCTGCTTTATCATGGGGCCATGAGCCCAGTTTTACAGCGCCCCTGACACGTTTCGAGCAGCACCCGTGATGAGTATCAGCGTCGTGATTCTGGCCGCGGGCCAGGGCACCCGAATGCACTCCGAGCGGCCGAAAGTGTTGCACGAGCTCGGCGGTGTCCCCCTCCTCCAGCACGTGATTCGCACCGCCAGGGAGCTGCAGCCGTCCGGCATTCACGTGGTTTACGGCCACGGCGCCGAGCAGGTTCGTGAGGCGCTCGCCGGCGAGGCGGTCAACTGGGTGTTGCAGGAGCAGCAGCTGGGCACCGGGCACGCGGTCGAGCAGGTCATGCCCGCGATCGCCGATGCGGAAACCCTGCTGGTTCTGTACGGGGACGTACCCCTGATCCGTGCCGCCACCCTGTCGCCGCTGGTGCAGAAGGCGCAGCGTGGTGCCCTGGCGGTGCTGACTGCAGTGCTCGACGAGCCCGACGGCTACGGCCGTATGCTTCGCGATGGCGAGGGGCGTCTGACCGGTATTGTCGAGCAGAAGGATGCCACTGCGGCGCAGCGTGCGATCTGTGAGATCAACACCGGTTTTCTCGCCGCACCGGCAGGGCGTCTGCGCACCTGGCTGTCGCGGCTCGACAACGACAACGCGCAGGGCGAATACTATCTCACCGACGTGATCGGGCTCGCCGCCGCCGAGGGCGTCGCCGTGGAAACCGTGAGCGCCGACAATGACTCCGAGATCCTGGGCGTCAATGACCGGGTCCAGCTGTCCCGGCTCGAGCGCATTTACCAGCGCGGCGCGGCCGAGCGCCTGATGCGCAACGGCGTGACGCTCGCCGACCCGGCCCGTCTGGACGTGCGCGGGGAGCTGCACGCCGGCGCGGACTGCAGCGTCGACGTCAACGTGGTCTTCGAGGGTCGGGTCACGCTCGGCGAGCGCGTGAAGGTGGGACCCAACTGCGTGATCCGCGATGCCACCGTGGCCGACGACGTCGAGATCCTGGCCAACTGCGTCATCGAGGACTGCAGCATCGGTGGCGGCGCGCGCGTCGGCCCCTTCGCCCGCATCCGGCCCCAGACGGAGCTCGCCGAGCGGGTGCATATCGGAAACTTCGTCGAAATCAAAAAATCGCACATCGCAGCCGGCTCCAAGGTCAACCACCTCAGCTACATCGGCGACACTCGCATGGGGTCGGGTGTCAACGTTGGGGCCGGCACCATTGTGTGCAACTATGACGGGGCCAGCAAGCACCAGACGGAGATCGGTAACGACGTCTTTATCGGTTCCGATACCCAGCTGATCGCGCCGATGAAGGTTGGTGACGGCGCCACCATCGGCGCCGGGTCGACCATCACCCGCGAGGTCCCGCCCGGTGAGCTCACCCTGAGCCGCTGTCCGCAGCGGACCCGGACGGGCTGGAAACGCCCCGTGAAGAAGGGCGAGTAGTGTCGGCTCGGCCGGGCGGGGGTGTGGCCGCTGGGGGATACATGTCTTGAGACTGGATCGGGGGGAGCGCTCATGTGCGGAATTGTAGGGGCCGTCGCCCGGCGTGACGTCGCGGCGATTCTTCTGGAAGGCCTCCGGCGACTCGAGTACCGGGGCTATGACTCTGCCGGCATGGCGGTGCTCAGTGCCGACGGCGGGCTCGAGCGCCTGAGAACCACGGGCAAGGTCGAAGAGCTCGCCCGTGCCCTGGACCACCACCCGCTGTCCGGCCTGGTCGGTATCGCGCACACCCGCTGGGCGACGCACGGCCGCCCCAGTGAATCCAACGCCCACCCGCACCTCTGCGGCAACCGGGTGGCCGTGGTTCACAACGGCATCATCGAAAATCACCAGGCGCTGCGCGACGCTCAGACGGAATACGGCTACCGCTTCACCTCGGAAACCGACACCGAGGTCATCGCTCACCAGGTCTATCACTACCTCGACGCGGGCGCCGACCTGCTCCAGGCCGTGAACCGCGCCTGCCGGACTCTGGAAGGTGCCTATGCCCTGGGCGTGGTGAGCCCGTCCGAGCCGGAGCGCCTCATCGCGGCCCGGCGCGGCAGCCCGCTGGTGATCGGCATCGGCATCGGCGAGTATTTCATCGCCTCGGATGTTGCCGCGCTCCTGCCGGTCACCCAGCGCTTCGTGTTCCTGCACGACGGGGACATGGCCGATCTGACCGCCGACGGCATGGTGATCTATGACGCGCGGGGCGAGCGCGTGCAGCGTCCGGAAACCCGCTCCGAGCTGTCGGCAGACGCGGTGGAGCGCGGCGAATACCGCCACTACATGCTCAAGGAGATCTACGAGCAACCCCGCGCCGTCGCCGACACGCTGGAAGGCCGCCTGTACCAGGATCGGGTGCTCGAAGCCGCCTTCGGGCCCGGCGCCGCCGAGGTCTTCGACAGGGTGAAGGGGGTGCACATCATCGCCTGTGGCACCAGCTTTCACGCCGGTCTGGTGGCGCGTCACTGGCTGGAGTCGCTGGCGGGCGTCCCCTGCTCCGTCGAGGTGGCCAGCGAATTCCGTTACCGCCGACCGGTGGTGCGACCGAGCTCCCTGATCGTGACCATCTCCCAGTCGGGCGAAACCGCCGACACGCTGGCAGCGCTGCAGGAAGCCAAACGCCTCGGTTTCGGTCGGTCACTGGCTATCTGCAACGTGCCCGAGAGCTCGCTGACCCGCGAGTCGGACCTGGTGCTGATGACCCGCGCCGGTCCCGAAATCGGCGTCGCCTCCACCAAGGCGTTCACCACCCAGCTGGTCGCCCTGATGCTGCTCACGGTCGTTCTGGGACGGCGCTTTTCCCTGAGCCAGGAAACCGAGCGCCAGCTGGTCGGGCAGCTGCGGCATCTGCCCCAGGAGATCGAGGAGGTGCTGCAGCTCGATGAGAGCATCCGACGCCTTTCAGAGCGATTTGCAGACAAACGGCACGCGCTTTTCCTGGGGCGCGGCGCCCAGTACCCCGTGGCCATGGAAGGCGCGCTGAAGCTCAAGGAAATCTCCTACATCCACGCCGAGGCCTATCCCGCCGGTGAGCTCAAGCACGGACCGCTGGCGCTGGTCGACGCGGCCATGCCCGTGGTAGCCGTGGCGCCGAACAACGTGCTGCTGGAGAAGCTCAAATCCAATCTCCGGGAAGTCAGCGCGCGCGGGGGCGAAATGCTGGTGTTTGCCGATGAGCACACGGGCATGGTTTCGGACGGTACCGGCACCACCGTGCTCCCGGTTGCGCCCACCGATGACTGCGTGGCCCCCATCGTATTCACCGTTCCGCTCCAGCTGCTCGCCTACCACGTGGCGGTGCTCAAGGGCACCGACGTGGACCAGCCGCGTAATCTGGCCAAGTCCGTCACCGTTGAGTAGCGGGCGCGGTCGGCCCGCGGTGCTCAATCAGCGAGGCAATCGAGGAAGGTATTGATGCTCCGGTTGATCTCCTCCTGGGTGTTCTGGGGCATCTGATTGGCGATCTCGTTACAGCGCTCGATCTGCTCTTGATCCGGGGGCTCGGCCTCGTGATACCGGTACAGCACGTAGGTCAGCAGACCGGTGAGGGCGACAAGGTAGACGAACATTTTCTTTGTCACGCTGGTTTCGCTCGGGTGCGCTCAGGGTCTCGCTTCGGGTCTGTCGGCGCGAGGGTATCCGCCCATCTCCGCGGGGGGCTGCATATCCACTTGAAAAGCAGGGAACATGGAACAGCTGTAGCGAAAATGGTACACTTTCACGCTTAACAATCCAGTCCACATAACCCAGAGGAGCCGTCGGTGAGTAAGGATCTGATGTTCTACTGCATCCCCCAGCAGGCCTATATGCGTACCGAAAACTGCACCAACCTGCGCAAGCGGCCGGCTGGTAAAGCGCCCGCCGGGGCTCAGCCGATGCTGCGCGCGTGCGAGAAATGCACCATGTACCCCCTGGTCGACAAGCGCAAAGTGCCCACCGTGAGCCTCGCCGACTACCTGGATGGTACCAAACCCAAGATCGCCAATCTGCAGGCGGCTGCCAACAGGAAAATCATTCAGGCCGGCAGCCTCGCCAAGTGACCCTCCGGGTCCCCTGAGGATCGAGCTCCCCGATGCTGAGGGGGACCCGACGCCCCGATCGAATAACCCGCGCTCTACCCCCCTCCCCGGCTGGCGGAGGCAGGCGCATCCGTGTTCACGCGCCCCGTCGATTGTCGTTATACTCAGCGTAACATCAGGATCGCGGTGGCCTCAGCACGTCAATGAATCCCTGGATTTACGACATCATCAAGAATCTGGACAGGGCCAGTGAGGCCGAGCTGCACGAGGCCCTCGACGAGCTCGAGCTCCTGTATGACGCGCTCGACGACATTGACCGGGATATCGCGGAGCGCATGATCGGACAGCTGACGTCCCGGCTCGAGAGGCTGCGCGAGGCACAATGAATCCCTATTATGGTGTCAGGCGCCTCGGCCCGTACCTCGGCGTTATCCAGGTGATCGATGTGGGCGACGCCTGCGCCTACTCGACCAATGGTCACACCTGGCGCGTACGCCAGCAGACGGCCTCGGGGCACTTCCGCTGGGGTGTGACCCAGATCAGCGACGAAAACGTCGACCGGGTGCGCATCGTCAATGCCGACACTCTGGTGGAGGCCCTGCAGCGACGGCCACCTGTCCCCTTCCCCATCCGCGACCGTTACGAGCTGTGGCTGCTCAACAAGAAGACCCGCAAGCCGCTCGCACTGTTGCGGACTCGGTACAAGGCCAGAGAAATGGAGCAAGTGAGCGACCCCCACTGGCGCCCTTTCCTGATGGCCGACACCGACTTCGTCTCCCCTACCCTGCAGGAAAAAGAGAAGCGGCAACCGCAGCGCGGCTGGCCCACGCCACACCGCGACCAGCTTGAACGCCAGGTGAACGTGGCCTCGCGGCCGATGCCTGCGGCCCAGTGGTTCGAGCGCAACGACGACGGCAGCGGTACCGGCCGCGAGGGTCTGCGTCTAGAAGACGGCGAACCGGGACGCCGACTGCCGAGGGAGGACTTTCCGGAACTGCTGATAAGCACCGAATGGGACGATGAGGAGCAGCGCGCTCTGGTGGACGACTACCACAGCTGGTACGCCGCCTGGCTGCTCGCTCACCAGAACCTTAGCAGAGTCACGCGGGTGCGACTGGAGCGGGCGGCCTGCCGGCGGCCGCAGTGCCTGCTGACGGTTTATCCGCTGATCCCGGAAATCATCGATCAGGAGGCGATCGATGTCGCCCTGGTCCGCGCCAAGCTCATGAACGCTTCCTAGGACCTGTTAACACTTACCCGATCGCCGCGTTGCTGCCCCAAATGCGCTCAGGCAAGGCGGGAGGAGTGAAATTTGGTGATTCCAAATGAACGACGAGCAACGCGGCCTGAGCGCATTTGGGGCGCAACCCGAAGGGACGGGGCCAGTTTCCCGCAATGCGGCGTTGCCGCTCGCTTGTGTAGACGGACTACACGGCGCTCGCGGCGCCTTGCCTTGCAGCAAAATGGCCGCCGTCGCGGCGATCGGGTAAGTGTTAACAGGCCCTAGTACTCTTCGTATATCATATTGCAAGAGTACTAGACTGCTGACCTCGGCCTGCACTATCGCCCGTCCGACCCGAGTCCCATGAAATCCGTATTCGAGGCATCCACCGGTCTGGAAGCACACATGATTCTCAATCTGCTGCAGCAGGCGGGGATCGAGGGCCGCGTGGAGGGCGAATACCTGCAGGGCGGCCTGGGTGAGCTTCAGGCCCTGAATCTCGTCCGGGTGATGGTCGATGACAGCGACTACGAGGCCGCCCGTTCGATCCTGGCCGAGTGGGAAGCCAGGCAACCCAAGCCGGAGCGGCGCGGCGTGCAGCAGCCGAAATCGACCCGCCCGGTGCTGGGATTTCTGCTCGGGGCCTTCGCGGGCGCAGCCGGCGTGTACTGGCTTTACAACGCTCCGCACACCGAGGATGCCATCGATCACGACCGTGACGGTGTGCCGGACGAGACGCGCTTTTTTGTCGACGAGCGCCTGGCAAAGACGGAGGTCGACCGCAATCGCGACGGCCGGACCGATCTGATCCACCACTTCGATCGCCACGGCCTGCTGTACAGAACCGACTCGGACGAGGACTTTGACGGGGACTACGAGACACGCGGGTACTACCGCGAGGGCAATTTGCAGCTTCGAGAGGCGGATGTGGACGGCGACGGAAAGATCGACTTTCGTTCACGGTTCAGCGACGGCGTGCTCAGCGCCACCGAGATACTTAACCCTGAGACCGGCCTGGTGCGGAAAACCGAGCGGTACGCGCTGGGAAAACGTGTGTCCTCCCGCTACGATGCCGACGCCGACGGGACGATGGACCGGTTCCGGGAATATGATTTCTACCAGGAGCCGCTCAATGGGACCCGGCCCGGCCGGGGGGCGGCGGCACCATGAGGCCGCGGCCCCCTGCCCTGGCGGCCAGCCAAGGGATGCTGTGGGCCCCGCTCCGCCAGCTGTCTTGAAGACGGCCGCTGACCAGAGGGACAAGGCTGCTGTGGGGCACGAGCACCGGCCGGGCGCCGGACGCATTTTCTGCATCGGCCGCAATTATGTCCGGCACGCCCGGGAGCTCGACAATCCCCTCCCCAGGGGCCCGGTCGTGTTCATGAAGCCGCACAGCTGCCTGGTCGTCCCCGGTGAGCCGATTCATTTTCCCCGACACGGCCGCGAGCTGCATCACGAGACGGAGCTGGTGGTGCGCATCGGTCGCGCCGGCAGTGTGACCGAGCCGGAGCGAGCCCCCGACTTCGTGGACGCGGTCACGCTGGGCCTCGATCTGACGCTGAGGGATGTGCAGCAGGACCTGAAGCGCCAGGGATTGCCCTGGGAAGCGGCCAAGGCCTTCGAGCAGAGCGCGCCGATCGGGACATTTGTCGCCTGTGACGCGTCGGTTGATCTCCAGGAGTTTGCGTTTCACTGCACCGTCAATGACGAGCCCAGACAGGCCGGCAACACGCGCGACATGATTTTTCCGGTGGACCGCCTGCTGGTCGAGCTGAGCCGCATATGGACGCTCAGGGCCGGCGACCTGATTTATACGGGTACGCCCGAGGGGGTCGGCCCGCTCCATGTCGGTGACAGTATCGAGATAGCCAGCGATCTGACAGGCGCTTTTCGCTGGACTGTCGTGGACTGACCTCCGCCCTGCCCCGTCTGCTCATGCTTTCCAGTCAGTCCACGTCGGAAGCCACCCTGTTTGTCGTCATCGAATCGGTCGGCCGTACCGGCTCAGCCGTCCCGTCCCGTCGTCCGCACATCGGGATCCCCGCTCCATGAAGATCTGGGTCGACGCAGACGCCTGTCCCCGGGTCATCAAGGAGATCCTGTATCGCGCAGCTGAACGCGTGGGCGTTCCGCTCACGCTGGTCGCCAACCACGCGCTGCACACGCCTGCGTCGCGATTCATCAGCTCGGTTCAGGTGGCCGGGGGCTTCGACGTGGCGGACAAGTATATCGCGCAGGCGGCGTCTGCAGGCGATCTTGTCGTCACCGCCGACATTCCCCTCGCCGCCGAGGTGATCGGAAAAGGCTGCCACGCGCTCGATACGCGCGGCGAGCGCTACACGCAGGACAATATCGGCCAGCGCCTGACAATGCGCAATTTCATGGAGGAGCTGCGCGGCAGCGGTATCCAGACCGGCGGTCCGGCGTCGCTGAGCCAGAAGGACCGCCATGCATTCGCCAACCAGCTGGACCGCTTTCTCTCCGAGCACGCCCGCCCCTGACACGGTTCTGCTGCGCCTGCAGCGCCGCAGTGCCGTTCGGCGTTGCCAGGCACAGATGAACCCCGCCGGCAGGTCGCGACGACCCATGACGGCAACGCGCTCGACCCAGCGTCCAGGCATCTGGCGAATACCCTGCTCCGAGCCGCTTGAATCGAGCACGGGATTATAGAAATAGAGTAAACAATCAATGCCTTGGAAAGATGCGCCCAGTCTTTGGTCGGCGCGCCCGGAAGCCATCGGCCACGATCAATCGAACCAGTGCACCAGGTGCTCCACGAGCTCTTCGGGATGGACGTAACGCTCCGAGATCACCTTGCCGCGGACCGAAATGCCCGCCCGGCGGACGCTGTCGCGGTCGCCGCTGACGAGGGGGTGCCACTCAGGCAGCGGCTTGCCTTCGGCGAGCAGCCGGTAGGCGCAGGTGCCGGGCAGCCATTTTTCCTCGCGCGCCACCTGCGGCGTCACCTTGATACAGTCCGGCACCAGCTTCGAGCGTTCGGTGTAGCGGGTGCAGCGACCTCGCTCGCTGTCATGAAACCGGCAGACTACGTTCGTATAAAACAGGTTGCCGCTGTCCTGGTCCTCGATTTTGGTCAGGCAGCAGCGCCCGCAGCCGTCGCACAGCGCTTCCCACTGCTCTTCGGTCAGCGCCTCCAGCGGCGTGGTCTCCCAGAAAGGCTCCTTGCTCATGGCCAGGCTCACAGGGTCACGTACAGGTCGTAGCGGGTGTTCCTGCTCTCGATGCTGGCGGAGGGGGGCTTTTGCGCCAGCCAGCCGGCGCGCCGCGGCCGTTTGACCACGACCCGGCGGGCCGCGGTTGCCAGCCCGGCCTCCAGCAGATCGGCGGAATCCCGGTCTGCGCCCAGCAGCAGCTGCAGGGTGCGCATTTCCTTCTTCACCAGGACACCGGCTTTGCCTGGGGGATACATGGGGTCCAGGTAGACCACATCGGGGTGTTCAACGGCCGGCAGCGCCGCCAGCGCCTCGACCGAGTCGGCGAAGCAAACATGCATGCGCCCGAGCCAGGGCCCGGCCCGTGTGTCCCCTGAGGCCCGCTGCAGGGCGTCCTCCAGCAGTGCCGCCAGTACCGGCGCGCGTTCGCACAACGTTACCCGGCTGCCCAGGCTCGCCAGCACCAGGGCGTCGCGGGCCAGCCCGGCGGTCGCATCCCAGATACTCGGGCTGAAACCGGGCTTCATGCCAACCGCCCGCGCCAGGGGCTGTCCGCGACCGCCGCCGTAGCGCAGCCGGTGGGCGAGGGCGCCGGAGAGGAAATCGGTCCGGATCGGCCCCGGCGCGCCCGGGCCTGCCTGGCGCAGTTGCAGGCCGACTGCGGCCAGCTCCAGGTAGAAGCCGCAGCGGGGCGGGGCAGTCAGCCGGGCGAAGCCAAACCGACTCTCGAGCGCCGCGGCCCGTCCGTCCCCGGCGGGGTCAGAGACCAGGAGGCCCGGCGTGCCTGCGCTGTCAGGCTGTGCAATGGCATGCATCTGCCCATTTTACACTTTCCGGGCAGCGGCCGGTCGGCGGGCGCAGTGCGCAACGACCCGCCGGCGGTGGCCCGGGGCTCCAGGCAGGCATTTTTTCCGGATGTTCCGCAGCGCTTTGTTAGAATGCGCGGATGGATGTTTCCTACATCATCGATCCACTCAACGATGCCCAGCGGGAGGCCGTCACGGCGGATCAGACGCCGTTGCTGGTGCTGGCGGGGGCGGGTAGCGGCAAGACCCGCGTCCTGGTGCACCGCGTGGCCTGGTTGATCCAGGTCGATGGCGTGTCGCCTTACGGAATCCTCGCGGTGACCTTCACCAACAAGGCCGCCGGGGAAATGCGCTCGCGCATCGAGGAGCTCATCGGCATGCCGACGCGGGGCATGTGGGTGGGTACCTTCCACGGTCTGGCCCATCGCCTGCTGCGACTGCACTGGCAGGAGGCGGGTCTCCCGCAGAGCTTCCAGGTGCTGGACGCGGATGATCAGTACCGCATCGTTCGCCGGGTGCTCAGGGCGCTCGACCTGGACGAGAGCCGCTGGCCGCCCCGACAGGTGCAGTGGTTCATCAATGCGCGCAAGGACGAGGGTCTGCGTCCCGAGCACATCGAGCACCGGGGCGATCCCCGGGAGCGCCAGCAGACTGCAATCTACCAGGCCTATGAAGAGCTCTGCCAGCGCTCCGGACTGGTCGATTTCGCCGATCTGCTGTTGCGCGCCCACGAGCTGTGGCTGCAGCGCCCGGAGCTGCTGGCGCACTACCAGCAGCGCTTCCAGCATATTCTGGTCGATGAGTTCCAGGACACCAACAGCATTCAGTACGCCTGGCTGCGGGTGCTGTCCGGTGACCGCGCGCGGATCACCATTGTCGGTGACGACGACCAGTCGATCTACGGCTGGCGCGGCGCCAGGATCGAAAATCTGCATCGCTTCGCGAGCGATTTTCCGCGCGCGCGCACCCTGCGCCTGGAGCAGAACTTCCGTTCCACGGGCGCCATTCTCAAGGCGGCCAATGCGCTGATCGCGCGAAACGACGCCCGCCTTGGCAAGAACCTGTGGACGGCAGGGGAGGAGGGCGAGCCGGTCGATCTCTATGCGGCGATCAATGAGCAGGACGAGGCCCGCTTCGTTGTCGAGCGGATCCAGGCCGAGATCGACCGGGGTGAGGCGCGCAGCGACATCGCCATTCTGTACCGTTCCAATGCCCAGTCGCGGGTGTTCGAGGAACGGCTGTTGCAGGCGGGGATTGCTTACCGCGTCTACGGCGGCCTGCGGTTTTTCGAGCGCCAGGAGATCAAGGACGCGCTTGCCTATCTCAGACTCAGCCAGAACCGTGAGGACGACGCCTCCTTCGATCGCATCGTCAACCAGCCGCCGCGCGGCATCGGCGAGCGGACCCTCGGCGTGGTGCGCGAGCGGGCGCGTCTGGAGGGGGTCTCGCTGTGGACGGCGGCCCGGGCACTGCTCACGGGCGGCGAGCTCAATGCGCGCGCCCGCAACGCGCTGGCCGCGTTTCTCGAGCTCATCGGGCAGCAGGCCGCGGGCATCGATGGGTTGCCGCTGCAGGAGCGGGTCGAGCACATTGTGCAGGCCAGCGGCCTGCGGGAGCACTATCTGAAAGAGAAGGGCGAGCGGGGGCAGGCGCGTCTGGAGAACCTGGACGAGCTGGTGAATGCGGCGCGCGAGTACGCTCATGCCGAGCGGGAGGACGAGGCCCCGGACGTCCTTTCATCCTTTCTCTCTCATGCGGCGCTGGAGGCCGGTGAAGGGCAGGGCCAGGGCTGGGAGGACTGCGTGCAGCTCATGACGTTGCACTCCGCCAAGGGCCTGGAGTTCGACAGCGTGTATCTCTGCGGCCTGGAGGAGGGCCTGTTCCCGCACCAGCTGTCGGTGGAAGAGCCGGGGCGGCTCGAAGAGGAGCGACGCCTGTGCTACGTGGGTATCACCCGTGCCTGCAAGCGCCTGTGCCTCAGCTATGCCGAGCACCGGCGTCTGCACGGGCGCGAGGCCTACTGTGTGCCTTCGCGCTTCATCAACGAGATTCCGGCCGAACTGATCCAGGAGCTTCGCCCGCGCATCCAGGTCACCCGTCCTTTTGCGGGCACGCCCCCGGCGTCGTCCTTTGTTTCCGAGCCCGAGGGGTTGCACCTGGGCCAGCGGGTCCGGCACGCCAAATTCGGTGCGGGCGTGGTGCTGGGCTACGAAGGGCAGGGGGCCCACGCCCGTGTGCAGGTGAACTTCGAAAGCGCCGGCCCGAAGTGGCTGGTGGTTTCCTACGCCAACCTGCAGCCGGTATGAGGCGTTTCAGCCGCCGGATGCCGGACCTGCAAGGGCGCGGCGCAACCACAGATAACCGAACACGGCCGACAGGACGGAGCCGGTGATGATGCCCAGGCGATCCTGGTAGAGATAAGGCGAGTTGGCCTCCTCGAAGGCCAGCGAGCCGATGAACAGGCTCATGGTGAAACCGATCCCGCACAGGATGGCTACGCCGTAGAGCTGACTCCAGCTGACCCCCTGGGGGAGCTTGGCGATGCCCAGCCGGATGCCGAGCCAGCACAGGCCGAACACCCCCAACTGCTTGCCGAAGAACAGTCCGGCCGCGATGCCGAGCGGCACCGGGGCGGTCAGCTGCGAGAGGGTCAGCCCCTGAAGGGAGAGGCCGGCGTTGGCGAAGGCGAACAGGGGCAGTATCAGGAAGGCTACGCTGCCGTGGAGGTCGTGCTCGAGCTCGCGCAGGGGTGAACGGCCGGTCTCCTGATCCTCCCGGATGGGAATGAAAACCGCCAGAATCACGCCGGCCAGGGTGGCGTGCACGCCGGATTTCAGCACCGATGCCCACATTACCAGCCCGACGATGATATAGAAGCTCAGGGCGGTCACGCGACGGCGGCTGAGGAATGCCAGCACCAGGATGCAGGCGCCGGCGACCGACAGCGCCGAGACCGACAGATCGCTGGTGTAGAACAGGGCGATGATGATGATGGCGCCCATGTCGTCGAAGATCGCCAGCGAGACCAGAAAAACCTTCAGCTGGGTGGGCACGCGCTCGCCCAGCAGGGCCAGGATGCCCAGGGCGAAGGCGATGTCGGTGGCCGCCGGAATCGCCCAGCCGCTCATCGCCAGCGGGTCGTCCGCGTTCAACAGGAGATAGATGCCCGCCGGCAGCGCCATGCCGCCGACCGCGCCTAGCGCAGGCAGGCTGATCTTCTGCGCATCCGAGAGCTCGCCCTCGATGAACTCGCGCTTCAGCTCCAGGCCCACGAGGAAGAAAAAGATGGCCATGAGGCCGTCATTGATCCAAAGCAGCAGCGGCTTGGCGATTTCGAAGGCGCCGAAGCGGATCGCGACCGGGATGTCGAGCAGCGTGTCGTAAAGGCTGGCAAGGGGTGAGTTGGCGAAGATCAGTGCGAAGACCGAGGCAATGACCAGCAGTACTCCGCCGGCGCTTTCCTGCCTCAGAAACTCCCGAATCGAGCTGATCATGGCGCGATGATACTATGCCGTCCGACCCGGCAGATAGCCGGGGCCGGCTTCAGCGCGGGACGGCCGCCTGCAGGCGCGCGCTAGGCAGGCGGGGGATGCTCATTAGCGCCTCGCGGGGCTTGCCGATGTAGTTGCCCTGGGCGTAATCGACGCCGTACTCGCGCAGCAGCTCCAGCGTGGTCCGGTCCTGGACGTATTCGGCGATGGTCAGCTTGCCCAGCGCGTGGGCGACCTGGTTCATGGACTGCACCATCGCCTGATCGATCTGACTGCTCGCCATGCCCTGTACGAAGGCGCCGTCGATCTTGAGCTTGTCAACTGGCAGGTGCTTGAGGTAGGCGAAGGAAGAGAAACCGGCGCCGAAGTCGTCCAGGGCGAACTGACAGCCCATGTTCTTGAGCGCGGTGATGAACTGCTCCGCCTCGGAAAGCTTGGCGATCGCCGCGGTTTCGGTGATTTCGAAGCACACGCGCGACGGATCGATGGCCGAATCGTCGAGCAGCTCTCGGATCATCGGCAGCAGGGCCTTGTCTTCGAACGCCTTGCCCGACAGGTTGATGGAGAAGCGCACCACCTCGCCCTGCTGGTGCAGGCGGTCCAGGTGGGTCAGGGCACGACGCACGATCCAGCGGTCGACGCTGTGAATCAGGCCGAAGCGCTCCGCCGCCGGCATGAAGCCACCGGGAAGGATGATTTCGCCGTCGTCGCAGATCATACGCACCAGCACCTCGTAGTCGTGCACCTGGTCGTCGCTGAGCAGCATGATCGGCTGGTAGGCGAGCTGGAAGCGGTCGTGCTCCAGCATTTCCCGCACCCGGGCGGCCCAACCCATGTCCTCGGCCATGCCGGCCTTGTTGCGGTCCGTGGGGTCGTAGAGATTGGCGCGGTTGCGGCCCTGGGCCTTGGCCATGTTGCAGGCCAGATCGGCGTGCGAGAGCGCCTCCTGCGCCGAGTGCACCAGGCTGTCGATCACCGAGGCGCCAATGCTGCAGCTGATGTTGAAGCTCTTGGCATCCTGGACAAAAGTGTAATTCTCGAACAGCTCCCGGAAGTTTTCGGCCGCCAGCATCACATCGGCCGGACGGATGTTGTAGAGCAGCAGGGTGAACTCGTCGCCGCCGAAGCGGGCCAGAAGGTCGCCGTCGCGGACGTGCTTGAGCAGAAGCTGGGTGATTTCCACCAGCAGCCGGTCACCGGCGGCGTGACCCAGGGTGTCGTTGATGTACTTGAACTGATCCAGGTCGATGTAGAACAGCGCGCAGGTCGCTTCCGGGCTGCGCGACACCCGGGCCACGGTGCGCTCCAGCTCCTCCTGAAAATAGTGCCGGTTGAAAAGCTTGGTCAGCGCGTCGTGCTCGGCCTGATAGGTCAGCTGCTGGTGGAAGGCCTTCTGCTCGGTGATGTCGCGTGCGGTGCCGCTGATCTGCACCAGCTTGCCGTTGGCGTCCATGTGGGCCTTGGCGTTGAAGCTCAGGTGGCGGTGGGTGCCGTTGTTGTGCAGGTGGACCGTCTCATACTGGTAGAGATCGTGGCCGGCGAGCAGGCCGCGGAAGGCGCGCTGGTCCGCGGCGCTGTTGGCCGGCAGGCAGAATTCCGCCACCGGTCGCCCGATCATATCCTCGGGCTCGAGCCCGTAGACCATGCGCGAGGCCGAGTTGAGGTAGCTCCAGCGGCCCTCGGGGTCCACGCTCCACACCAGATCGTGGGCGGTCTCGACCAGGGCCCGGTAGCGGGCCTCCGCCGCCAGCAGCTCGCGCTCGGCCGCCTTACGCTGGGTGATGTCGGCCACCAGGCAGGTAAACATGCGCCTGCCGCTGATTTCCATGGCCGAAACGCGAAGCGAGATCTGGATGCGCGAGCCGTTGCGGTGCAGGCCTTCGACTTCGCGCTCTTCGCTGTGCGGATCGACGCAGGTGCGGACCTCGAACACGCTGGGGAGCAGGGAGGCGAGGTGATGGCCGCGGATTTCCAGCGCCAGGTACCCGAACAGGCGTTCCGCCGCCGGATTGAAGGTGTCGATGCGGCCTTTCTCGTCGACCACGATGATGCCCTCGGCCGCGGTATCGACAATGGCGCGCATGTGCGTTTCCTGATCGCCGAGGCGCTGGAATACCTTGCCCAGCGTCTGGGTGAGGTGGCCGATTTCGTCCGTGGAAGCCGCCCTCAGGTTGGCGAGATCGTGGTGGGTCGAAGCGCCGCTGCGGCTGAACAGCTGCTCGAAGGGCCGTAGCGCCTGCTGCATGCTGTGAATGGACAGCAGGCTGATCAGGGTGGTGATGAGGCCGAGCGCCAGCCAGGTGATCAGATAGCCGCTGTCCAGCTGACCGGCGCGCAGCCAGTGGTACTCCACCAGCAGCGAGTAGGAGAGCAGGGGCACCAGGCCGGCGAGCAGCAGGATTCGCGACTTGAGGCTGACGTGGATGCGATCCAGGCTCAGGTGTCCGGCCAGCTTGCCGAGCTGGTGCAGTCCGAACAGGTAGGCCGGCATGCCGATCAGCGCCGATGCCAGTCCCTGGAGCAGCAGCAGGTGCATAAAGGCGGCGGCGTTGCTCCGGTCGATGCCCCCGTCGAGGCTCCAGAAGACCAGCACCGGGCTGACCAGCGCGTGCACCGACATCAGGCTCCAGAAATCGCGGCTGAAACGATGCAGGTGACGGTGCAGGTGAGTGGGCGCGTTGCCCCCGCCCGGATTCTGCAGGGCCCAGGTGATCAGCGGTGTGATCAAACGCTGGTGCTGGAACAGGGCGAAGAAAATCAGCGCAACCGAAAACGCGGGGACCAGTCCCCGGGCGAGCAGCTGCTGCACCTGCCAGGGCTCCAGCACCCCGAACAGGATGGCGGTGGCAAATCCCGCCAGGGGTGTCAGCAGGAAGCCGAGAAAGAGTAGAATGGAAAATCTTGCGCCGACGCGCTCGGGTGCATCCAGCATGTTGTGCCCTCCGGTGGTGCAGCTGTCCGGCTGCTGATTATTCCGAAACTGCTAGGCCCTAACCTGAAAAAATTTCTTTATATTGCAGGACACTACAACTACTTTTACAGAAGCTTAGTAACATAATGGCATAACATTCGAAAATTGCAACAGTTGTTTTCGGCGTTCGCGAGGCCAAGGAAACCCGTACAATACCCGCTCCAGTCCAGACCAGGTGGCGGAGGATTCATGCGAAGAAGAAAGTTTCTGGGCCGCTTCGGGGGCGGTGCACTGCTGGCCGGCGCGGCGCTGGGAGCCGGCTGCAAGGCGGATAAACCGGCTCCCGCGGATCGGGTCAGCGCCGGCGATCGCGCCTTCAAACCGGTCAACTGGAAGATGGTGACGACCTGGCCGAAGAATTTCCCCGGGCTGGGCACCGGAGCCATCTTTCTCGCTGACCTCATCACGCGGATGAGTGCCGGCCGCATCCGGGTCAAGGTCTATGGGGCGGGTGAGCTGGTGCCAGCCTTCGAAGTCTTCGGTGCCGTCTCCGCGGGCACCGCGGAGCTCGGCCACGGTTCCGCCTATTACTGGAAGGGCAAGAGTGAGGCGGCACAGTTTTTTTCCGCGGTACCGTTCGGGCTGACGGCCGAAGAAATGAACGCCTGGCTCTACCACGGTGGCGGAATGCAGCTCTGGCGCGAGACCTACGAGCCCTTTGGCCTGGTCCCGCTGGCGGCCGGCAACACCGGTGTGCAGATGGCCGGATGGTTCAACCGCGAGATCGACTCACTGGAGGACCTGCAGGGTCTGAAGATGCGGATCCCCGGCCTGGGCGGTGAGGTGCTGGCACGTGCGGGAGGGACGCCGGTCAGCCTTCCGGGCGGCGAGCTGTTCACCGCGCTGCAGTCCGGGGCCATCGACGCCACCGAGTGGGTCGGTCCCTACAATGACCTGGCGTTCGGTCTGTACAAGGCCGCCCGATACTACTACTACCCTGGTTGGCATGAGCCCGGCACCACGCTCGAATGCATGGTCAACAAGGCCGCCTTCGACGCCCTGCCGGAAGAGCTGCAGATCATCGTCAGCAACGCCGCGCGGGTGGCCAACCAGGACATGTACGCCGAATACATCGCGCGCAACAACCAGGCCCTGCAGACCCTGGTCGACGAGCACCGGGTGGAGCTGCGCAAGCTGCCGGAACCGGTTCTGGAGCGGCTTCGCGAGCTCTCCGCGCAGGTGGTGGCGGAAATTGCGGAAAATGACGCACTCTCAAAACGGGTCTACGACTCGTTCCAGGTGTTTCGGCAGCAGGCCGTCCCGTGGAGCAACATCTCCCAGCGGGCCTACCTGAACGCACGCTCCGCCTGAGACGGTTGGCATTTCAGTCCGGCTACGGATAGATGATTCCCGGGAGCCAGGTCGCCAGCGCCGGCCACAGGGCCAACAGCCCGAGCATGCCGAGCTGGATGGCGATGAAGGGGGCGACGCCGCGGTAGATGTCGAGCGTACGGATGCTCTCCGGCGCCACCCCGCGCAGGTAGAACAGCGCGAAGCCGAACGGCGGCGTGAGGAACGAGGTCTGGAGGTTGAGCGCGATCATGATGCCCAGCCACACCGGATCCAGGCCCATGGCCAGCAGCACCGGCCCCACGATTGGGACCACCACGAAAGTGATTTCAATGAAGTCCAGCACGAAGCCCAGCAGGAACATCACCAGCATCACCACCAGCACGGCACCGAACACGCCCCCCGGCAGGTCGGTGAGCACGGTCTCGACCAGCTCGTCGCCGCCGAACCCCCTGAAGACCAGGGAGAACAGCGATGCACCGATCAGGATGAGAAACACCATACTGGACACCTCCATGGTGCTGCGCACCACGGAAGCCATGATTTTCAAACTGTTATCGCTCGCCTCGAGTGCGCTCAGCCGGTCTTTCAGCCGTCGATGCAGCGGCAAGAAAAACAGCAGCCGCGCGGGCGCAAGCAGGGCTCTGAGGAGGGCGCCGCGCAGCACAGTCCAGAGGCTGATCTGTCGATAAGACGCCGCCAGAATCAGGGCGCCAACGGCGCCGACCGAGGCGGCCTCGGTCGGGGTGGCCAGCCCGCCGAGAATGGAGCCCAGCACGGCGACGATCAGCACCAGGGGCGGCAGCAGGGCCGCGGCAATGTCCAGCAGACCGCGCTCCGGCCGGTCTTCGGCATTCAGCGGTGGCATCATCGCGGGCCGCAGCGCGGCGACCGCCAGCAGATACACCACATACAGAGCCACCAGCAGCAGGCCTGGCAGCAGGGCGCCCGCGAACAGGTCGCCGACGGACACGGTCTCGGGCGAAAAAATGCCCTGGTCGAGCTGGGCCTGCTGGTAGGCGGCCGACATCACGTCGCCGAGCAGCACCAGCACGATCGACGGAGGGATGATCTGCCCGAGCGTTCCCGAGGCGCAGATGGTCCCGGTCGCCACCCGGGGGTCGTAGCCGCGCCGCAGCATGGTTGGCAGTGACAACAGGCCCATGGTCACCACGGTGGCACCCACGATCCCGGTGCTGGCGGCCAGCAGCATTCCGACCAGTGTGACCGAGAGTCCGAGCCCGCCGCGCAACCGTCCGAACAGGCCGCTCATGGTTTCCAGCAGATTCTCGGCCACCCGCGAGCGCTCCAGCGTCACCCCCATGAACACGAACAGCGGCACCGCAACCAGGGTTTCGTTGGTCATGATGCCGTACAGCCGATTCGGCAAGGCCTGCAGGAAGGCGGCATCGAACAGACCCAGCCATTCCCCCATGAAGGCGAAGCCGAGCGCGGTGCCCGCCAGCGTAAAGGCAACCGGATAGCCGGCCAGCAGCAGCAGGAACACGGCGGCGAACAGCAACAGGGCCATTCCGCCGTTCATCCCGTGCCGTTCTTCCGGCGGAAAAGTATGGACAGGCTGGCGAGGGCCTGGCTGATCCCCTGCAGGATCAACAGCAGCGCCGCCACGGGGATCAGGGTCTTCAACAGATAGACGAAGGGCAGACCGCCGGCTTCGGGCGAGCCTTCGCGCAGCGACCAGGCCCTGACCGCATAGCCCCAGCTCACCCACAGCAGGAAGCTGCACACCGGCAGCAGCAGGAACAGCGCGCCGAGCAGATCCACCAGGGCCTTGCGCCGGGGCGCGAAGCCGCGGTAGAAGATGTCCACGCGGACGTGGCCGTCTTTGTTGAGGGTATAGGCGGCCCCCAGAAGGAACAGACTCGCGTGCAGGTAGAGGATGGATTCCTGCATGGCGATCCAGCCGACCTCGAACAGGTAGCGAAGCACGACCACCGCGAAAGTCACCAGCACCAGTGCAAGCGCCAGCCAGCCCGCCACATTGCCGACCGACTCGGCCACACGACCCAGCGCGGTGGACAGCCTGTGCAGGGCGCATCGAGACATGGGCCCGGATTATAACCGGCTTCGCGCGCCAGTCAGCGGCGGGAGGAGGCATTCGCCGCCGCGCGTCGTGGCCGAGGGTCGCACCGCCGGGGCGGGGCCGGCAGCGTCAGGGTCCTACCAGCGGAACAGAACCCACCGGGGTATCATAAGATCGGGCTCGATCTCGGTGCGCGAAGCCTCCATCGTGCCGTCGCCGTTGGTGTCGATGAGGTAGTAGGGTGGGGCGTTTTTAGGCGTCACCTTGATCATGTACAGCTTGCCGTTGACGCGATATTCCTCGATGGTCTTGTCCTCGCGCTTGATGATCTTGACCTCGGGCTCGATTTCCTCCTCCTCCGTCATGGGCGGCGGGGGCAGCTCGGCCGGTGCCTCTGCCAGGGTGGCGGCACCCCAGCACAGCGCCAGAGGGGTCAACAGATGCAGGACTTTCATGGTCGCGCTCCCCGGTTTTCAGAGGTCCAGCAGGATTTCCTGCTCGCGGGGCGAGGGCTCGAATCCGCGTTTGTCATAGTGTGCAAAAATAGCATCCACCACTTCGTGCGGCTTGTCCAGGATCTGAAACAGATCGAGGTCTTCCGGGTTGATGGTCTGCTCGCGCGTGAGGGTGCCCCTGAGCCAGCTGACGAGACCCTCCCAGAACGGCCGATGGACCAGAACGATCGGAATGCGGCGCGTTTTGCCGGTCTGCACCAGGGTCAGGATCTCGGCCAGCTCGTCCAGCGTGCCGAAGCCGCCGGGCAGCACCACGTAGGCGGAAGCGTACTTGACGAACATCACCTTGCGGGAGAAGAAATGCCGGAAATTCAGGGCGATGTCCTGGTAGGCGTTGCCCACCTGCTCGTGGGGCAGGATGATATTCAGACCGATGCTCGGCGAGGGGCCGGCGAAGGCACCCTTGTTGGCCGCCTCCATGATGCCGGGACCGCCGCCGCTCAGCACTGAAAAGCCGGCCTCCGACAGCTCCCGCGCGATTTCCTCGGCGAGCCGGTAATAGGGGTGGTCGGTGGGGGTGCGGGCGGACCCGAAGATGCTGACCGAGGGCCTGATCTGCGCCAGCCGCTCGAAGCCCTCCACGAACTCGGCCATGATCTGAAAGATTTTCCATGACTCGCGGCTCAACTGAGCGTCATTGAGCGGCGCCAGACCGGGGTGTCGGCGTCGAGACTGTTGGTTCATTCAGGCTGTCCTAGTGTGCGCTCGCTCGGCCCGTGCCGAACGCTGGAATGATACCATCGCACCCCTGTCAAACCGAGACGTTCACTATGACGGCCGAGCAAAAGCCTCCCTTTATCCTGGTCGACGGCTCCTCGTATCTGTACCGGGCCTTCCACGCGCTGCCCGGACTGAGCAACAGCCGGGGTGAGCAGACCGGCGCTGTATACGGGGTGCTGAACATGCTGCGAAAGCTGATCGACACCTATGATCCGCGCCACATGGCGGTGGTCTTCGACGCCAGGGGCAAGACCTTCCGCGACGACATCTACGCCGAATACAAGGCCCATCGCCCGCCGATGCCCGAAGAGCTCTCGGCCCAGGTCGAGCCGTTGCTGGAAGTGATTCGGGCGATGGGCCTGCCGCTGCTCCAGGTCCCCCGTGTCGAGGCGGACGACGTCATCGGCACGCTCGCCGGGCAGGCCACGTCGCAGGGGTGGCGGACGGTGATTTCCACCGGTGACAAGGACCTCGCGCAGCTGGTCAACGATCGCGTCACCCTGATCAACACCATGAACGACACGGTGCTGGATGTGCAGAGCGTGGAGGAGAAGTTCGGAGTGACGCCGGGCCAGATGATCGACTATCTGGCCCTGGTCGGGGATCCGGTCGACAACATACCCGGGGTGCCCAAAGTCGGGCCCAAGACCGCCGCCCGCTGGCTGAGTCAGTACGGCTCACTCGATGAGATCGTCGCCCACGCCGGTGAGATCAAGGGCAAGGTCGGTGAAAACCTGCGTGCGCATCTCGATCAGCTCGAGCTGTCGAAGGCGCTCGCCACCGTGCGTTGTGACCTGGAACTCGACGTCGAGCCGGACCAGCTGACCCGGGAGGCGCCGGACACCAGCGCTCTGCGTACCTGGCTCGAGCGACTGGAGTTCAAAAGCTGGCTCAAGCAACTGGATGCCGACGGTGACGGCGACGCGACCCAGCCTGCGCCACCGGAGGGCGACTATCAGGTCATTCTGACCGAGCAGGCACTGCGCGAGTGGCTGCAGCGGCTGGAGCGGGCGGAGTTGTTCGCGTTCGACACCGAAACCACGAGTCTGGACTATATGCGCGCCCGGATCGTCGGCCTGTCGTTCGCCATCGAGCGCGGGCAGGCGGCGTACCTGCCGGTCGCCCACGACTACCCCGGCGCTCCGCAGCAGCTCGACCGCGACCGGGTCCTGACACTGCTGCGGCCGCTGCTCGAAGACGAGCGCCGGACCAAGCTCGGACACCACCTCAAGTACGATCGCAGCGTGCTGGCCAATCACGGTATCCACCTGCAGGGCATCGCCTACGACACCATGCTGGAATCCTATGTGCTCGACAGCACCGCCAGCCGCCACGATCTGGATTCCCTCAGCGAGCGCTGTCTTGGCCACACCAATATCCGGTTCGAGGACGTGGCCGGCAAGGGGGCGAAGCAGTTGAGCTTCAACCAGGTGGCGCTGGAGCAGGCGGTGCCCTATGCGGCCGAGGACGCCGACATGACCCTGCGGCTGCACCAGGTGCTGTGGCCGCGCCTGTCGTCCCAGCCACGCCTGAAACAGCTCTTCGAAGAGGTTGAGCTTCCCCTGCTCGCGGTGCTGGGGGACATGGAGCGGACCGGAGTCAGGGTCGACGTGCCGATGCTGGCCCGCCAGAGCGCAGAGTTGGCAGAGCGCATGCAGGAGGTGGAGCGCGAAGCGCATGCGCTCGCCGGTGAGCCGTTCAACCTCGGGTCGCCCAAGCAGATTCAGGCCATCCTCTACGATCTTCAGCGACTCCCGGTGCTTGCCAGGACACCCAAGGGCGCACCTTCGACAGCGGAGTCGGTGCTGCAGGAGCTGGCGCTGGATTACCCATTGCCCCGGCTGATTCTCCAACACCGTTCCCTGAGCAAACTGAAATCGACCTACACGGACCGGCTCCCCGAGCAGGTCAATCCGGAAACCGGACGGGTGCATACCTCGTACCATCAGGCAGTGGCGGCGACGGGGCGGCTGTCTTCCTCGGATCCCAACCTGCAGAACATCCCGATCCGTACCGCGGAGGGCCGTCGCATCCGGCAGGCGTTCATCGCCGAGCCGGGACGGCGGATCCTGGCGGCCGACTACTCGCAGATCGAGCTGCGTATCATGGCGCACCTTTCCGGGGATGCCGGCCTGATGCAGGCCTTTGCACGCGGCGAGGACATCCACCGCGCCACCGCGGCCGAGGTGTTCGGCAGCGACCCGGAGCGCGTCACGTCGGAGCAGCGGCGCTCGGCCAAGGCCATCAATTTCGGGCTGATTTACGGCATGTCCGCGTTTGGCCTGGCGAGGCAGCTCGGCATCGAGCGCGGTCAGGCGCAGCGGTATGTGGATCTCTATTTCGAGCGCTACCCGGGGGTCAGGGCGTACATGGACTCCACGCGGGCCCTGGCGCGGGAGCAGGGTTATGTGGAAACCCTGTTCGGGAGACGCCTGTACCTGCCGGACATCAAGGCGGGTAACATGCAGCGGCGCCAGGCCGCCGAGCGCACCGCGATCAATGCGCCCATGCAGGGAACCGCCGCGGATATCATCAAAAAAGCCATGCTTTCCGTATCAGAATGGATTAAAAGCACCGGCAGCGGCGTCAGCATGATCATGCAGGTCCACGACGAGCTGGTCTTCGAGGTTCCGGCCGAGGCCTGTGAGCATGCCAAAGCACAGATCCGGGCGTACATGCAACAGGCGGCCCAGGTGTCCGTGCCGCTGGTGGTCGAGGTCGGAATCGGCGACAATTGGGACGAGGCGCACTAAACTTTCGTGCAGGGGTCCGTTTAAAAAGTGTCTTGGAGTGAGTGGCTTAGGGAGTAAATACGACGCTGTTGACTTTCGTTTACTAGCCATTTGTATACCAAATGTTCTATAGTAGGACTCAGTGAGCAACACCGTCCTGATGGACGAACGACGCGAGGGAAGCGCAATCGAACTAAGAGCAGGACGTTCGGTCTAACTGATGGAGTGGTCATTGGCAGATGCTCCCCGTTCGCGATGAAGAGAGCGGGAATTCCTCCAACCCGGTTTCCCCAAGCCGGGTATACTTAACCCCGGTGCTTCCCCCCCTTGCACTCCGGGGTTTTTTTTTGGTCGCTGCAGCCTCGGGCGACGGCAAACGGAGTGGCGCCGGCCTGCGCTGAG
The DNA here is from genome assembly GCA_050118435.1 of Gammaproteobacteria bacterium. Lineage (GTDB taxonomy): Bacteria > Pseudomonadota > Gammaproteobacteria > DSM-19610 > DSM-19610 > Thiogranum. The sequence continues at coordinate 11,174 of JASFKW010000003.1, read as the reverse complement.
CGGTGAGCCGCGGATCCAGAGCCGGGCAGGGAGAGCCGGCTTCTGGGGCTCCTTCGGCTCACTCGGTCAGCCAACGGTCTATGACTTCGCGCGCTTCGTCCACGCCCTCCTTCCTGTGCGCTGAGAACAACTGGGCCGTGGCCCCGGCATGCAGCCCTCCCAGGCGACGGCGCACCCCGAGCAGGCTCGCGGCGGCGGGACCGCGACCGAGCTTGTCCGCCTTGGTCAGCAGCACGTGGACCGGAAGCCCGGCGGCGGCGCACCAGCGAAGCATTTGCTGATCGTACTCCGTGAGGGGGTGACGGCAGTCCACCAGCAGGATCAGGCCGCGCAGCGAAGTCCGGGTCTGGAGGTACTCGGCCAGGTGACGCTGCCACTCGGTCTTCACGGCCTGGGGCACCCGGGCGTAGCCGTAACCGGGCAGATCGACGAGGCGCCGGCTCTCGTCCAGCGCGAAAAAGTTGATGAGCCGCGTACGTCCCGGGGTTTTGCTCGCCCGAGCCAGCGTGCGCTGATGGACAATGGCGTTCAGGGCGCTGGACTTGCCGGCATTGGAGCGCCCCGCGAAGGCAACCTCGGCCCCGGTGTCTGGCGGTGCCATCGCGCTGCGCGGCGCACTGGTAAGGAAGCGGGCCTGGTTGAGCTTCGGTTTCATCGCTGCATTCTCGCATATCTCGCAGGCCCACACGGCCGGCGTCCGACACACACCGGCGGCAATGGTTCTGGCGGCCACGGCGGCCGACCGGGGGCGATACGAAGTGTGGGCGAAGGCGGGGCCTGGCTGTCGGGGCCGGTGGCGGAAAAGCGGCGGCGCTGCTTCGGTTGACCATCCGAGTGCCCGCTGGTATACAGTTGGGCTCTTTTTTGGATGGGGGACCGGCGGCTTGGCTGGCTGGTCTGCCCGTGGCACAAACCTGGCTCGCCGAGGGCAGCCGTGCCCGACTCGAGGCGCCTGGTTGGTGGACGTTTTATGATGCGCGCGTGCGCATTCATCTTTGGCGCTTTCGCAGCGCCTGTCTGCACCGGCAGCAGCTCCCGGGCCACGGGATCCCGTCCCGTAGCGTGTTTGGAGATCAAAGCGAGATGAAAACCTGGCTTGTTTTTGCAGTAACTGTTTCTCTGGTCAGCGGTGTCCCCAAGACCGTGGCTGCGGGCGACCCCGAGGCGGGAAAGGCAAAGTCGGCGACCTGCGCGGGCTGTCATGGGGTCGACGGTAACAGCGCGAATCCTGAGTGGCCAAAGCTCGCGGGACAGCATCCCCGCTATCTGGAGAAGCAGTTAAAGGATTTCAAGGCCGGCGAGGAGCGCAGCAATGCGATGATGGCCCCCATGGTGGCGTCGCTGAGTGAACAGGACATGGCCGACCTTGCGGCCTATTACGGGCTCCAGACCATTCAGATCGGTGCTGCGGAGGAAGCGCTGGTCGAGCTCGGCGAGAAAATCTACCGGGGTGGCAACGCCTCCACCGGCGTCGCCGCCTGCATCGGCTGTCACGGCCCCGCAGGGCGTGGCAATCCCCCGGCGTATTTCCCTTCCCTGAGCGGCCAGCACGCAAAATACGTGGCAAATCAGCTCCATGCATTCAAGAACGGTGAACGGTCAAACGACGCCAATAAAATGATGCGCAACACCGCCGCGAAGATGACGGACCAGGAGATCGAGGCCGTGTCGTCCTACATCGAGGGGCTCCACTGAGCGAGGGCACCGATCGCTCGTCGTCGGCGGCATTGCTTTTTCCGACCGGGTGTCATCCACCATCCGGGGCGCACGGCGCGAGCCGCGTTCTGCGCGACGGGCTCCCGGCCGGGCGCGCCGACGGCCGGCATCGCATCATTTCCCGCTGATCGGTCACCTTTTCGCGTCGCCCGGCGTTAAAATCCTGTGTCCGGATGGAGCGCGTACGGCGAACTTTGAGACGAGGGAGAGGCAAAATGAAATTCTGGGTCAAGCTGGCTGCTCTGGTGCTGATCGCACCGCTGGTCTACGCCGATTACGACGAAGGCATCGACTATACGCTGCTCGCCAAGGCGCAGCCGACCGACACGCCCGACAAGATCGAGGTGCGCGAGCTGTTCTGGTACGGCTGCCCGCACTGCTACCACCTCGAGCCGCAGATCGAGGCCTGGCTGGAAGAGAAACCGGATGATGTCGAATTCGTCCGCATGCCCGCGGTCCTGGGGGCGAGCTGGGAGCTGCTGGCGAGGGCCTACTACACGGCTCAGCTGCTGGACGTGGAGGACAGGATCCACGGACCCCTGTTCGAGCGCATTCACAAGCAGCGCAAGCCGATCCGCAATGTCGCAGAGTTGAAGGCGTTCTTCGTCGACCAGGGGATTTCGGCAGAGGACTTCGACCGGACCTTTCAGTCCTTCGCGGTGGTCACCAAAACCAATCGGGCCCGGCAGGCCCGGGCCATGTACGGAATTACCGGCGTGCCGGTGCTGATTGTCGATGGCAAATATGTGGTTTCCGCGAAAATGGCGGGTGGCAACAAGGAGATGCTGGAGGTCGTGGACTTTCTGGTGGCGAAGGAGCGCGCCGCATCCAGCTCCGAGGCGCTGGCACCTGCCAGCGAGCCCTAGCGCGGGTGCCGGCCCCCAGCGGCGTCCGGAGCGCCTCGAAAGCCGGCCGGGGCGTGTGAGCGGTACTCGGAATCCCCGATGAATGCTGCGCAGCTGTTCGTGAAGTGTCTCGAGAACGAGGGTGTGGAATACATCTTCGGCGTGCCAGGTGAGGAAAACCTGGATCTCATGGACGCGCTGCTCGATTCCAGCATTCGCTTTGTCACCACGCGGCACGAACAGGGTGCCGCTTTCATGGCGGATGTCTACGGACGTCTGACCGGTCGGGCCGGTGTCTGTCTGTCCACCCTGGGGCCCGGGGCGACGAACCTGGTCACGGGCGTGGCGGACGCGAACATGGACCATGCTCCGCTGGTCTCGATCGCCGGGCAGGCGGCCACCAATCGGCTGCATAAGGAGTCCCACCAGGTCCTCGACCTGGAAGAGCTGTTCCGCCCGATCAGCAAATATTCCTCCCGGGTGCTGAGCCCGGACGTGATTCCCGAGGTGGTGCGCAAGGCCTTTAAGGTGGCTCAGTCGGAAAAGACCGGCGCCGTCTTCATCGAGCTGCCCGAAGACGTCGCCAAGCTGCCGGCGCCGGGCGGACCGCTGCCGGTGAATTATCCCTTTGCGCCCGAACCGGCCCAGCTGCAGGTCGAAAAGGCCGCGGAGCTGATCTCCGCGGCGCGCAACCCGATGATCCTCGCCGGCAACGGCGTGGTGCGGGCGGGTGCATGGAAACACTTGGCCGACTTCGCCGAACGGCTCAACATTCCGGTGGCCAACACCTTCATGGCCAAGGGCGTGGTACCGTTTCGCAACCGGACTTCGCTGTCGAGCGCAGGCCTGCAGGCCAATGACTATATCAGCTGCGGGTTCAGCCGTGCCGACGTCATCCTGTGCATCGGTTATGATTTGGTGGAGTACCATCCCTATCTCTGGCACCCCACGCGCGATCGCACCATCATCCATATCGACCGTACGCAGGCCGAGGTCGACGAGCACTACAATGTCACCGTGGGCGTGCTCGGTGACATCAAGCACAGTCTCCTGCGCATCGCCGAGCTCGCCACACCCCACCAGGGCCATCTCATGCGGCCGCTGCGTGAGCTGTTGATCGAGGAAATGAACCGCCACCGCGACGACCGCGAATTCCCTGTCAAGCCGCAGAAAATCATCTGGGATCTCCGCACCGTGCTGGAGCTCGACGACATCGTCATCTGCGATGTCGGTGCGCACAAAATGTGGATGGCGCGCATGTTCCGTTGCGAGGAGCCCAACACCTGTATCATTTCCAACGGCTTCGCCAGCATGGGAATCGCCGTTCCCGGGGCCATTGCTGCTAAAATGGTCTATCCGGACCGCTCCGTGGTTGCTGTGACGGGCGATGCCGGTTTTCTGATGAATTCGCAGGAAATCGAAACCGCCGTGCGCCTGCAGGTCCCGATCGTCATTCTGATCTGGAACGACGGCGGCTACGGGTTGATCGAGTGGAAGCAGCTGAATCAGTTCAAGCGAGCTTCCCATGTCGACTTCGGCAATCCGGACTTTGTGAAGTACGCGGAGGCGTTCGGCGGCAAAGGTTATCGGATAGACGGGCCCGGACAGCTGCAGGACGTCCTTAAGGATGCCGTGGCACAGCCGACCGTAACCATCATCGATTGTCCCGTCGATTACAGCGAGAATCTCAAATTGACAGAACAACTGGGCAACCTGGTTTCTCCCCTCTGAGCCACATGTCGAAAACCGCGGCCAATGTCAGCAAGGCGTCGCCCGCAGTGGCACGAACGCTGCGCCTGTTGAGTTACAACATACAGATTGGCATTACCACCCGGCGCTACCGCCAGTACTTTACCCACAGCTGGAAGCACGTGCTGCACCATCCGCAGCGCTTCGACAACCTGGACCGCATCGCCCAACTGATGAGTGAATATGACGTGGTGGGCGTGCAGGAAGCCGACGCGGGCAGTGCGCGCAGCGGTTTCATTAATATCACCGAGTACCTGGCCAATGCCGCGGGGTTCCCGTACTGGGACGACCAGACCAACCGGCGCATCGGGCAATTTGCCAGGCACAGCCTCGGTGTGTTGAGCCGCTACAAGCCGAGCGGCATCACCGAGCACAAGCTGCCCGGACGTCTGCCCGGGCGCGGCGCCATGGCGGTGCATTTCGGGGAGGGGGAGGAATCGCTGGTGGTGCTGATCGTGCACCTGGCCCTCAGTCGCCGCGGCCGCCTCAGCCAGCTGGACTATCTGAGCGACCTGGTAAACGACTATCGCCATGTGGTGATGATGGGCGACCTGAATTGCCGCTCCGACAGCGAAGAGATCGAGCTGCTTGTGAACCGGACCCTGATGAGCGAGCCGCTGCACGGGCTGCACACCTTCCCAAGCTGGCGACCCAAGCGCAACATCGATCACATCCTGGTGACACCCACGGTACAGGTGGAGCGCGCCGAAGTGCTCAACTATCCGCTGTCGGACCATCTGCCGATCTCCATGCAGGTGATGCTGCCGGAGGGCGTGCAGCTGCACACCTGATCAGGGACCTGGCGCGTGAACAGGGAGCGACAACAGCAGGAAGCGGCGACGCTGCGCCTGCGGGTGCGCCAGGAGCACCGGCAGGCCCTGACCGATGCGCTCACGGGGATTCCCAACCGGCTCGCCTACGAAGAGCGCCCAGCCCGGCCTTGACCACACCGCTCTGGGTCCACGGAGTCCGGCTCCCAGCGCCGGAGCCGCACTGCAACTGCGCCGGCGCGCTTGCAGCGGCCGGCGGCGTCCGGATCACGAGTGCCAGGCGTCGTGCACCGGTGGGGTGGCGAGATCCATATCTATCTGTGGCTGTTGAAGTTTATTCAAAACTCCAAATTTATATGTGACTCCATTATGGTTCGTACAGCGGCGGACATGCGACGGCGGTTGCGAAACCGGGATCCCGGAGTTATCTTTCGGTCTCTAAAAATAGAGTATCCACCAGTTTCCGTGGCCAGCCTCAGAATCCGCAAATTCGCCCGAACCCGGCTGACGCTCGCACGGGCGCTCGCCGACGCCCTGGCGGAGCAGTCCCTGGAAGACGTCCCGGTCAGGGCACTGTGCCGGCAGGCCGAGGTTTCGGAGGCCACTTTCTTCAATTACTTTCCCCGCAAACAGGACCTGATGGCCTATCTGGCCCAGCTGTGGCTGCTCGAGCTCGGGTGGCACGCGCAGAACAGCCGCTCCGGCGCCGAGGGCCTGGCGGTGATCGACTACCTGTTCGCACAAGCGGCCAGAAGCTGTGAGGGCACGCCCGGTGTATTCCGGGAGCTGCTGGTCTGGATCGCACGCGGCGGGAATCTGGCACAGTCGGTCGAATTCAGCGACGTGGAAAAGCAGCTCGCCTTCCCTTCGCTGGAGGGCATCGACCGCACGCCGGTCAAGGGCGTCGACCGCTGGCTCGCCGTCCACCTCGAAGCGGCAGTCGCCCGCGGTGACCTGCCGCCCAACGCCCTGATACCCAGCCTGCTGGCCTCGCTGCTCTCGATCCTGTTGGGCGTGCCTCTGCTGTTGCTCTCGACCGACCCCAAGAAGGTCGCGGGCGTCTACCGTCAACAGCTTGCCGTGCTCTGGGCGGGGGTGAGGGCGGCGGCGCAGCGGCCATGAAGGAGCGCGTTCTGCTCGTCGGCGCGGGGCGGCCGCCGCGGCTGCCCGGACCGGGCGACGAGCCGGTAGCCGGACGGTTATGAGCGACACGCCGGATCTCATCGATACGCACTGTCACCTCGATGTTGAGGCCTTCGATGCCGATCGCACCGAGGTATTGGCTCGCTGCCGGGCCCGTGGCGTCCGGCACCTGGTGATTCCCGCCGTCGATGCCGACCACTGGCAGCCGCTGCTGGAGCTTTGCCGGCAGGAAACCGGCCTCTATCCGGCGCTCGGTCTGCACCCCGTGTACCTGGACCAGCACCGCCCGGAAGACATTGCGCTGCTCCAGACCGAGGTCGAGCGGCAGCGTCCGGTGGCGATTGGGGAGATCGGGCTGGACTATTTTGTGGAAGGTCTGGACCGCGAGCGTCAGCGGGGTCTGTTCGAGGCCCAGCTCAGGGTGGCTTATGACGCCGGCCTGCCGGTGCTCCTGCACGTGCGCAAGGCTCACGATCAGGTTCTGGCGGCCCTGCGCCGCATACCGGTGGTGGGCGGCATCGCGCACGCCTTCAACGGCAGCCTCCAGCAGGCGCAGCAATATCTGGAGAGGGGCTTCAAATTCGGATTCGGCGGGACACTGACCTACGAGCGCTCGCGAAGGATACGGAGCCTGGCACGCCAGCTGCCGCTGGAGGCCATCGTGCTGGAGACCGACGCCCCCGATATGGCGGTGGCGGCCCATCGTGGGGAGCGCAACAGCCCGGAGTATCTGCCCGACTGCCTTCAGGCCCTGGCCGAAGTCCGGGACGAGGACGCCGACAGCCTCGCGGCCGCTACGACTCGCAACGCCTGTGCCGTGCTCGGTCTCGACGACGCGCGGGGGCAGGTGTGACCTCCGGCGACCGCGATATCCGCTTTGCCGGGGTCGGGCGGCTCTACGGCCGCAGCGCGGCGACGCGCATCGGAGCCCTGCGCGTGTGCGTGGTCGGACTTGGCGGCGTCGGCTCCTGGGCTGTCGAGGCACTGGCGCGCAGCGGTGTCGGCGCGCTCACCCTGATCGATCACGACGAGGTGAGTCTGGGCAACGTCAACCGCCAGGTGCACGCCCTCGACAGCAGCCTCGGTCAGAAGAAGATCGCGATCATGGCGCAACGAGTGGCGCAGATCGATCCGGACTGCCGCTGCAGCACAATCGACGATTTCATCACGGACCGCAACCTGTTCGAGTACCTGCCGCCGGACAATCCGCCGGACTATGTCATCGATGCCATCGACAGCATCAAGTTCAAGGCCGCGCTCATCTATCATTGCAGGCGCAACAAAATCCCCATCGTGACCACCGGCGCGGCGGGCGGTCTCACCGATCCGACCCGCATTCTGGTCAGGGACCTGAGCCGCACCTTCAATGACCCGCTGGCGGCGCGGGTACGCGCCAAGCTGCGGGACGACTACGGCTATACGCGCAATCCGAAGCGCTACTTCGGCGTCGAGTGCGTGTTTTCCAGCCAGAAGCAGGTCTACCCCAGGGCCGACGGCAGCGTCGGCTGCGAGAAGCCGGGCATCCACGGCGTGCATCTGGATTGCAGCCTGGGCTACGGGTCGGCCTCCTTCGTCACCGCCACCATGGGCTTTGTCGCCGTGGCGCGCGTCATCGACAAGACTTTGCGCAAAGGCGAGGGTGGGGCACAGGGGCGGGCCGCGCCGGCCCGGGCCGCGCAGCCGGTTGCCTCGCCACAGCGTTAAGCGTGGTTTCATGTTTGGGTCTTACCCTGTCCGCAGGACTGAACTTGAGGGTGCCAAACATGACAGAGCAGAGGATCAAAGTATGGGACATCTTCGTGCGGATGTTTCACTGGAGCCTGGTGCTGATGTTCACCATCGCTTATCTGACCGAAGAGGAATTGCTGTCCCTGCACCTGATCGCCGGATATGCGGTGAGCGGTCTGCTGGTGCTGCGTCTGATGTGGGGTTTCGTCGGATCCCGTCACGCGCGCTTCAGTGACTTTGTTTACCGACCGGCGGAGGTGAAACGTTTTGTGCGGGACACAATGCAGCTTCGGGCCAGACGCTACGTCGGCCACAACCCCGCGGGTGGCGCGATGATTCTCCTGATGCTGGCGAGCCTGGTGCTCCTCAGCGCGAGTGGCATGGCGGTCTATGGTATCGAGGAGTCGGCCGGCCCGCTGGCGATGCTGGGAGGCTCCTACGGGCGTTTCGAGGAAGTCGCAGAGGGCGTGCACGAGTTTTTCGCCAACTTCACCCTGCTGCTGGTCGTCATCCATGTCGCGGGCGTGATGGTGGAAAGCGCGATCCATCGCGAGAACCTGGCCAAATCGATGGTCACCGGCTTCAAGCGTGCCGATACCGATCCGGTATGACGCGGGTGGCCGGGTCACACTGAGAGGTGCAGCCATGGGCTCGAGAGCCGCCCTGTTTGCGGTCTTCGCGGCGGCGGTGATCGCCGCCGCGCTCTGGGCCGGCTTCGCCCGGCGCGACGAGACGCGCCAGGCGCAGCAGCCGGGCGACCACCAGGCGCACGAAGCGCAGGAAGCCGGTCACGGCGCCGAGACTCTGGATCCGGAGGAGCAGGACAGAGTGCTCAGGCTGAAGCGACAGGGTGCGATCCTGCCTCTGCAGGACATTCTCGAGCGGGCGCGTCGCTATCACGCGGGCAGGGTGCTGGAGACCGAGCTGGAGCAGAAAGACGGTCGCTATATTTACGAAATCGAGGTGCTCGACGCGCAGGGCCGGGTTTGGGAGATGAGCTTCGACGCCGCCAGCGGCGAGTTTCTCGAGGAAGAACAGGAGTACTGAGTTGCGGCTGTTGCTGGCAGAAGACGACGCGGATCTCGCCGCGCGGCTCAAGCGCTTCCTCGACCGCCATGGTTTTGCGGTCGATCATTTCGACAACGGGGTGGACGCCGAATTCTACGGCAGAGAAACGTCGTACGACGCCATCGTCCTGGACCTGGGGCTGCCGCAGCGCCCGGGTCTGCAGGTGCTGTCCCGCTGGCGCGACGCCGGACTGAAGACGCCGGTGCTGATCCTCACGGCGCGTGACACCTGGCAGGAAAAGGTCGAGGGTCTGCAGAGCGGTGCGGACGACTACCTCACCAAGCCCTTCCATGAGCAGGAGCTCCTGGCCCGTGTGCAGGCGCTGATACGCCGCGACACCGGCAGGGTGGGCCAGACACTGTCTGCGGCCGGCTGGGTGCTCGACGAGGAGACGCAGTCGGTCAGTCGCGGTGCACAGCGCTGGCAGCTCACCGGCACCGAGTTCCGACTGCTGCGCTATTTCATGCTCTATCCGGGACACATTCTCTCCAAGTCGCGCCTGACCGAGCACGTCTACGAACAGGACGCCGACAAGGACAGCAACGTCATCGAGGTCTACGTCAACCGGCTGCGCCAGAAGCTCGGCAGCGACGTGATCCAGACGCGGCGCGGTCAGGGCTACGTGTTCGGGGACGGTGCTTGAGCTCCCTGCGCGCGCGACTGGGCCTGGGGCTGCTGCTGAGCCTGGTGCTGATGATAGGCCTGTTGTGGCTTCTCACCGGTGCTTCGGTGCGCAGTCTCATGGAAGAGCAGCTCGCCTCGCGGCTCGCTCACGACGGTGTAAGCCTGCTGGGGGGGCTGGACATCAGCGGCCAGGGACAGCCGGCGCTGGATCCCCAGCGGATCCAGGGTATCTACAGCCAGCCCTTCTCCGGGCACTATTTTCTGATCGAAGTCGAGGGTCGTCTCATCCGGTCGCGCTCGCTGTGGGATGAGACCCTGCGCGGGGTTCCGCAGGTGGCCGTCGGCGAGACGCGGCTCGATTACATTACCGGACCGCAACAGCAGCCGTTGCTGCTGTGGACCAGCGCTTTCGCCAAGCAGGGCCGGGTGGTGCATCTGGCGGTGGCCGAGGACCTGGTCGCGCTTCGCGAGGGCACCCGCCGGCTGCAGGTCCGCCTGCTGGGCTGGTCGCTGGCAGTCGGGGTGCTGTTGCTGATAATTCAGCAATATATCGTAGCTCGCACCCTGCGACCGATTGCCGATGCCGCCGTGGATGTGGCGCGCCTGGAGCAGGGTGAGATCCGCGAGCTCGGCGAAAGGGTACCGGACGAGGTGCTGCCGCTGGTCCACGCCATCAATCAGCTGCTGCAGCGTCAGCGTCAGCGCCTGCGGCGCTCGCGCGAGGCGATCGGCAACCTTGCCCACGCCATCAAGACGCCCCTGACCCTGCTGCAGCAGCTGGCCCGCGACCAGTGCGCCGGCCGCGACCCGCAGGTCTCTGAGCAGCTGGAGCGCTACGGCCGGCAGATTTCCGGGCTCATCGACCAGTCCCTGCGGCGGGCGCGGTTGGCCGGCGACAGTCTCGGCGCCAGCCGTTTCCGCCTGAAACAGGATCTGGGGGTGCTGGTGGAAACCCTGAAGCGCCTGCACCAGGACAGGGCCGTGCATTTTGAGCAGCGGGTGGAGGGCTTGCTCAGCCTGCCGCTGGAGCAGCAGGACGGTATGGAGCTGCTGGGGAACCTGCTCGACAACGCCTGGAAGTGGGCGCGCAGCCGGGTGCGGTTGAGCGTCCGCGCCGCCGTTGGAGGCGGTGTGGCGATCCGGGTCGAGGACGACGGGCCCGGAGTGGACGACGCCGGGCTGCAGTCATTGGTGCAACGCGGCGTGCGCCGGGACGAAGCCGCACCCGGGCACGGTCTCGGTCTGTCGATCGTCAAGAGCCTGGTGGAGCAGCTGAACGGGCGCATTTCATTTTCCAGCTCCCCGACCCTGGGTGGTCTCCGGGTTGACCTGTGCCTCGGCTCCGAGCCGACCGCCGGTGCAGACGCCGCGCACGGCTGAGGCTCCGCCCGCATCGACCCGGGAGGCCAATGGGGCAGGTGGCTGTCGGCCGAGCCAAGATCAGGCCGTAGCAGGGGCCGCCCGACCGGCTTCCCGGCTAACGGGCCGCAGGCGGCGCGGCACCACAGCGCATCTCTCGGCGCCGCTGCTG
>JASFKW010000002.1:0-94761 GCA_050118435.1 Gammaproteobacteria bacterium | reverse complement strand
ACAGCCGTCGATTTCCGCCGCCCCCCGAAAACGTGCATGCACGAGGACGGTCCATCGAAACAGCCCGGTGCGATCAGACCATGAGCGACATCTTCATCGGCAGACAGCCAATCTACGAACGGAACCTGGAGGTGTACGCCTACGAGCTGCTGTTTCGCGGGACGCGGGCTAATGCCGCACGGTTCAGCGACGGAGATCAGGCGACCTCCAGCGTAATCGTCAATACCTTCATGGAGATCGGGCTCGACAACATTGTCAGTCAGCAGCTTGCGTTCATCAACCTCACGCGCGCCTTTTTCGTCGACCAGGGTACAGGCGCCATCTGTCTGCCCAGAGACCGCGTCGTGCTCGAGCTGCTGGAGCACATCGAGGCGGATGCGGACGTCCTGGAGGGCGTCCGACGGCTGTCCGCGCAGGGATACACCATCGCGCTCGACGACTTTGTATTCCACGAAAGGCTGCGGCCGCTGGTGCGGCTTGCCGACATCGTGAAGGTCGACGTCATGGCGATGGACGACACCGAGCTTCGCCGCCAAGTGCGGGAGCTGCGCCGGCACCCGCTGAAGCTGGTGGCGGAAAAAGTCGAGACGAAGGAGGCGTTCGATTTCTGCCTCGACCTGGGCTTTGATTACTTTCAGGGTTATTTTTTTGCCCAGCCACAGGTGATCCGGGGCCAGCGTCTGCCGAGCAACCGGCTGAGCGTTCTCAATCTGCTCGGTCGCCTCCAGGACCCTGCACTCACGCCGGCCCGGCTGGTGGAGCTGATCGAGCATGACACGACTTTCAGCCCCCGCATCCTCGGCTATGTGAGCTCGGCGTCGCCACTGTCGCAGAACATCGAATCCATAGCTCAGGCCGTGGCGGCCCTGGGCCCGGAAACCGTAAAGGCGTGGGTCACGCTGCTGGCGCTTTCGAAGCTGCACCACAAGCCCGCCGAGCTGCTCGTCACGGCGATGGTGCGCGCCAAGATGGCGGAGGCACTGGGCAGGACCCTGAATACGGACCATCCGGAATCTTTCTTTACCGTAGGTCTGTTTTCGGCGCTCGACGCCCTGATGGACAACGACATGCAGGGCGTGCTCACCCAGTTGCCGCTGGCCGCTCACATTTCCGACGCCCTGCTGCATTACGGCGGCGTCCACGGCGAGGTGCTGAAATGCGTGTTGGCCTACGAGCGCAGCAACTGGGAACAGATTCGCTGCGAGCGTCTGCGGGGCAGCGAGATCCGTGACTGCTATCTGGCGGCCCTGCGCTGGGCCGGCGACACCAACCGGCAGCTGATCCAGAGACAGTCGAGCTGACCCTGTTTTTGTTGATCCATGTCAAAGAAACTGCGGCGATGCTGGCGTAGCCTGATTCGCGGTTGGACTAGTGACGGGCATGGAGTGAGGAGGCCCTGACTGCTCAGTCTCCTCGCTCCGCTGCCTCCCATGCTTGTCTTCCCTTCCCGTCCTTGCCGCAGCGCTGCAACCGCTGCGGTTTTTGTTGCGGGCGCCTGAAGCTTCAGGAACAATGCGGCGAAACTTCCCTTTTTCGTCACGTATCGCCGGTGAGCCACACAGCCGAGACTCGCACCCTGGCAGCCGTTGATCTCGGCTCCAACAGCTTTCACATGATCGTCGGCCGGTTCCAGAACGGCCAGCTCCAGCTGATCGACCGGCTGCGAGAGCCCGTGCGTCTGGCCGCCGGGCTCACCGACAGACACCGCCTCGAGCCCGAGGTGGCTCAACGTGCGCTCGGCTGCCTGGAGCGCTTCGGACAGCGGGTACGCGACCTGCCACCGGATAACGTGCGGGCGGTCGGGACCAACACCCTGCGTCGCCTGCAGGACAGTGCAGATTTCCTGGAACAGGCACAGCAGGCCCTCGGACACGGCATTGAGGTGATCTCGGGCATCGAGGAGGCCCGCCTGATCCACCTCGGTGTGGTACACAGCCTGCCGGACCCCGGCGGCCGACGTCTGGTGGTGGACATCGGCGGCGGCAGCACGGAGATCATCATCGGCGAGGAGCTCGCGCCGGTGGAACTGGAAAGCCTCTACATGGGCTGCGTCAGCATGAGCGAAAAGTTTTTCCGGGACGGCAGCATCCGCAAAACGAATATGAAGGATGCCGTGCTGGCCGCCCGACTGGAGCTGCAGCCGCGCAAGCACATATTCCGCCGTCTTGGCTGGTCCATGGCGACCGGATCTTCGGGTACCATTCGTACCATACAGGACGTGGTCCAGGAACGCGGCTGGAGTGACAATGGCATCAGCGCCGACTCGCTCAAGAAGCTGCGCGGCGCGCTGGTGGAGATCGGCCACGCCGAAAAAATCGATTTCGCGGCCGTCAGCGAAGACCGCAAGCCTGTCTTCGCCGGCGGTGTCGCGGTGCTCAGCGGGGTGTTCCACGCGCTCAAGATCGAGCGCATGCTGCATTCAACCGGCGCCTTGCGCGAGGGCCTGCTCTACGACCTCATCGGTCGAATTCAGCACCAGGACATCCGCGAGTCGACTGTTCAGGCGATGGCGCGGCGCTACCATGTCGACCTGGAGCAGGCACAGCGCGTGGAACGCACGGCGCTGCTGCTGCTCGACCAGGTGGCCGGCCAGTGGGGACTGCGTGTCGCCGATGCCCGGCAATGGCTGCACTGGGCGGCCCTACTTCACGAAGTAGGGCTGCTGATCGCGCACAGCGGCTACCACAAACACGGCGCCTACCTGCTCGAATATTCCGACCTCGCCGGCTTTTCGCGCCGCGATCAGCGGCTGCTGGCGGGGCTGGTGCGCAGCCACCGTCGCAAATTCCGCAAATCGGCGATCGACGGACTGCCCTCGGGCATGCACGGCACCGCCATTCGGCTCGTCATCCTGCTGCGTCTGGCCGTGCTCCTGCATCGCAACCGCTCCCGGCGTCCCGCGCCTGAGGCGCAGGCGACGGCGGGCACCGGGAGCATCAGCCTGGCGTTCCCGGATCACTGGCTGGACGATCATCCTCTGACCCGCACCGACCTCAGCATTGAGCGAAAGCACCTGAAGCAGACCGGCGTGACGCTGGAATTCAGCTGATTAAATATTGACTCGAGCCGGCGGGTCCGCCGTCCTCAACAAGGCGGCCGCCGCGAGCGCAGGGGTGTATTCACAGATCTGACCAAGGCTCGGGTCGGCCGCGCCCCCCAGCTCCTGAGGCTGATCAAGCTTCGCCAGACGCCACCCGATCGGGCGAAGCAGGGGGGAAGTCGCGAGCGTCCCCCGACACTGCAGCCCGCCTCAGGTGCGTTCGAGCAACAGACACCCGGACGCATCGCGCAGCGCCTGCCAGCCAGGTGCGACATAGGCGGTCGCCACGGCGTCGACCACCACGGCGGGTCCCGCGCAGGGACGCCCGTGCTCCAGGTCGTGGCGCCGCCAGACGTCAACGAGCCGCACGCAGCCCGCCAGCTCGGCGCGCTCGAAAGGCGTGCCGGAAGGCGGCTGCTCCCCTGCGCGCAGAGAAAAGTCGGTTGCCTTCGCCGACAACGAGGCGCGCACGTTGACCAATTCGACAGGCGTGGCCAGGCGATGGCCAAAGCGCCGCTCATGGGCATCGTGGAACTCGGCAACCACCTGCGCCACACCGCGATATGGAATGTTCAGCGTATAGCTCTGTCCCAGGTAGCGCATGTCCAGACTGAAGCCGGTTTTGATTGCCTCCGGTGCGACACCCTCTTCAATCAGCTCGGCCCGTCCCTGTGCCGCGAGCGCTTCGAGCCGCTGCCTCAGCTGCGCATCGTCCTGCCGGTCCATCAGCCCCGGGACCGTGTGAGACAGCTGACGGCCCCGCGGCGCCGCGAGCATGCCGAGAGCCGACAGCACGCCCGCGTGCACGGGCACCAGCGCCCGCCGTATACCGAGCGCCTCCGCGAGGGCGCATACGTGCAACCCGCCGGCGCCGCCAAAGGCGACCAGCGTAAAATCGGCCGGATCGATGCCCTTCTGCACCGAAATGACGCGCAGCGCCTGCGCCATGTGCTCGTTGGCAACCTCGATGACACCGAGCGCAGCGTCGTCCGAGCTAACCCCCATGGCGGAGGCGAGACGCCCGATCGCACGCCGTGCCGCCTCGACATCGAGCTGCATATCGCCGCCGAGGAAGGCTGCCGGCCGCAGGCGACCGAGCACCAGATTCGCGTCGCTTACCGTGGCGAGGTCGAAGCCGCGACCGTAGCAGGCGGGCCCGGGGTCGGCACCGGCCGACTCCGGCCCCACGGCAAGCACCCCACCTTCGTCGAGGCGCGCGATCGAGCCCCCGCCGGCACCGATCGTGTGCATGTCGACCATGGGCACCGCCACCGGATAGGGGCCGATACGCCCTTCCGCCGTCAGGTTCACCTGGCCGTCTATCAGGGCGACGTCCGTCGAGGTGCCTCCCATATCGAAGGTCAGAAGGCGCGAACGACCGAGCTCTTCACCGATGCGCTGCGCGCCCATCAGACCGCCCGCCGGACCGGAAAGCAGCAGCTGAACGGCGCGGCGCGCGGCCTTGTCGGCGCGGATGGTGACACCCGAGCTCTGCATGACGTGCACCGGCGCCGGCGCAACGGCCTCGCGCAGGCGCTGAACGTATCCCCCCACCCGGGGGCCGACCCAGGCATTCAGCCAGGTCGCGATGCCGCGCTCGTATTCGCGCTGCTCGGGCAAAACCTCGGAGGAGCGCGACACGAACAGGCCGTCCGGCAGCCGCTGTTCAATCTCGCGCTCGAAGCGATCGTCCAGAAAGGAGAACAGCAGGTTGATGGCAACCGCCTCGGGCGCGAGTGCCTCGACGCGGGCCAGGAGCGCCGTACAGTCCGCCTCGGACAGGGCTTCTACCACGCTGCCGTCGGCGGCCAGGCGGCCGCCGCACTCCAGGCACAGCTCCTCGGGCACCGGGGGCTGCGGCATCGGCGGCTGCAGATCGTAGAGCTCGCGGCGGGCCTGCCGCCCGATGGTCAGGACGTCGGCCAGACCGCGATTGCTGACGTAGGCGGTGCGTACCCCCTTGCCCTCCAGCACCGCGTTCGTCGCCACGGTCGAGCCGTGAACGAGATAGAAGGCCTTGCCCTGCAAATCCAGCTCCCGGACGCCCTGGAGTATGGCCCGCTCGGGCGCGTCGGGGGTCGACAGCACTTTGTGTATCCTGATCTGCGCACCGTCGAACCAGACGAAGTCGGTAAAGGTGCCGCCGGTATCAACCCCGAGCAGCATGGTCCAGGTCGTCCGCGATACAGTTGCGGCCCTGCTCCTTGGCGCGGTGCATGGCCGCATCCGCCCGCCGCAGCAGGCCGTGGCTGTCATCGCCGTCGCGACCCATCGCCACCCCCTGACTGATCGTCAGGTGCAGCTCCTTCCCGGCCAGGCCGAGGGGCCCGGAAGCGATGCGCAGGCGCATCCGCTCCGCAACCTGCCAGGCGGTGTGGCGCGAGGTGTTCTCGAGCACGATCACGAATTCCTCTCCGCCAAAGCGTCCGACCACATCGAATTCGCGCAGGACCGCGGTCAGACGCGACGCGACCTCTTTGAGCACCCGGTCCCCGACCGCGTGCCCATGCGTGTCATTGATCACCTTGAAATGATCCAGATCCGCCAGAACCAGGCACAGGGGCTGACCCGTCTTGGCCGCACGCTTAAGCGCGTGCTGCAGCTCGTGCAACAGACTGGTACGGCTGGATACGCCCGTCAGCCCGTCCTGCTCCAGCTGTCTTCGCAACAACCCCTGCTCCGCAAGCCGATGCCGCGCCGGCGGAGCCGGATCCGCGGTCTGCACCCGGTGATAGATCTCCGTCGCCAGGGCGATGTCCAGGGTGGTGAGCCGCATGACCAGTCGCCCCAGGGCCTGGCGACCGGCTTCGTCCTCGATGCGCTCCGCGATGACGTCCAGCAGCAGCGACTGCAGCAGACCGAACGCCGACAGATACAGACTCAGGGGCACACCAACGCGCGCGTGCATCATGCCGACGCGGGCCCGGCTCTCGAAATAGCCGGCAGCGTTGCAGCCAACACCAAACTCCTTGAAGAACTGGAGCTGGCGCTCCTTTAGGTGCCGCAGATCGAAGCTGGAGAGCAGCTCAGCCGCCTGCGGCTGGCGCTTGAGCTGCTCAAAGAAGCGATCCACGGTCTGCTCCGCCGCATCACGCGCCAGCACCCGTTCGTGAAGCTGTCCCACCAGCTCGTCCGGGCACTGCTCCAGATCCACCAGCAGCAGCTGGGCCCGACGCCATTCGGCATCGAAGCCTAGCTGATCACACAGCGGCGTCTCGGGATTTCCGGCGGGCATGATCGGGCTATCCAAATCCGTATTGCTTTACGTTATGCTTAGCCACCCTGTGGGGGTACACCCCTGCGCGAATCCCCATCATAAAGCACATGGACGCAAAAATCCTGATCAGCGTGGAACAGCTGTATCGCTACTACGGCCACCATCTCGCCGTAGACGGCATCAGCTTCGAGCTCAAGCAGGGCGAAGTACTCGGCTTTCTCGGCCCCAACGGGGCGGGAAAGTCCAGCACCATGCAGATGATCAGCGGCAATCTGGCGCCGAGCGGGGGGCGCATCTGCATCAATGGTATCGACCTGCTCGACGCGCCCAAGCGCGCCAAGTCTCAGATGGGCTACCTCCCCGAGCAGCCTCCCGTCTACCGGGACCTCACCGTCGACGAATATCTGGGTTATTGCGCACGCCTGCATCGCGTCAGCAAGGCGCAGCGCGGGCGGGCAGTGAGCCGCGCCAAGCAGCGTTGCGGCCTGGACGGCGTTGGCAAGCGGCTGATCGGCAACCTGTCCAAGGGCTTCCAGCAGCGTGTGGGTATCGCACAGGCCATTCTGCACAGCCCCGCCGTGGTCATCCTGGATGAGCCTACGGTGGGTCTGGACCCCAACCAGATCCGCGATATCCGTGCCCTGATCCGCGAGCTCGGTGAAAGCCACGGGATTATTCTTTCCACCCATATCCTGCCCGAGGTGCAGGCCACCTGCTCGCGCGTGCAGATCATCCACCAGGGCCGGCTGGTGTTCGCCGAGAGCATGCGCGAGCTGGAACGCCGCCTGGCCAGTCACGCGCTGCTCCTGGAGACACGCCAGCCCCTGGATCCGTCCAGCCTGGCGGCCATTCCGGGCGTCGACGGCGTCGAGCTGCTGGCCGAAACCCGCGCGCGGCTGCATTTCGCCGAAGAGAACCCGGCCGCCGCCGTCGCTGCACATATCGCCGGCGAAGGGCTGGGACTGGTGGAGGTGGCACTCGACCGCCAGAGCCTGGAGCAGGTGTTCGTGGAGCTCACCTGCAGTGATCAGCATCAGGCGACGGAGGAAGCTGCCTGATGTTGCTGACCATCGCGCTGCGCGAGCTCAAGAACCTGTTCTTTTCACCGCTGGCCTGGGCCATCCTGGCCGTCGTGCAGCTCATCATGGCCTACCTGTTTCTGAGCCAGCTCGACACTTATATGCTGCTGCAGCCGCGGCTGGCCGGTATCGAGGGCGCGCCGGGGGTGACCGACATCATTGTCGCGCCCGTCCTGCAGACGGTCGGCTTCCTGCTGCTGCTGGTTGCACCCGCCATCACCATGCGGGTATTCAGCGACGAGAAGCGCAACCGCACCCTCAGCCTGCTGCTGTCCGCGCCCGTGTCGATGAGCGAAATCGTGCTGGGAAAGTTCCTCGGCGTCACCCTGTTTTTCATGCTCCTGCTGATGATGCTGGCCGCCATGCCGCTTTCGCTCTACGCGGGCACGGTCCTCGACGCGGGCAAACTTGCGGCCGGTTTTCTCGGCCTGGCGCTGTTGCTGGCCGGCTTCGCCGCGGTGGGCGTCTATATGTCGACCCTGACCGAGCAGCCGGTGATCGCCGCCATCAGCAGCTTCGGCCTGCTGCTGCTGCTGTGGATCATCGACTGGAGCGGCAGCCGCGAGGAGGTGACCGGGCTGTTTCACTACCTGTCGCTGCAGACACACCTGCAGTCCTTCCTCAAGGGTCTGTTCAGCACGGCTGACCTGGCCTACTACCTGCTGCTGATCGGTACCTTTCTCGCCCTGGGCATACGGCGACTCGACCAGCAGCGCCTGACCGGGTAACGCATGCAGCTCACCCGCGCCTCGAGACGTCGGCTTCAGGTGCAGAACCTGATCTTCCTGGCCGGGCTGCTGGCACTTGCGGGCCTGCTCGCTTGGCTCAGCACCCGCTACAGCTACCAGGCCGACTGGACTTCGAGCGGCCGGAACACGCTGTCGGTCGACAGCCGCAAGCTGCTCGACCAGATGTCGGGCCCCATCCACATCACCGCCTTTGCCCGGGAAACGCAGGGACTGCGCGGACACATCGGCGACCTGGTGGCGCGCTATCAACGCCACAAGCCGGACGTCGAGCTGAGCTTCGTCAATCCCGATGCCGACCCCGACCGGGTGCGGGAGCTCGGCATCACGCTCGACGGCGAGCTGCTGGTCGCCTACCAGGGCCGGAGCGAGAAGGTGCAGAATCTCACGGAGCAGAGCCTTACCAATGCGCTGTTGCGCATCGCCCGTGAGAAGGAGCGGCGTGTCGTGTTCCTGAGCGGCCACGGGGAGCGCGATCCAAACGGCCAGGCCAACCACGACCTGGGCAAGTTCGGAACGCTGCTGGAACACAAGGGGATCGCCCTGGAAACGCTCACACTGGCGGAAACGGCGCAGATTCCTCCAGACACGAGCCTCCTGGTCATCGCTGACCCGCGGACCTCCCTGCTGGCCGGAGAAGTCCAGCTCGTCAATCGCTATGTGCGCACCGGCGGCAATCTTCTGTGGCTGGCAGAGCCAGGCAACGCGGCTGGGCTCGAGGCAGTGGCCGAGACCCTGGGCGTCGAGTTTCTGCCCGGAGTGGTCGTCGACGCCACCACGCAGCTGTTCGGCATCGACGACCCGGCATTCGCCCTGATTCCGGACTATCCCATGCATCCCATCACCCGGGAAATGAGCAGCCTGACCCTGTTTCCCCAGGCCGCAGCGCTGGAGGTTAGCGCACCGCAGGGCTGGCAGTCGGAGCCGCTCCTGACGACCCTGGACCGGGCCTGGACGGAAATCGGGGAGATCAGCGGCACTATCCGCTTCGACCGTGACAGCGACGAACGCATGGGACCGCTGGACATCGCCTTCGCGCTCAGCCGCCCGCGGCAGAAGCCCGAGCTCGGCTCTGACGACAGGCCCGCCGAGCAGCGGGTGGTGGTGATCGGGGACGGAGATTTCATTTCCAATGCCTTCCTGGGCAACGGCGGAAATGTGGATCTGGGGCTGAGCCTGTTCAACTGGCTCAATCACGATGACACCTTCGTCACCATCACGGCGCGCACGGCCGGTGACGTCAATCTGGAGCTGAGCAAGACCGCACAGATCGCGATCGGCTTCGGCTCCCTGTTCGGTCTGCCGCTGCTGCTGCTCGGCACCGGGATCACCATCTGGTGGCGCAGGCGCAGCCGCTAGCCGACCAGGGGCCATGAAATCCCGCTGGATCATCAACCTGGTGCTGATCCTGGCCGTCGGGGCTCTGGCTCTGGTGGCCTGGTATGAGCCCGGCATCGACAAAGCACCAGAGGCGCAGGCGATCACTTCATTGGACCGGGCACGGATCAACCGGGTACGGATCGAACGGGCGGGGCGCGATGCCCTTATCCTGAGCCGCAGCGATGCGCGGGGCTGGCGCATCGAGCATCAGCCGCCCCTGCCCGCCGACACCCTGCGGGTCGATGCGCTCGCCCGGCTGGCGACGCAGGAACCGGTGCGCAGCTACCTGGCCGCCGAGCTCGAGCTGAGCCGACTGGCGCTGGACCCGCCCCAAGCGACAGTGCTGCTGAACGATACGCGGCTCGATTTCGGCGGCACCGAACCGCTGGAAGGGCTGCGCTATGTGCGGGCCGGGGCGCGGGTCTATCTCATCCCCGATGCCTACCAGCATTTGATCGAGGCAGGCTTCACCGGGTTTGTGCGCCGGCGACTGCTGCCGGAAGAGGCCACTGTCACCGCCCTGAGCCTGCCGGGCCTGGCCCTTACCAAATCCGGCCCCGCATGGCGGGTCGACCCGGAGCAGGAGGTATCCGCCGACCGGCTGCAGCAGCTGATCGATAACTGGCGTCAGGCCGTCGCCCTGAGCGTATCGTCGCTCGAGGCGGGCGCCCAAGGCGAGCCCGTCACCCTGAGCCTGGCGGACCTGTCCCGGGAAATGCGCTTTCTGATCGGCGCCCGCGAGCCCGAGCTGGTATTGATCCGACCCGATCTCGGTCTCGAGTACCACATGGGTGATGCAGCGGGGCGCCTGCTGAAGCTCCCGGAGCCGATCAAAGAAACCCCTGAATAATGACGTTGTTGGTGCAGGGCGAGCCGCATGCCTGAGCTTCCGGAGGTCGAGACGACACGGCGCGGAATCGAGCCGCATCTGGTCGGCAGCCGCATCGAGCGATTGATCGTGCGGCAGCACCAGCTCCGCTGGCCCATCCCGCGGCAGCTTCCCCGCACGGTGCGTGGCGCGCAGATTATCGCCGTGCGGCGCAGGGCCAAGTACCTGTTGATAACCACGGATGCGGGAACACTCATCGTCCACCTGGGCATGTCGGGCAGCCTGCGCCTGCTGAGCGACAACGGCGCGATGGCCGACGCCCATGATCATGTCGACCTGATCATCAGCAGCGGCAGGCGACTCAGGTACACGGACCCGCGACGTTTCGGCGCCTGGCTGTGGACCCCTGCCGAGCCCGCCGACCACGCGCTGCTCAGGCATCTGGGGCCCGAGCCCCTCGGCGACGACTTCGATGGCCCCTATCTCTTTGAGCGGTCGCGAGGCCGCCGGCTGGCGGTGAAGTCCCTGATCATGGACAGTCGCGTCGTCGCCGGCGTGGGGAACATTTACGCCAACGAGGCGCTGCATCGAGCCGGAATACATCCCGGCCGGGCAGCGGGACGCGTCGGCGCGACGCGCTACGTGGTGCTGGCCGAGGCGGTCAAAACGGTTTTGATGCAGGCCATCCGGGAAGGAGGCACCACCCTGCGCGATTTTGTCGGGGGTGAGGGAAAGCCCGGGTATTTTCAGCAGGCGCTGCGGGTGTATGCGCGCACCGGACAGCCCTGCCACGCCTGCGCGTCCACGGTGCGTGAAACCCGCACCGGACAGCGCTCCAGCTTCTATTGCCCGCGCTGCCAACGCTAAGCGAAGACAGGCCCCTAACGCTGCCCGACGCGGGCGGCACCGATACCGCGCGGATCCGAAGCGGCCTCGAGCCGGTTGGCGGCAAAGCCCCAGTACAGGGCCTGCATGTTGCCATAGCGATCGTCGAGCGCCTGCAGGCGGTGGCCCCGCGCCCTGAGCGCGGTCCGCACCGGCTCGGACAGCGCATCCTGCTCATACTGAATGACGTCGGGCAGGTACTGGTGGTGAAACCGCGGGAGGCTGACCCAGGAATTCGGGCCGTGACCGGCGGCCATATCCAGAATCGCCAGCAGCACCATGCTGATGATACGGCTCCCCCCGGGCGTTCCCAGCAGGGCCACCCCGTTGCGGCTTTCGACGAAGGTCGGGCTCATGCTGGATAGGGGCCGCTTGCCCGGCGCAATGGCATTGGCCTCCGCGCCGACCAGACCGTAGGCATTGGGCACGCCCGACTTGGCGGAAAAATCATCCATCTCGTCGTTGAGCAGGACGCCAGTGCCGGGCAAGACGAATCCGGAGCCAAACGGATAGTTGATGCTGAGGGTCGCAGCCACCCGGTTTCCCTCGGTGTCGAGAATCGAAAAATGGGTAGTGTGGACGCCCCGCGGCTCCGCTCCGGGTCCCGGTAGGGCTGCACTGGACGTGGCACGGTCGACCCGGATAGAGGCGCGCAGCCCGGCCGCGTACCAGGGGTGCACCAGCCGCTGCACCGGCATCGCAACATCGTCGGGATCGCCCAAGTACCGTGCGCGGTCCCGGTAGGCACGCCGCATGGCCTCGACGATGAGATGGACGCGTTGCGCCTCGCCCAGATCGGCCAGGTCATAGCCCGCGAGGATATTGAGCATGGTGGCCAGCGCCACTCCGCCGGACGACGGCGGTGACGCACTCACGATGCGCATGTCCGCGTATTCAAAAACGACGGGATCGCGCTCCACGACCCGGTACTGCTCCAGATCCTCCCGCGTCCAGATACCGCCGGCGGCAGCCACGCCTTCCACCAGCCTGCCGGCCAGCTCACCCGCATAGAAGGCCGACCTGCCGCGGTCGGCCAGCGCGCGCAAGGTCGCGGCCAGCTCCGGCTGCCGGATGATCTCCCCGATCTGCGGCACCGCACCCGCATTCAGGAAGATCTTCGCGCTTTCGGGGAAACGCCGCAGCACCGGCAGGCGAAACTCGGCCATCCTGCGATAGTGGGGATCGACCTCGAAACCGGCTTCGGCCAGCTGAATGGCTGGCGCCAGTGTTGTCGCCAGTGGCAACCTTCCATAGTGCGCGGCCAGATGCGCCAGGGCCGCCGGCTCGCCGGGAATGGCGGCGGCCAGCGGTCCGTTTATGGACAGGTCGGCCAGCACTTCGCGGTCAGCGTCGAGATACATGTCCCGGTGCGCCGCCAGCGGCGCACGCTCCCGGCCGTCGACCATCACCTGTTTTCCATCGCGGGCCCGGTGGAGCAGCCAGAACCCACCGCCGCCGATGCCCGAGCTGTAGGGCTCCACCACGGCGAGCGCCGCGCTGACGGCAATCGCGGCGTCAAACGCATTGCCGCCGGCGTTGAGCACCTCCAGACCCGCCTCGGTCGCCAGCGGATGAGCGCTGGCGACCGCCTGCTGACCGGGCCCGGCTTCCCCCTCGGGCTCCGCGGCGTATGCTCGAGCGACCGTCAGCGAGAGCAGCGAGGCGACCGCCACGGCAGCGACCGTTCTTATCCGAGCGCTCAGGCCGCGCGACCCAGTCCTTCCCAGAAAAAAAGCCCCCGCCGGGGACTCTTGCGCAGGCGCTGCGCTGTGCTTCACGGTCAGGCGGTCTCCCCCGTGATACGGCGGTACTTCTCCAGCAGCTCCTCGCGGCTTTCACGGTAGTCGGGGTTGAGCGGAATACAGTCGACCGGACAGACTTCGACGCACTGAGAGGTCTCATAATGACCCACGCATTCCGTGCACAACGCGGGGTCGATCACATAGATCTCCTCGCCCTGGGATATCGCGCCGTTGGGGCACTCCGGTTCACAGACATCACAATTGATGCATTCGTCAGTGATCATCAGGGCCATAGCAGCATCCCAAACACAACCCGGTGGCTACGCGCTTGAATATTAGCCCAGGCACTGTTTCAGTGCAGCCACAACTTTTTCATGGACGAAGGGAGTCACATCTCCACCCAGGGCAGCAATTTCCCGCACCAGGCTCGAGGATACATAGGCGTAGTGCTCGTCGGGTGTCATGAACAAGGTCTCGATCTCGGGCGCCAGCTGCCGGTTCATGCTGGCGAGCTGAAACTCGTACTCGAAATCGGAGACCGCCCGCAGGCCACGTAGAATCACCCCCGCCCTGCGTGAACGGGCGAATTCGACAAGCAGGCCATCGAAAGCCTCCACCGTTACGTTCGGGAATTCCGCGAGCACGGTGCGGGCCAGACTCACCCGCTGCTCCCAGCCGAATGCCGGTCGTTTGGGAACACTCTTATGGACGGCAACGATCACCCGTTCGAAGCGTTTGGCCGCGCGCGCCACGAGATCGGTGTGGCCATTGGTCAGGGGATCAAAGGTACCTGGGTAGACCGCCGTTTGCATGATTGTCCGGATTGGGTATCGGTGTTGAGCCCGAACTGCAGTCTAGGCGCAAACCCCGTCCCGCGACAAGACAACGGCGTCAGCCAGGCCGGATGCGAATGGAAGTACCCGACGGCCCGCCAGCACGGCGCGCAGAAGCACCTGCCCGTAATCGGATACCCTCACCGGTTTATGGGCTCGCCGCGGCTCGCATTGTTCCGGCGCCCCGGGCCAGGAACAAGCATTCCCCGACATCCAGGGTCTCGAGGAAGAACCTTCCGTGACCTGATCCGATGGTGTTGGGTGGCTCTGCCAGCCACCTTGATCGCGATTCGATGATTTTCTCGGCGTCAGAACGCCATCGAGACCTGTTCCCGCACCACTTCCGCTGGCTTCTGCACCAGGTTTTTGTCGATCTGCCTGTAGACGCGCTCCATGACCTTCTTGCTCAGCCGGTCGCGCAGCAACCCCAGAAAAGCCGGAGGCGCAACCAGCACCAGGCGGTCAAAGGCGCCTCGGCCGCAGGCCGCCTCCAGGCGTTCGGCCAGCTGCCGCGCGAACTCGATTCTCTCGTGCTCCCGGGCGCTGGTCCTGTCGTCCATCACGTGCCTCCCCTGCCCGATGCTGCCGCCGTCGGTGCCCGCCCGGTCCGAGACCAGATCACCCGCGTGCATTCGGCCCGCCGGATGCACGAGGTCCTCGAGCTCGGAAAGCGGTGCGCGGACACTGTTGCTTTCATAGAGCTTTGCACGACTGCTTTCGGCTACCAAAATCCACGTGCGCGCCATAAAGTTACCTCCTTATCTCCAGCCCCTGAAAAGATTTTCCCCCCGCGCTGCCCGCCGGTTATTGATCCAGGTCAGCAAACTGACGCAAAGCCGTCGGGTTCCTAAAAGTATAGGCCGCCATTCTAGCGGCTGCGCAGAGCCTTTTACGGGCCCTGCTCAATCCATCAACAGGCTGGCCACCTCGGCCAGGACAAAGCCGAGACTGATCAGGAAGCCCGCAGCCGGCACCCACATCGGCAGCACCCTCGTGCGGGGCGGGCGCGGATCGCGCCGCTTGATGCGCCAGAGCGCGAGGTTCACCAGAGCGAAAACCGTTAGCATGGTCAGTGACGTCATTTCGGCCAGGGATGCAAGGCGGCCCGGGAGGGCGAAGCCGATTACCACCAGGGTGACCACCGTGGTCGCCAGCAGGGGCGTTCGGGTGCGCACCGAAACACCGCCCAGGGCGGCCGGCAGCTGTGACATGACGCTCATGCCGTAGAGCACCCGCGCGCCCATTACGATCTGAATCAGCGCACCGTTGAGGATTGCAAACAGCGCGATCAGACTGATCAGGGTCGCTGGCCGGCCCGTGGCATGCTCGTAGAGGTAGGCCAGCGGCGCCTTGCTGGCGGCCAGCTCGCCGGGAGGGACGGCCAGCACCGCCGTGATCATCAAGACGAGGTACACCAGGGTTGTGATGAGCAGCGTCAGCAGGATTCCCCGCGGCAGGTTGCGCCTGACGTCCCGCACCTCCTCCGCCACGTTGACCATATCCTCGAACCCGATGAAAGCGTAGAACGCCAGCAGCGCAGCGCTGAATACGCCGCTCAGGCCGGCGCCCTCCAGCGACAGCAAGGCCGGCCAGTCTGCGAGCGCCCCGGCGGCGGCGGGAGCGCTGACCGCGATCACCAGCAACAGACCGCCGATCTCCACCAGTGTGAGCAGACTTGCGATGAGCACCGACTCCTTAATGCCCCAGGCGGCCGCAGCACCGAGGGCCAGGGTGACCACCACAATCGCCGCGGGCCGCGGCAAGTGCACGAACTCGTGCAGATAACCGACAAAGCCGTTGACCAGCGCGGCGGCGGACACCAGACCGCCCAGTGTCACCAGCAGTCCGGTCACTGTGGAAAGCGGGGTGGAGCGAAACCCTTCCTTCACGTAGAGGGCTTCGCCCGCGGCGCGCGGCATCCGCGTGGCCAGCTCGGCAAAACCGAGAGCCGTGATCCCGGCCATCAGTGAGGCCAGCAGGAAGGCCGCCGGTGCCAGATAGCCCGCCACACCGGCAATTTCGCCGATCAAGGCGTAGATGCCG
Source organism: Gammaproteobacteria bacterium (assembly GCA_050118435.1). GTDB lineage: Bacteria > Pseudomonadota > Gammaproteobacteria > DSM-19610 > DSM-19610 > Thiogranum. The sequence continues at coordinate 78,967 of JASFKW010000002.1, read as the reverse complement.
GCACCGATGGTGGTGCCCAGGCCGTACAGGACGAGCAGGGGCAGCGACAGGCTGCGCTTCAGGGGGATTCGGCGGCTCACGGCAGTTCTGGCCGGCTCATTCAGGGCGATACGCGTAGAGGCGGAACGAAACCTGCCCGGCCCGTTTGTCCCTGAAGAGCTCCCAGCCTAGCGGCATGAGCAGCTGCGACGACGTCACCGCCGTTTCCAGATAGATCCGCGCCCCGGACTCGATCCAGCCGCCTTCCGTCAACCGATCCAGCGCTGCCTGGACGGTTTGCGTGTCCGTGAAAGGCGCGTCGATGAATACCACATCGAACACCTGCGCGGGTCCGTGCAGATAGGCGAGGCTGTCCTGCCGGACGATGTCGATCATCGGGGCGTTCAGACGCTGGCGGCTCGCGCGCAGACCCCGCACCGCCCTGGCGTCGCGCTCGACCAGCACCACCCGCGCCGCACCACGCGAAGCTGCCTCAAAGCCAAGCGCGCCGCTGCCGGCGAAGAGATCCAGACACGAGGCGCCCGGCAGCCCGGGAGCAAGCCAGTTAAACAGGGTCTCACGTATCCGGTCAGGGGTCGGGCGCAGACCGGGTATGTCCGGAAACGACAGCTTAAGGCCGCGCCAGCGGCCGGCGATGATCCGTACCTGGCTGGTGCCGCGGGGCATCAAACCCGTTCGGGGCGGTCAGGCCGCGGCGCGTCCCGCCTGCCGAATATCGGCACCCCGTGGCCCGACCCAAAGGAGCCCCGGCGGCCCTCGCGGCCGCTGCCTGGCGCCGCCGCGCCCCCGCGGCCTGTTGGTCTGCCCCTGCGCGGTGATGCAAGCCCGATTTCGACCGCCATGCCCATGGGCCCCATGTTGCGGGGCCCACGAGTGGCGGTCAACTCGCGTTAGCGTCTCGGCGAAGACCGCCGCGACACCAGCAGCGACAGGGCGCCGGAGCCGAACAGCAGAGCGCTGGCCGGCAGCGGCACCGCGCCCACCGCCGGCACCGTTCCGGGCGTCGCTGCATCGAGCACGCCGAAATCGACACCGTTATTGTCGGTGTCGAGAAAGGGATTGAACCTCGCGATGCTGGCGCCGGCCGGCGCGCCGGGCGCCGGAGAGCCTTCCCCCGCGAACACATCGTCCACACCGAATTCGCCATAGCCGACCGCGTCCAGTACGGAGACTGCATCTTTGAGAACCACCGAATCGGGACCGTTTTGAAAGTCCACGTCGGCGATGAAATCGGCTCCGGGCACCGCAGTGGAACCGCCGTCGTCGTCGCCGATCACGAACACGCCGTCGCCGGGGATAATCCCACTCAGGCTGATGGTCTTGTACGCCGTGCCTCCGGTTCCGTTGATGCCTTCCAGCGACAACCCCTCCAGACTGTCGCCCGGTGTCCCGAACAGCTCCACGAACACCAGGCCGGCGTCGCTACCGGTCGCGTCATAGAACAGCTCGGAAATGACGGGACTCGCCGCGGCCGTCACCGAGCCGATCAGCCCCATGCCGCCACCGATGGTTAACGCCACTGATTTTCTGAATCGCTTTTTCATCACTACCTCCCTGTGTGTGTTTCCGGCATCCCTGCCTGTTTCTGTCTGCGCCGGCACGGCGCAGCAGGACGACCACACTAGCCGTCCGCCCCGAGAGAGGAAATGAGCATATGACTGAAATTACCGTAAAGGGCTTCTGAGGCTGGTGTGCGATTGTTCTCACAGGTCGCACCGCGCAGCCTGCGGATCATCACGGGCCGTCAGGGCCCGAGTTCGTCAAAACACCTTCAGGCTTCACTCCGACGTCTTTCGGGCGCCGCCGTCGGGCTCACCGCCGACCATCACGGTAAGCATCTTCCCGGGCTCGATACGGCGCCGGTAGGCATTGCGAATCTGCTCCACGGTCACGGCATCGATCCGTCCGGTGAAAGTCTCGAGATAGTCCAGGGGCAGATCATAAAAACCGATAACGGCCAGGTACTCGGCGATCTTACTGTTGCTGGCGACCTCCAGCGGAAAGCCGCCGATGATGTTCTTCTTCGCTGCATCCAGCTCCTCCTCGGTAGGCCCGTCATCGATGAACGACTGCAGCGTTTCGCGCAGCACTTCAAGCGCCTCCCGGCGCTGATCGTTGCGCGTCTGGAAGCCGAGCAGATAGGGCCCCTTGCGCTCCATCGGGATGAAGTAGCTATAGGCGCTGTAGGAGAGCCCGCGCTTCTCGCGGATCTCCTCGCTGATGCGAGACACCAGTCCACTGCCACCGAGGATATGGTTGCCGACATAGAGCGGGAAATAGTCCGGATCGCCACGCCGAATGCCCGGCTGGCCGGTCAGCACGTGGCTCTGCTTTGAGGGAAACTCAATGGTGAGCCGCTTTACGTCTCCAAGACCACTGACCTGCGGCAACGGCTCCGCCCGTCTGCCTTTTTCGAGGCTGTCGGCCAGCATGCTGGCGATCGCGTGGGCCCGCTTCAGTGACAGGTCTCCCACGATGACGAGCGTGGCGTTCTGCGCCACGTAGTAGCGCTGGTAGAAGCTGCGCAGCGCTCCCACATCCAGGGCCCTGACGGTCTCCGGGGTCCCGGAGGGGTGGTTGGCGTAGGGGTGGTCCCGGTACAGCTCTCGGTAAAAGGATTTCTTGACGATCGCGTCGGGCTTCTGGTTCTCGTACTGCAGCCCCACCAGGGTGCGCTGCCGTTCGCGCTCGAAGTCCTTCGCGGGGAAATCCGGCTCGCTCAGGACGGTGCGGAACAGCTGCAGCGCCGGGTTCAGCAACTTTGCATCAGTCAGACTGCGCAGCGACAGCCAGGCCATGTCCCGCTCCGAGCCACCACCCAGCTCGGCACCGTACTGCTCAAAGCCGCGCGCAACCTCGTCCGCACTCATGCCCCCGGCACCCTGGTCCAGCATCGTGTTGGTCAGGCTGGCAACGCCGCCCCGAGTGCCGTCGCGGGCTGCACCCGCCCTGAACACCAGGCGGATATCCACCATCGGCAGCTCCCCGGCCTGCACGAAAAGCACCTTCGCCCCTTTTTCCGTATTCCAGCTCTGGATCTGAGGCAAGGCGGCCGCGGTCGTGGCAAAGCCCGCCGCAATCAGAACCAGCAGGGTGGCGGAAAATTTGAGCACGGCGAGTCTGGGCTCCCCCCAACGGCTAGCGCACATAAGCAACGGCTCCGGATTTCTGCGGCCGCTCAGGGTCGATGGGCTGGGGCACAAGCTCGGCCACGGTCAGCTGATCGTCCACCAGGTATTTGCGCGCCACGGACTGGACCTGTTGCGCGGTCACCGCCACGATTCGATCGTGGTAGCGTTCCAGCTCCTTCCAACTCAGGCCCACGGTCTCGAGCATACCGATCTGCATCGCCTGGTAGAAAATGGAATCCTGCTCGTACACCCGGGCGGCACGGATCTGGGCTTTGACCCGCTCGAGCTCTTCGGTCTCCACGGGCTCTTCCCGCAGCCGTTCGACCTGTTGTCTCAATGCGGCCTCGAGCTCTTCGAGGCTGTGACCATTGGCCGGCGTTCCCGACAGCAGCAGCAGGCTTTTCATACGATCATAGGCGTCATAGGCGGCGCCCGCGCTGGCCGCCACGGCCTGTCCACGCACCAGCTCGCGCGAAAGGCGCGCGCTGGCTCCGCCATCCAGAATGCCGGCAAGCACGTCCAGTGCGTAGGGCTCCCACAGGTCCTCGGAATCCAGGCTCAGAACCACCGGCGCCTTGTAGCCCATGATGAGGTAAGGCAGCTCCGCGGGCGCCTTCACCTCGATGCGTTTCGGACCCCGCTGCGGGACCTCACGGCCGGGCTTGACCGGCGCGATATCGCTGGGCTCGAGCGGCCCGAAAAATTGCTTCGCCAGCGCATGGACCTCATCCGGATCGACGTCGCCGACCACCACCAGGGTGGCGTTGTTGGGCGCGTACCATTTTCTGTACCAGGCGCGCAGATCGTCGACCCGCAGGCGCTCCAGATCGTCCATCCAGCCTATCACCGGGGTTCGGTAAGAGCTGTTGATATAGGCTGTCGCATTGAACTGCTCATAGGCCAGGGATTGCGGATTGTCCTCGGTGCGCATCCGGCGCTCTTCCATAACGACCTGAACTTCTTTGCGAAACTCGTCTTCGGGCAACGTGAGGTTGCGCATCCGGTCGGCTTCGAGCTCGAAGCTGACCGGCACCCGACTGTTGTCCATGGTCTGGAAATAGGCGGTGTAATCGCGGCTGGTAAATGCGTTCTGGCTGCCACCGTTTTCGGCAATGATATGCGAGAACTCGCCGGCCGGGTGGGCCTCGGTGCCCTTGAACATCATATGCTCGAGCACGTGGGATATGCCGGTGATGCCGTCGTGCTCGTAGCTTGAGCCGACCTTGTACCACACCTGGGACACCATGACCGGCGCCCGGTAATCCTCTTTTACTATCAGTTTCAAGCCGTTTTCAAGCCTGTACTCGTGGATGGTCTCGCCGGCGAGCGTTACCGCCGCGGACACACCCAGAAAAAGCGCAAGCAGTCCCCGCATTCTGTGCTCCTTGTCTTCGTTCCCCAGGGCAGACCGCGCGGTTCGCGGCCACCTTCTCTTCGTGTCATCGCGCCGCGATTTCGCGTGTTGGTCGGCTATCGCGGGAATGATACGATACGTCGTTTCATGTGGACAGCAAGGAACGATGTTTGGTTTCGGCAGGAAGAAATCCGGGGAATCACCCGTAGAGACAGCTGAGGAGTCGACCGCGGAGCAACCCCGGGGGCTTTTCGCCCGTCTCAAAACCGGGTTGTCCAAGACGCGCAGCGGCCTGACCGATGGCGTCGCCCGACTGGTGCTGGGCCGCAGGCAGATCGATGACGAGCTGCTCGAGGACCTGGAAACGCAGTTGCTGACGGCCGACGTCGGCGTCGAGGCCACCCAGGCGATCGTCGCCGATCTCACGCGCCGCGTGGCGCGCAAGCAGCTCGATGACGCGGAAGCTCTGATCGCCGCCTTGCGCGACGACATGCGGGCCATGCTCGAGCCGGTCAGCCAGCCGTTGCAGGTGCCCGCGTCCGAGCAGCCCTTCGTGGTGCTGGTGGTCGGCGTCAACGGCGCCGGCAAAACCACAACCATCGGCAAAATCGCCCGGCGGCTGACCGACGAAGGTCGTTCGGTGATGCTGGCCGCGGGGGATACCTTCCGCGCCGCGGCGGTGGAACAGCTCAAGAGCTGGGGGGAGCGCAATCAGGTGCCTGTCATCGCCCAGGAGCAGGGCGCCGATTCCGCCTCGGTCATTTTCGATGCGCTCCAGGCGGCGCAGTCACGCCACACCGACGTATTGATCGCCGACACCGCGGGTCGCCTGCATACCCAGTCTAATCTTATGGAAGAGCTGAAGAAGATCAAGCGGGTCCTGGCGAAGCTGGATGCAACGGCGCCGCACGAGGTGATGTTGGTGGTCGACGCGGGTACGGGGCAGAACGCCCTCAATCAGGCGCGCCAGTTCGACGCGGCCGTCAACCTGACGGGCATTGCCCTGACCAAGCTCGATGGCACCGCCAAGGGCGGCATCATCTTCGCCATCGCCAAGCAGCTCGGCATCCCGATCCGTTTCGTGGGAATCGGTGAGGCCATCGAGGATCTGCGCCCCTTCCACGCCGCCGAATTTGTGGATGCCCTGTTCGAAGGCAGCCCGCGTGGCCCCGCTTGATGTCGCGCGGCCCGGCCAGCACGGCAGTGAGCGCGCATCGAGGTAGCGGATCCTAGGAGCCTGTCGGTTTTGGGCGATCGTCGCGAGCATGCTGGGAGAGGGAGGCCATTTTTTCGATCGTTTGAGGAGAATAGCCGTCGCTATTTGATGAAAAGGATCGGGAAAAATGGACCGCTCTCCCACCAGCGCAGTAGATCAGTCCCAAATCCGACAGGCTCCTAGACGGCGAGACGGCAATCCGCCGTCGCTTCCGAGCGAGAGACCGGGAAGTGCGAGGACGAAGACACGTCGATGCATCAGAGCTTCAAGCGATGATCCGCTTTCACAATGTCTGCAAGCGCTACCCGCAGCGGGGCGATGCGCTGCAGGACGTCAGCTTCCACCTGCCGGCGGGCGCCATGGCATTCCTCACCGGCCATTCAGGCGCGGGCAAGAGCACCCTCTTGAAGCTGATCGCGCTGATCGAGCGTGCCACGCGGGGACAGATCTTTCTGGACGGAGAAAACCTTTCGCGCGCACCGAAGCGGCGCATCCCGATGGTGCGCCGGAAGGTCGGGATGATTTTCCAGAACCACCATCTGCTGTTCGACCGCACCGTGTCCGACAACGTCGCCCTGCCGCTGGTTATCGCAGGCTATCGCCACCAGGAAATCAGTCGTCGGGTGCGCGCCGCGCTGGCCAAGGTGGGCCTGCAGGGCAAGGCACGGGCTTTTCCCATCACGCTGTCGGGCGGTGAGCAGCAGCGCGTGGGCATCGCCCGGGCCGTGGTGAACAAGCCCCCACTGTTGCTCGCCGACGAGCCGACCGGCAACCTCGACCCGGATTTGTCGCGCGACATCATGCGCCTGTTCGAGCAGTTCAACCAGGTCGGGGTCACGGTACTGATCGCCAGCCACGATCTGGAGCTCATCTCACGCATGCCGTACCCTCAGCTGCAGCTGGAAAACGGGCGGCTGCTCGACGCCGGCGCGACGGGGCGGCGATGAGGCTGCCGCGCTTCCTGCACAATTACCTGGCACGCCACGCACAGGTCGCCTTGAACAGCCTGGGACGGCTATACCGCGCCCCGCTGGGATCCTTCATGACCGCAGCGGTGCTGGGCATTGCGCTTGCGCTGCCCTCCGGACTGTACCTGCTGACGGCCAACCTGCAGCGACTCAGCACGCAGTGGGACGGCAACGCCAACATTTCGCTGTTCCTGCGCGATTCCGTTTCCACCGCCCAGGCAGAAGCGCTGGCAGGCAGTGTCGGCGACTGGCCCGGCGTGCGAAGCGTTCAGCTCATCACACCCGAGCAGGCACTGGCGGAGTTTCGTGAATTGTCCCAGTTCGGGGACGTCCTGGACGCCCTGGAGGACAACCCCCTTCCCGCGGTGGTCGCCATTGAGCCGAGGCAGACGGATCCGGAGGCGGCGGCCACTCTGCTCGAGGAGCTGCGGGGGCTTCCCGAAGTGGACCTGGCACAGCTCGATCTTCAGTGGGTCAAGCGCTTCCGGGCCATCGTCGACATCGTGCACCGCTCGATCTGGGTGCTGGCAACGCTGCTTGGCGTCGCCGTGGTGCTGATCGTGGGCAACACCATCCGGCTCGAGATCCAGAATCGGCACGCGGAAATCGAAATCACCAAGCTCATCGGCGCCACCGACGCATTCATACGCCGCCCCTTCCTCTACAGCGGGTTCTGGTACGGCGTTGCCGGCGCGATACTGGCCGTGCTTCTGGTCGAGATCGCCTTCTTCCAGCTGCACCGGCCGGTGCGCCAGCTTGCCGGCCTCTACCAGAGCGGCTTCACGCTGGAGACCCTGTCTTTTGGAGACACGGTCACGCTGATCAGCATCGGCGCCCTGCTGGGCCTGCTTGGCGCAGCCCTGGCGGTCGGTCGTCACCTCGCCGCCATCGAGCCCGACAGCCTCGGCTAGGACTCTTGCAATATGATAGTGGGAGAGTGCTGGGGCCTGTCCGAGTCGTTCTGTCCCTCCTGCGGTTACGGAAGACCGAAGGCCGTTTTTCGATCCTTTTCGTCAACACAGAGCGCGCTGTTCTCCTCAAACGATCAAGAGACTGTACGCCTCGCTACGTGCAGACGACTCCGACATGCCGCGGTGGCACTGACACTGGCATCCGGCCGGCAAGCGTGCGCGCCGTCGCTCGGGCAGGCGCGGTGCTCACCCGGGTGACAGGAACCTGCCCGTTTCGGGGATCAGAATGTGAATGACCGGTGCCGGACTCTCGACGTGCACCTCCGCCCGGGCCGCCTTCAGAGCGGGGATCAGCTCCGCGAGACCTTCCAGGCCGGCCACCTCGGCGATCCGGCCGAACAGCGCTGCGTCGCCCCGGATGTCGACCTGCTCCGGATCCCCGGGCCCGGCCCCGGGATAGAGATGAACAAACAGACTGTGGTGCAGGTCCGGCGCGAGGCTGAGCGCCGCGGCGCCCTCTTGCTGCAACGCCGAGGCCAGCGTGCGCACCGTCTTCGGGCCTTCCCAGTGTACTGGCGTCTTGTTATGGCGCATGGGTGACTCCTCTGGATCCGGGGCTTTAATGCCCTCATCGGCGCCGGTATCGGCCCGGCGCGCCGCCGGGCCCGGATGTGACACGACACGGCGTCCGGAGCGCAAAATCTTCGCTTCCGCTTCGCCCAGGACACGAGGGCTGCTCACCCCCGGCTCAACCCCGGCGCGGTTCTCGCGCTCAAACATAGCACGCGTCGGTCTTCGGCGGGCAGCCGTGTCTGACACCGGGCGCTCCGGCCCGCCCCCCGGCCCTGAGGTGCGCGCGCAGCCGGAGGCCGGTCCGCGGCCGCAGCGACTGGACGAAGACAGTCTACTGATTTTTAAATCAATTGCAGATTCTCCGCGAGGCCGGCGAGCACCGTGGAACTTTGTCCGTCATTAGCACTCATAGGGGACGAGTGCTAAAATTGCGTACATTAGAGGGAGGAAGCAACCGCATGAGCAATGCTCTGACCACCAGAAACGCCCTGACTTTGCCGGTCCCCAGCGACCGGCTGGATGGGTATTTGCAGCAGATAAACCGGTTCCCGGTGTTGAGCGCGGAGCGCGAGCGGGCGCTGGCTGTGCGCCTGCGTGACGACAACGACCTGGAGGCGGCGCGCGAGCTGGTGCTTTCCCATCTGCGCTTTGTGGTCAAAATTGCCCGCGGGTACGTGGGCTACGGCTTGCCGCTGGCGGACCTGATCCAGGAAGGCGGCATCGGATTGATGAAGGCGGTGCGGCGCTTCGATCCTGACGTGGGTGTGCGCCTGGTGTCGTTCGCCGTGCACTGGGTACGCGCCGAGATCCACGAGTTCATCCTGCGCAACTGGCGTATCGTCAAGGTGGCGACGACCAAGGCGCAGCGCAAGCTGTTTTTCAATCTGCGTAGCTCCAAGAAGCGGCTCGGCTGGTTCAGCCGCGAGGAAGTCGAATCGGTGGCGCAAGACCTCGGTGTCAGCCCTGAGACCGTGATGGAAATGGAATCCAGGCTCAGCGGACAGGATATCTCCTATGATCCAGTCGGCTCCGCCGATGATGACGAGGATGGCGGCTGGGCGCCGGCGGCCTACCTGGCCGGCCCCGAAAAGACCGATCCGGCCCAGGTGCTGGAGCAGTCCGACTCGGAGCGCCAGAGCAGCGATCAGCTGCATGCCGCCCTGCACGACCTCGACGAGCGAGCGCGCATCATCGTACAGCAGCGCTGGCTGAGCGACCAGAAGGCGACTCTTCAGGAGTTGGCCGAGCGTTTCGGGGTTTCCGCCGAACGGGTCCGACAGATCGAAAGCAATGCCATGAAGAAACTGAAGAGGCTGATGGCCTAGCCCCGGCCGGGCGACAGCCTGGGCCGGGCTCCGGTACCGGAGAGAAACGGATCTGCGATCCGTTTTTTTCTGTCCCGCCGACGGGCGGATTCAGCCGAACGGCGCCACAGGGAGCATGCGCGTCAGGCGACGCTCACCTGCACCGCGACGACACCGCCGAGAGCGGCCCGAGGAAAGATGACCTGAGGTGAGCCTGGTCAGTTTTCATCCGCCATTGGAAGCTAATCGGACGGTCCCCTGGAATTCTCTGACTCGCTCGGACCCTTCGCCTGGGGTCCCGGAATACGCGGCTCGTCATCGTCCATGAGAATGCGGTGCGCCGGCCCCTCCAGATCCTCGAATTGGCCGGAACGGATTGCCCAGAGGAACAGCCATACAGCAATACCCATGATAATCAGACTGATAGGGATCAGAAGAAACAGGATGTCCATGTCGCTCAACCGCTCCCCCCGCGCAGGCGCAGGGCATTGACCACCACCACCAGGGAGCTGGTCGACATCCCGATGGCCGCCATCCACGGCGCGATCCAGCCTGCGGCCGCCAGTGGCAGTGCGACCACATTATACACCAGGGCCCAGGCCAGGTTCTGGCGGATGATGCTCAGGGTGCGCCGACTGGTCTGGATGGCGTCCGCCAGGTGCGGCAACTGCTCGGAAAGAAGCACCATATCGGCGCTGGCGTGGGCCAGCTGGGTACCGCCGCCCATGGCTACGGACACCTGCGCCGCCGCCAGCACCGGGGCGTCGTTGACGCCGTCGCCCACCATTGCGACGACCGCTCCTGCCCGCTGCAGCTCCCGGATGCGCGCCAGCTTTTCTCGGGGCAGGCACCGCGCCCGAAACTGTGCGATACCCAGCAGCCCGGCAACCCGCTGCACCTCGTCCGGCCCGTCGCCACTCAGCAACTCGATCGTGATGCCAAGGGACCCGAGCCGTTCCATGGTCTCGACGGCCCCATCGCGCAGCCGGTCGGCGAGCCGGAAACGGGCCAGAATGCCGGACTCATCCCCGAGCACCACACCCGCGCTCTGGGGGCCCGGGGGCGGCCCGGCATCTCCTTTCTGCAGCGCACGGACGAACCCCAGGGTACCGACGCGGTAGCGCTTTCCATCCACCACGCCTTCGACCCCGCACCCGGGCGTGGCCGAAACCGCGGCGGCGATGGCCTGCGGGGCACACTCGGCGCACAGGGCACGGGCAATGGGGTGCTCCGAGGCCCGCTCGAGCGCCGCAGCAATCTCGAGACTCCGCTCCCGGCTCAGGTCCGCCAGGCGGTCAACCCGGGCCAGGCGCAGGCGCCCTTCGGTGAGAGTGCCCGTCTTGTCGAAGATGACGTGGGTCACCCGTGCCAGTGTCTCCAGCGCGTGACCGCGGGTGGTCAGCACGCCGAGACGCGTCAGCGCGCCCGTCGCCGCGGTGACCGCCGCCGGGGTGGCCAGCGACAGGGCACAGGGACAGGTGACGACCAGCACCGACAGGGTCACGGCAAAGGCGTGCACCGGGTCGTGCTGCCACCACCACCAGGCAACACCCGCCGCCAGCACCAGCAGCGCCGCCACAAACCAGCCCGCCACCCGGTCCGCGAGCCGGGCAACGGCCGGCTTTTCCGTCTGCGCCCGGTCGAGCAGCCGGAGGATCGCCGAAAGCACCGTCGCCTCGCCCACCCGCTCGACCCGCATCACCAGCGGGCTTTCATTGTTCACGCTGCCGCCGATCAGAGCATCCCCTGGCGTTCGCAGCTGCGGCAGACTCTCGCCGGTGAGCAGCGACTCGTCCACCGAGCTCCTGCCTTCCAGGACACCCCCGTCCGCCGGCACCGCCTCGCCGGGCCGGACCAGCACCCGGTCGCCGGGTCCGAGGTCCCCGACCGGCACCCGTTCTTCACCCGCCCCGGTCAGACGCGCCGCCGTCGCCGGCAACAGCTTCACCAGCTCCTCCGCCGCCTGCCCCGCACGGTGACGCGCGCCCATTTCCAGAAAGCGGCCCGCCAGCAGGAAGAAAGTGAACATGGTCACCGAATCAAAATAGATGTCGCCGCGGCCGGTCACCGTCGCCCAGGCACTGGCGACGAAGGCCGCGCCGATGGCCAGCGACACCGGCAGGTCCATGCCGGCCTGGCGACGTCGCAGGTCGCGCCGTGCACTGGTAAAAAACGGCCGCGCCGAGTACAGGATCACAGGCGTGGTCAGCAACAGACTCACCCATCGCAGGAAATGGCGCAGGTTGTCACTCATGCCCTCGTACTCACCTGCGTACAGGGCCACGGCCAGCATCATCACCTGGACCATTGCCAGACCGGCTACCGCCAGGCGCCGCAGGGCACGCGTTTTTTCCTGCCTGTAAACCTGCTCCTGGCGCCCGGGATCGAAGGGGTGGGCGTGATAACCGATAGCGCCGATGGCTTCCAGGATCTGGCTCAGCCGGATGCGCTGATTGTCCCAGCGCACGCGGGCTCGATGGGTGGCGTAGTTGACGCTGAAATCCAGCACCCCCGGCAACGCCTTCACGTGTCGCTCGTTGAGCCACACGCAGGCGGCGCAGACAATGCCTTCCAGGATCAGCGAGGCTTCCCGCTCCTCGCCGGTGTCGCGCTGCACAAAGCTTTTCTGCAGGTCGTCGCGGTCGTAGAGCTCCAGCTCGCGCAGCTGTTCCGGCACCAGCTCGCGCGCCTGCGGAGATTTCTCGGTACGGAAGCGGTAAAAGTCGTTCAGGCCGCCGGCAACGATGGCGCTTGCCACAGCCTGACAGCCGCGGCAGCACATCGGCCGCCGCACCCCGTCGATGTCCACCCCATAGTCCGCACCCGGCGGCACCGGCAGACCGCAGTGGAAACATGCCTGGTGGTGAGTCGCGTCGTTCACCAGAGCCGAGCGATGTTCAGCCTGCGAGCCATCGCCTGAATGGGGTACTGTGTCGCGGCGGGACCCGCCCGCGTCGTCTGAGCTCTCTGAGGCTTCACCGGGTGATCTACGGCGGGCTTATTACTACATTGATACATTCTAATACACTGAGCTTTCAAGAGTGAAGGCGCCTGACGACATTGCACCTCCATACGGTGCCGGTGCCCTGCCGCCGCCACCCCGCCCGCCAACCGCGATCGGCGCCGATCTGTGCTCTGCCCGGCGAAGATTCTTTGTTGACCTGCATCATGGACCCGCCGGTGTTCCGAAAATAGACTTTCAGCCGTTGGATCCGTTATGGCATCGCGCCCCCGATGGTGGAATATGCAGCCTCCGACCCTGGCCTATTCGATCGGCGACAGACTCTATCTGAATGTGACCGACCGTTGCACGCTGAGATGCGCCTTCTGTCCCAAGCACGCCGCCCAGCCGCGGGTTCGCGGCTATGACCTGTCGCTGCAATCCCGGCCGGAGCGCCAGGAGCTGATCGAGGCCATGGGTGATCCCGGCAATTACCGCGAGGTGGTGTTTTGCGGATTTGGCGAACCCACGCTGCGGCTGAAGCTGGTGCTCGAGCTGAGTGACCACATCAGATCGCACCACGGCCGCGTCCGAATCAACACCGACGGGCTCGCCAATCTGGTCCATAAGCGCAACGTCCTGCCCGAGCTCGGCGGACGGGTGGACGCCCTCTCGGTATCCATGAACGCCCACAACGAGTCGGTGTATAACCGGCATTGCCGACCCCGGCTCCGCGGATCCTACCGAGCGATGCTCGAATTTCTGCGGGAAGCTCCCCGTCATGTCGCCGAGGTGACGGCGACGGCGATTGACGGGCTGGAGGACGTCGACATTGACGCCTGCCGTCGCCTGGCACGATCATGCGACGTCCGGTTCCGGCGCCGGGTGCTGGATGTGGTGGGATAAAGCCCCTTGCCGCCCGCCTCAGCCGGTCGGGCCGAGCAGGAGCGGTACGTAATGGTCCACCAGCAGGAAGGCGAACAGCGCCATCAGATAAACGATCGAATAGCCGAAGGTCTTCATCGCCCACCTGCCGCTTTGGTCGCGCATCAGCGCCCAGGCGTGGTAGAGAAACACAGCCCCGAGACCGAGCGCACCTGCCAGGTACAGAGGCCCGCTCATACGCGTCGCAAACGGCATTACCGATACCACGACCAGCAGGATGGTGTAGAGCAGAACCTGCAGCCGCGTAAATTCGATACCGTGAGTGACCGGCAACATCGGGATATTCACCCTGGCATATTCGTTGCGGCGATGAATCGCCAGCGCCCAGAAGTGCGGCGGGGTCCATACAAAGACGATCAGAAACAGCAGCAGGGCATGGGGGTCTACGCTTCCCGTCACGGCCGTCCAGCCCAGCACCGGCGGGGCGGCTCCGGCGGCACCGCCGATGACAATGTTCTGTGGCGTGGCCCGCTTCAGGTACAGCGTGTACACAACCGCATAGCCGATCAGTGACGCGAAGGTGAGGACGGCGGTGAGCGCGTTGACGAAGGTCACCAGTATCCACATCGCCAGTCCGCCCAACGCCAGTGCGAAGGACAGGCAGCTGCGTGCGCTCAGCTGGCCGCTGGCCACCGGCCGATTGCAGGTGCGTGCCATGCGCGCATCGGCGTGCTGGTCCACGACGTGGTTGATGGCCGCCGCCGAGGCCGCCGCCGCGCCGATTCCGAGCGTTCCGAACACCAGCGCCTGGAGGGGCACCATGCCCGGCGCCGCCAGAAACATGCCCACCATCGCGGTGAATACGATCAGGGCCACCACCTTCAGCTTGCAGACACCGAGGTAGTCCCGCCAGGTAGTGGCGAGGCTTGCTGTCATCGAGTAACTCATGTTTGTCCCCAATGCTTTTTCCGGCTGGAGCAGCCGGCTCCACCGGCGCTATGACCAAGAAACTCCGACTGACCCGTCATTGCGGGTGACCCGACCAATACTTCGGGGTCGCGAAGCGATGCTAAGGCGCGGGATTATACACGATGCGATTGCTTCCCGCCGCGGCTTTCGGTCTCGCAGCCAAGGCCGGATCGATCCGCACGAGCGGGGCATTTCAGTGGCTCAGCGCAGCCCTAACCCAGCCCCGAATACTTCAAGAGCCTTTCCAGATCCTTGATCATGCCGCCGGGATCGGCATCGGCTTCATAGCTCATCATCAGGTTGCCCAGAGGGTCGACCAGGTACATCCGACCGGCGTGCAGAGGCTCGCGGCCGTCCAGGGCGAAGGCATCCAGCAGGGCGCGCGGCTCGCGACCTTCCAGAGCCAGCAGAACCTGCCCGGGAAAGTGCCTGTCGAGCTCGGCCTGCTTTGCGCGACTGACACCCGCCGCGTTCCAGAGAATCAGCCGCTGCAGCCGGTCGATGTTCTTACCCTGTGCGAGGCGCACCTGGCGCAGCCTGTACAGGTGCTCGACGCAGCCCTCGGTACAGGCCCCCTCCATGAGGTACACCAACGTCCATTTGCCGCGCAGAAACGACTCATCAATGTCCTCTCCGCCATAGGCTTCGAGCTGAAATGGCGGAATCGGGCGCAGCGGCTCGATGAGCTCACCGTGATTCGCGGTCGCGCTGGGCCGCCACTCCGGAAATACATAGAAGGCAAGCCATGCCAGTACCACGGGCGTGGCGAACAGGGCCAACAGCAGCAGCAGAGACAGCCTCGCCCGCAGGCGCGGCGCGGAAGCGGCGTTCACAGGTTCCATGATGTCAGTTCAGTCTTCGTGTATTGACGACCAGATAGATAATCAGCAGCGCCGCGGCGAGCCCGAACCACTGGACCGCGTATCCGAGATTGCGCTCGGGGCCGAAGCGCAACGGATGCCAGTCCCTGACAAAACCCTCCGGCTCCTCCGGGTCGAGCAGCAGCACGACCGGCAACAGCGCGTACCCCAGCTCCTCGGCCAGCCTGGCGGTATCGACCCTCTGGATGCGATAGGGCCAGCCTGCGCGCGGCTGCTCCTCGCCGAGCATGAAACCGTCGGTGACGGGCAGCTTGATGCGCCCCAGGACGGTGCGGGCGCCCGCCTCCGGGCGCGGGTCGGGCAGCTCCGACCGGCTTTGCCCGAGAGGAATCCAGCCCCGATTGACCAGCACCCCGACGTCGCCTCCCCGCAGTTGAAGCGGCGTCAGCACATGATAACCGGCCCGTCCGTTATGCGTGCGGTTATCGAGGAGAAACTGGTGCAAACGGTCGTACTGTCCGGCGGCCGTGGCGAGATGGTAGGCGAAATCTTCGTAGGAGTCCCGTCCCGACTCCAGCCGGATGGCGGCTGTATTCGGCTCGGCATTGTACCCGGCGAGCAGCTCACGCTTCTGTCCCGCCCGGTCGAGCTGCCAGAAACCCAGCCCAATCAGCATCGCCAGCAGCAGCAGGGTGATCAAACTTGTACCCAGCCGGGGTCTGAACTCCAGCGTGCCGAAACGCATGCCGCGAGGATACGCAGCGCCAGCCTGGCTCGCAAGCTGAATCTGCTTACCCTATACTGAAAGATTATGACGGCAGTCTTGGAACCGGAACGTGCTGATAAACATCTTCATCATAGCTACATTTGTCGCAATCCTCGTCAGCCTCGGCAGCGGGATGGTGTTTCTGGTCAAGGACAAGGGCCAGAGCCTGCGGACCGCCAAGGCGCTCACGGTACGCATCACCCTCTCGGTTGTCCTGTTCGGGCTGCTGATGCTGGGTATCTTCACCGGCCACATCAAACCCCACGGCATCTACCCGCCGGGACACCCGGTCACCCAGCGCGCGCCGGCCACGGAATGAACAAGCGCCGCTGAAGCGGCGCTTGTGTGGCGTGTCTGACACCCGCTCCGGGAATCAGATCAGATACACGAAGATAAACAGGCCGAGCCAGACCACGTCGACGAAGTGCCAGTACCAGGCGACAGCTTCGAAGCCGAAGTGGCGATCCGGCGTAAAGTGGCCCTTCATGCAGCGCAGCGTGATCACGATCAGCATGATAGTGCCGAGGGTCACGTGCATTCCGTGAAAGCCGGTGAGCATGAAGAAAGTTGAGCCGTAGATCCCCGATTCCAGGGTCAGATTGTAATGGCTGCTGTAGGCCTCCTGGTATTCGTGCGCCTGGAAGCCGAGGAAGGTAGCGCCCAGGGCGATGGTGGCAAACATCCACATCACCAGCGCGCCACGGTTCCCCTTCTTCAGCGCCCAGTGGGCCAGCGTGATGGTCACACCGCTCGAGAGCAGCAGCAGCGTGTTCAGCGCCGGAATCTTCCAGGGATCCAGGACGTTGAAGGAGCCGCCGACATCCCCGGGACCGTTGGTCGGCCAGACCGCCTCATAGCCGCCCCAGAGCACGTCGTTGGTGACCGGGTCAGCGCCACCGAGCCACGGCACGGAAAACACACGCGCGTAGTACAGCGCGCCGAAGAAGGCGGCGAAAAACATCACCTCGGAAAAGATGAACCAGCTCATACCCCAGCGGAAGGAACGGTCGACCTGCAGATTGTAGGTGCCCGACTCGCTTTCATTGATCACGACCCGAAACCAGCCGAACACCATGACCAGCAGAATCAGGAAGCCGGCCAGCATGATGGTGCCGCCGATGCTCTCGCCGTTCAGATAATTCCCGAATCCCTGCAGCATGACGAACAGGCCGATTGAGCCGACGATCGGCCAATGGCTCCCGTGGGGCACGTAGTAGCTGCCATTAGTAGTTGTCATCCTTCAAATCCTCGTTGGCTGAGATGTTTTCAGTTGAGCGCGTTTTGCTTGTCAAAAAATGTGTACGAGAGCGTCACGACCTCGACGTCGTCCGGCAACTCGGGGGCCACCATGAAAAGCACCGGCATGTCCCGCCCTTCGCCCGCGGCAAACCGCTGCTCGGTAAAACAGAAGCACTCTGTCTTCTTGAAATGCTGCGCCGCCACACCCGGTGTGACACTGGGTATCGCCTGGCCGACCATGGACTGCGCGGTTCGGTTACGGGCGTAGTAGCTGGTCCGGTACATCTTGCCCGGGTGGACCTCCATACGCGAAACCTCGGGGCGGAAATCCCAGGGCATGGTCTGGTTGACGTTGGCCACAAACTCGACCGTCACCGTCCGGTCCAGGTCCGGCTCGAGCGCCGCAACAGTCGCAGCCCGCCCGCTCACCTTGCCGTTGAGCCCGGTGATGTCGCAGAACACGTTGTACAGCGGCACCATGGCGAAGCCGAAACCGAACATCCCGGCCACCACCAGCAGCAGCCGCCTCACCAGCCTGGCGTTGGAAAATGCCGTGGCCGTCATCCCTGTCCGCCTCCGCTGGAGGTCACCCAGATGAAGGCGATCAGCACGCCCAACGCCACCGCCGCCAGCAGCAGCGCCAGCCTGATATTGGCTCTTTTCTGTCTGGAATCCTGTTCCATCCTGGCTCTGCCGGATTGCCGTGATCCGCGGGGGTACCGCCGGAAGCGGCACCCCTGCCCGTCGCCTACTTGACCTCGGGTGCGGTTTCGAAGCTGTGATAGGGCGGCGGCGACGGCAGCGTCCACTCCAGGCCTTCCGCGCCTTCCCACACCTTGTCCGTGGCCTTCTGACCACCGCGGACCGTCTTGAACACGATGTAGACGAACAGCAGCTGGGTCAGACCGAAGGCAAAGCCACCCAGGCTGGAGATCTGGTTGAACTCCGTGAACTGCACCGAGTAGTCCGGTATGCGCCGCGGCATCCCGGCCAGACCGAGGAAGTGCTGCGGGAAGAACAGGATGTTGACGAATATCGTCGAGAGCCAGAAGTGCAGCTTGCCGAGCTTCTCGTCATACATATTGCCGGTCCACTTCGGCAGCCAGTAATAGGCGGCGGCAAACAGAGAGAACAGAGAGCCGGTCACCAGCACATAATGGAAGTGGGCCACCACGAAATAGGTGTCGTGATACTGGAAATCGATCGGTGTGATCGCGAGCATAAGGCCCGAAAAGCCGCCGATGGTGAACATCACCACGAAACCGATGGCGAACAGCATGGGCGTCTCGAAGGTCATCGCCCCCCGCCACATGGTGGAGACCCAGTTGAACACCTTTACCCCGGTGGGCACCGCAATCAGCATGGTCGCATACATGAAGAACAGCTCGCCGGTCAGCGGCATGCCGACGGTGAACATGTGATGCGCCCACACGATAAAGGACAGAAAGGCGATCGAGGCGGTGGCGTAGACCATGGAGCTGTAGCCGAACAGCCGCTTGCGGGCAAACGTCGGGATAATCTGCGAGACCACGCCGAAGGCCGGCAGGATCATGATGTAGACCTCGGGGTGACCGAAGAACCAGAAGATGTGCTGGAACATGACGGGATCACCGCCCCCGGCGGCGCTGAAAAAGGAGGTGCCGAAGAAACGGTCGGTCAACAGCATGGTCACGGCGCCGGCCAGCACCGGCATCACCGCAATGAGCAGGTACGCGGTGATCAGCCAGGTCCACACGAACAGCGGCATTTTCATCAGCGTCATGCCGGGGGCGCGCATGTTGACGATGGTCACGATGATGTTGATTGCGCCCATAATCGACGAGATGCCCAGCAGATGGACGGAAAAGATCAGAAACGGGAAGGCGTCACCGGTCTGCAGCACCAGCGGCGGATACATGGTCCAGCCGCTGGCCGGGGCGCCGCCCTCCATAAACAGGGTGGTGATCAGCATCAGGCCCGCGAACGGCAGGATCCAGAAGCTCCAGTTGTTCATGCGCGGCAGCGCCATGTCGGGCGCCCCGATCATCATCGGGACCAGCCAGTTGGCCAGGCCGACGAACGCCGGCATGATCGCTCCGAACACCATGATCAGCGCGTGCATGGTGGTCATGGAATTGAAGAACTGGGGATTCACGAATTGCAGCCCCGGCTGATAGAGCTCCGCGCGGATCACCATGGCCATGGCGCCACCGATGAACAGCATGATAAGGGCGAAAATCAGGTAGAGCGTGCCGATGTCCTTGTGGTTGGTCGTGAAGACCCAGCGCAGTAGGCCGCTCGGGTGGTGTTCGTGATGTGCGTCGTGTGCTGTTGCAGTACTCATTGGTTCTCCTCCACGACCCTTAACGGGCAGCCTTTACTTCCGAGGGTTGAATCATATCGCCGGCGTTGTTGCCCCAGGCGTTGCGCTCGTAGGTCACGACGGCGGCCATATCGACATCGCTGAGCTGACCGGCGAATGCCGCCATGGCGGTGCCAGGTTTTCCATTCATGACCAGATCCAGGTGCTCATCCAGAGGACCGGTTGCGACCGCGCTATCCTTGAGCCCGGGGAACGCGCCGGGTATGCCTTCGCCACTGGCCTGGTGACAGGCCGCGCAGCTGCCGGTGTAGACCTTTTCGCCCTGCTCCATCAGCTCGTCCATGCTCCAGTCGCGCTCAGCCGCGGCAGCCACAGCATCGGAAGCCGTCTTCTGGGCGGTCAACCACTTGCCGTAGTCGGCCTCGTTCTTGGCAACCACCACAATGGGCATGTAGCCGTGATCCTTGCCGCACAGCTCGGCGCACTGTCCGCGGTATGTGCCTTCCTTGTCGATCTGGAACCACATCTCGTTGACGAAACCGGGGATGGCGTCCTTCTTCATGCCGAGATCCGGCACCCACCAGGCGTGTATGACATCGTTTGCGGTGATCAGAAGCCGGACCTTCTTATTCACAGGGACCACCAGCGGATTGTCGACGTCGAGGAGATAATGCTCTTCCTTGTCCTGCTGGTCGTAGATCTGCTCCTTGGGTGTGGCCAGTGAGCTGATGAAGCTCACGCCCTCGTCGATGTAGTCATAGCCCCACTTCCACTGATAACCCGTGACCTTGATGGTCAGATCCGCGTTGCTGGTGTCCTCCATGGCCACCAGTGCCTTGGTTGCGGGAATGGCCATGCCGATGAGAATCAGAAAGGGAATCACCGTCCAGATGATTTCCACGGTCGTGCTTTCGTGGAACTGCGCCGGCTGGACGCCCTTGGATTTACGGTGCCTGATGATGGAGATGAATATCGCGCCGAACACCACGATACCGATGGTCACGCAGATCCACAGTATCAGGGTGTGCAGACCGTAGGCTTCCTTGCTGATGGGGGTGACCCCTTCACGGAGGTTGAGCGCATACTCTGCCGAGACACCTGCCGCATAGACTGACAATGCCGCTCCCGTGAGCGTTGCCAACAACTGTTTCGCTCTTGTTACCAACATGCCAAGCTCTCTCCTTCCACTCCTTGATGCCAAAGTTTGCGTATCGCTGCAGGCGTCCCGGAGCGACGTCAGCGCGAATGGTAAACTCACCGGGTCGGGCGCACGGCCTGCCGTAGCTCGTCCGCCAGATATCGCTTGTCTTCTTCGTTCAGGCAGCCACCGATCTCGACACAGCGCCCGTGCGAGCCGATCGTGAGTCGCGATGGATGACCTCGAATCGCCGGTCCAACCAACTCAATCCGGACCCAGGCGCGCTTGAAGCTTTCGCGATGCTGGGTGCCAGGGCCGTGCTCCACGAAATCGACGTTGTCACCCTGGATCACTATCTGCTGCCAGTACGAGCTGCGGCGCGCGACAATGTAAAGGGCGGCGCCCAGCACCAGCATTTCCAAGCCGGCAAAGGGTAACACCATCCAGGCGCCTTGCAAGGCAAAGGCGACCGCGATACCCATGGAGACCGCCAGCACGCTCAGGTAGAAACGCACCACCTGGCGCCAGGGAAGCGAGCAGTTGGGCCGAATGACGAAACGGCGGGCGCACTCATGATCATCAAACTGGGTTGTGACCACCGCTGCCTCATAACGCACTGCACCGCGAGCAGAAACCCCGGCCCGCGCACCGACGCGCATGCTACCTCAGGGCTTGAAAGCCGTGCAAAATAAATAAAAAGTTGAGGCCATAAATATTTATTATATTAGGAATATCCAAAGTTCTATATGGCCGATACGCCGTCGACCTGCAACGGGCCCGCCTTACAGGGCCCACCTTTGCTTCGCGGTCGCTCGACAAGCACCTCATTGGGCCCGGAGGCGTTCGGCGGCGCAAGTGTAAGGCCTGCGGCGACGGCGATGCGCGCGTCAGCCCGGCCGCATGGTTGAATCGATCCGATGTGCCTGCATTTTCGGCACGGTCCCGTCGACCTCGTAGGGAAGATCCGCCAACAGGGGCGCCTCGAGTCGGACCCGCAGTGCATCCACGATCTCATCCGGATTGAGGCACGCCGGGTCGATCCGGTTGGCGACCCAACCGGCCAGGCCAAGCCCGGATCGTGCCACCGCGGCGGCGGTCAGCAGGGCGTGACTCAGACACCCGAGGCGGATCGCCACCACCACGACGACGGGCAGCCCCAGGGCGCGAGCCACGTCGGCCATGGTGTGCCTGGGACCGATCGGCACCAGCCAGCCGCCGACGCCCTCCACGATTACCCTGTCCGCCGCATTGGCGAGCGCCCGGTACGCCGCCTGGATGACTGGAATCTCGATCTGCGCGCCAAGGGTCGCCGCCGCCAGATGGGGCGCTACGGGGGGCTCGAAGGCATAGGGGTTGACGCGATCATAAGACAGCGGGACCGAGCCCTGTGCCTGGAGCTGCAGCGCATCCGCATTGACCAGCCCGGCTTCAGCCGCCTGGCAGCCGCTCGCGACCGGTTTCATGCCGACCACGCTCTGGCCCCCTGACTGCAGTGCCCGCATCAGGGCCAGGCTGACCACGGTCTTGCCGACCCCCGTATCCGTGCCGGTGACAAAAAGACCGCTCATCGCCGCCTCAGTCTCTCCAGCGGCACGCTGACCTCATCGCTGGCGGCCCACGCGTGACCGTGCACGACTTCATAGCTCGCCGGCAGCACGCCGTCGGTGCGGTAGCGCTCGTAGGCCGCACCAAGACGCCGCATATGGGATTTGCCCATCAGACCGCGGGGTCTGCCGGTGGTGACGTTGTGCGCGCCGACCTGTTTGAGGTCGCGCATCAGCTTCCAGACGTCGGGGTAGGTCAGGGTGAGCCGCTCCACATCCATCACCGGATCGGCAAATCGTGCTCTGACCAGCCTGTCGCCGACGTCGTGCATGTCCAGAAACAGATTGACGTGCGAATACCCGTCGACAGCCGCCCAGCTGTCGCGCAGCTCGCGCAGCGTATCCGGACCCAGCGTCGTGAAAAGCAGAAGCCCGCCGGGCCGGAGGACCCGCCGCAGCTCCCGGAAGGTGCCCTCCAGGTCGGTGCACCACTGCAGCGTCAGATTGGAGAACACCAGGTCGAACTGGCGGTCGCCAAACGGCAGGCGTTCCGCATCGCCGCACACACAGGCGGGTCGTCGCAGCCAGCGACCGCGCCTGCGCGCCTGCGCCAGCATCGACGTTGCGATATCCAGCGCCACCACCGCGGCCTTCCGGTACCGACCGAACAGACCGGGTACGCACTGGCCGGTCCCCGCGCCGAGATCCAGAATGGTGTCCGGCTGGATACGCATCAGGTCGAGCCGCTCCAGCAGACGCCGGCCGACCTCGCGCTGCAAAACGGCCGCCGCGTCATATTGCGCCGCGGCCGCCTCGAAGCTGCGCCGCGCCTGAGCCTTGTCGGGCAGCCGGTCAGCGGGCTGCATTCCGCGCCTGCTCCGCATCCGGCAGCAGCCATTGACACAGCTGCCGGCTGCACTCGACCGGGTGGGACAGAAACGGGGCGTGACCCGCCCCCGCGATGAGCGCCGAGGGCAGCTCCGCAAACCCGTCTTTCACCCCGACGGGAATCAGGGTATCGCGCTCACCGAGCAGCCAGTACACAGGGAGCCCGCTCGCCCGCATGGACCGGCGCATGTCGGCGTCCTGCAGAAAACCCAGGCCGGCACAAAGAGCCGCGCGATCGGCACCGCGCCGGCCCCGCAGCGCGCTGCGCAGCCGCCGCAGCGTTTCGCCGCCGCCCTCGGCACCCCTCACCTGCAAGGCCAGGAAGCGCGAGAGGGTTCGATCCGGATCCTCCGCCAGCTGTCGGGCAAACTGCCGGAACACCTCGGCCGGCACCGCTGCGGTCCAGTCGCCCGAGATCACGAACTTGGGCGTCGCGGCCATCAGCACGACGCCCCGCAAGCGGTGCGGTGCCTGACAGGCGGCCTCGAGCGCCACCAGCCCGCCCAGAGACCAGCCGACCCACCAGGCCCAGCGCGGCGCCACCTCCAGCACCTGCGCGGCCCATTCGCCGAGCTGCGCCTGCCCGGCGTAGACGCTCCCGCCGTGGCCGGGAAGATCGACCGCGGTGACGCGGAAAGATTCGCCCAGCCGCCTGGCCCAGCCCCCCCAGACGCCGCCGTGCATCCCCCACCCGTGCACCAACACCAGGTCCGGCCCCCGACCACTGGCTTCAGCGTACAGCATCCGCCATCCCGCCGAGGCCGTGGTCCAGCGCCTCCAGCAGCCAGTCAACGTGCTCGGGCTCGTGCCCGGCCGAGAGGGTGATGCGCAGCCGCGCCGCGCCCCGCGGCACCGTGGGTGGGCGAATCGCCGTTACCAGAATGCCGCGTCTGCGCAACTGCTCGGCGAGGCGCAGCGCGGGCTCGGCGTCGCCGAGCAGCAACGGCTGGATGGGCGTGGTCGAGGCCAGCACCGGCAAAGCGAGCTCGGCCGCCCCGCGCCTGAAACGCGCCACCAGCTCGGTCAGCCGTTCGCGCAGGTGCCCGCCCTCGCGCACCAGCCGCAGCGCGGCCCGCGTCGCCCAGGCCACTGCCGGCGGCGGCGCCGTGGTGTAGATAAAGCTTCGCGCGCGCTGTATGAGCGTGTCGACCAGGGCCTCGGATCCCGCCACGAAGGCGCCGAAAGTGCCCAAGGCCTTCCCGAGGGTGGCCATCAGGATCACACTGTCACCCGGGTCGGGGAGCTGCTCGGCACACCAGCCCCGGCCGTCGCTTGCACAGACCCCGAAACCGTGCGCATCGTCCACCAGCAGCCACGCATTGCTCGCCTCCGCGGCTGAGACAATTTCCCGCAGTGGCGCCCTGTCGCCGTCCATGCTGAAAATACCATCCGTTGCGATGAGGCGCGTCCCGCTGCCTGCCCGGCTGAGCCTGGCGGTGAGCGCGGACACGTCGTTGTGCCGGTAGCGCAGAAGTTTCGCGCCTGCCAGCAACGCGGCGTCGATCAGCGAGGCGTGATTGAGCCGATCCTCGATGACCTTGTCTCCGCGCCCCGTCAGCGCGGTGACCACACCCAGATTGGCCATGTAGCCGGTTGAAAACAGCAGCGCGCGCGGACGCCGCACAAAGTCCGCCAGCTCTTCCTCCAGGGCCTGATGCGCATAGCTGTGACCGCTGACAAGGTGGGCCGCACCGCTTCCTACCCCGAAGCGCTCGGCCCCTTCCTTGAAGGCCGCCACCAGCGCCGGGTGACTGGCCAGCCCGAGGTAATCATTGCTGCAGAACGACAGGTACTCGCGGCCCTCGATACGGACCCGGACACCCTGTGGTCCTTGCAGCGCCTGACGCTCTCTATATAGCTGCTGCCGCCTTCGCTCAGCGAGCGCCGAAGCAAGATCCTGCATCGGCGCTCAGACCGGTCGCAGCCCCAGCCGTTGAAACAGCTGGCGGTCGCGGTCCGCCTCCGGATTTGGCGTGGTGAGCAGCTTTTCACCATAGAAGATGGAATTCGCTCCGGCCAGGAAGCACAGCGCCTGCATTTCGTCCGTCATCTGCTCGCGACCGGCTGACAGACGCACGTGAGACGCCGGCATCAGGATGCGCGCCACCGCAATGGTCCGTACAAACTCGAACGGATCGATATCATCGCCGTGGGCCAGGGGCGTGCCCTCGACGCGCACCAGCATGTTCACCGGCACGCTTTCGGGATGCGGCGTCTGCCGGGCAAGCTGCGCCATCAGGGCAACGCGGTCGGCACGGGCCTCGCCCATCCCGAGGATGCCACCGCAGCACACCTTGATCCCGGCAGCTCGCACGTGACCGATGGTATCGAGGCGGTCCTGGTAGGTGCGCGTACTGATGATCTCGCCGTAGAAGGCGGGAGAGGTATCCAGGTTGTGGTTGTAATAATCCAGGCCTGCCTGCTTGAGTTGCTCCGCCTGCTGCGCATCGAGCATGCCCAGGGTCATACAGGTCTCCAGGCCCTCGGCGCGGACCCGCTCCACCATCTCCAGCACACGCTCGAAGCCCTGCCCGCGCGGACTGCGCCAGGCCGCACCCATACAGAAACGGCTGGCACCGGCCTGCCTGGCCGCCTTCGCGGCGCCGACGACCGTTTCGACGTCCAGCAGGCGCTCCGGCTCCACGGAGGTTTGATGGTGCACGCTCTGCGGACAGTAGCCACAGTCTTCCGGGCACCCTCCGGTTTTGATGCTGAGCAGCGTGCTGATCTGGACTTCACGCGGATCGAAGTACTCCCGATGCGCCTGCTGGGCCCTGAAGATGAGGTCATTGAAAGGCAGCTCGAACAGCCCATCGATTTCGCTTCCCTCCCAGTCGAAACGAAGCGCAGTGACGGGCTGCTGATTCTGCTCGCCGGTGGCTGCTGTATTCATGACTTGCTACCGTCCATACATTGATTGATGGAAAGCCAGCGGGAGCGCCGACAGCAGGGACACGACCCTCGCAGGCGCAGGGCGGCGCTCGCCGCCTGTGGGAATTCGGATTCGGCCATCAGCTTCAATGAGATACACTTTCCGGCGGCCGCACTATGCGGTCGGATCAACCCGCTTGTCAACCAGGGAGGGTGGCTCGTGGTTTACGATTGGCTATTCAAGCTACAACATACGTGGTTTCCGACGCGCTGTCGACTGTGTCGGGGGGCGGGAGAACCGGCACTCGAGCTGTGCGAGGGATGTCGCCGGGAGCTGCCGTGGCTGACGCATGCCTGCCCCCTGTGCGCCCTCCCTCTGCCCCGGGAGGCGCGCCCGACGCTCTGCGGCCAGTGCCAGAACAGTCGCACCCATCTCGACGGATGCCGGGCGTTGTTCGTCTACGCAGCGCCGGTTGACCGGTGGGTACACGAGCTCAAGTTCCGCCAGGACCTGAGCGCCGCCCATCTGCTCGGAAAGCTGCTCGCCGATGCACTCGCCGGTGAGCAGACGGGCGGCTTCGCGTCGCTGCTGCCCGTGCCGCTGCACCGAAAACGCCTGGCCGAACGCGGCTACAATCAGGCCCTGGAGCTCGCCCGCCCCCTCGGCCGGCTCGGCTACGACATCGAGATGCGGTGCTGCAGGCGCGCCCGGCACACTGACGCCCAGTCCGGACTGTCCGCCGCGATCCGAAAAAACAATATCCGGGGGGCCTTCAAAGTGACCCGGCCAGTGGAGGGCCGCCGATTCATTCTGATCGATGACGTGCTGACCACGGGCGCCACGCTCAATGAGCTGGCCCGCACCCTGAAAACCGCCGGCGCCGCCTCCGTCAGCGCCTGGGTCGTCGCCAGGGCCGTGTGACGGCAGCGCTGCCCCGGTCGGTCGCGAAGCGGTCGCCGCGATCGGCTGCGTCGTCAGGCAAGCGGGCCGAATGCGGTCAGGCTGTCCAGCAATGCGGCGCTCGGATTGGCACCGAATCCGGTGAACAGGCTGGAGAAAAGACCCATGTCCCCGTTCAGTGCCATGTAATTGAGTATCACGGTCTCGACCAGCAGATTGACGTTGTTGGCCGCCGGGCTGGATGCCGTCTCGACAGAGCCGTCGGCACGGAAATAGCCGATCTGCTGTCGCAAAACCGGGACCGGACCATTCGGGTTGTAGACCAGAATGAACGAGCACGCCGTGGAGGAATTGTCACCCGTCCACACGCCTTTGCCGCGCCCGTCGAGGGAGTCGTCGACAGTACCGTTGCTCGCCACGGAGCCGTCACTGAATACGTACAGCATCAGGGGAACACCGCGTCGGGCGGCGTATTCGAGGCAGGCCCCCATGCAGCGCCCGGCGCGCAGGTCGCGCCTTTCCCCCGTCTCCCGGTCGCCGGTGTGGTAGTCGTAACCACCCATGGTGATGGTTCCGGCCCCCGCATAGCCGTCGATGACCATCTTCATGACCGACGCTGTCTTGCGGAATTCGCTGTCAGCGTCGAACTCTGCGGTAGTGAAGATGCGGCCGGGGCCGACGATCTGGCCCTCCGGGCTGTCATGATCGTCCGGATTGATGGGCACCCCCACAAATCGCTCCGCGATGTCGGCGGCCTTGAGATAACCGCAACGGACCAGGTTCTTCACCTCCGTGTTGTTAGCAAGCCCGGTCTCGACATAGGCGAGCTTCTTGTCGCTGAGACGGACCGTGGATTCCATCACCGCCGTGACGTCCCTAGCATCCGGAAATATTTTCGCCAAGTCGCCGGTCTCCACCATGCCGGTGACGTCACTGGGACGATCGACCTTGGTGGGACGGATCTCCGGGTCGACCAGCATGGCCGGCGCCATGGAGTTGCCTCCCGAATCCGAGTTGCGGGAGCCGATCAGGGTGACTACGCTGCCGTTCGCCCCTTCACCGTTGAGGCCTGCCCTGGCGATCCCGTACATCGGATTGTGCGGATTGTTGCCGGTGTCATTGTCGGATCGGGCGGGAATGACCACGCCGTTGATGTTCGGTGCCGTCCCGACAGTGTTTATTTTCTCGAGTATCCCGCGCAGGATGGCGCTGTCAGAGTGAAACGGCAGACCCAGGGTGGTGTCGGTGTGATCTCCGTTACTGGTCGCCGTGGGGCTGGCCTCCGGAAGCCCCGGGATCATGTCGCCCGGCAGGCCGAGCTTGCTGTAGCCTGCAGTGGACAGGGCATCGAGCGGTGTGTCGCGGCCCACCAGGACATTCGAGCCGGCAAAGTTGGCGCCACCGGCCAGATCGAAACAGATGAAGGGGATCTTGCCGCCGCCTGAGCCGCCCAGTGCACAGTTGATCTGCTGGGCGAGCCCATTGCCCCCGTCCGGATCGTCCAGGTCGAGTGACAGGCCCCTGGCGAGACGCGGGTTCGCCAGCAGCCCGAGCAATGACCCGCCCGTCAGGATACCGGTCCCCGAGACGAATCCCTGGCGCAGAAAGTCCCGCCGGGTGACCGGACGCGGATGATCCTGGTGCAACAAAGGCGCATCCGGATGGAGTGATCGTCTGCATTTAGCCATCGATTCAGGGTCCTCTTGCCTGGACTTGATAGTCGGTCTCACTGCACCAGCATTCCAGCGCCGCCCAGGGTTGCGGCACACATGGCCTTCACGACGGCTCGGGTGCGATCCGCATCTGCGTTGCAGCCCGGATCGAGGGAGCAGTTCTGCTCGAGGCGATCGAACAAATTTGGCCCTGGACCGATCAGCTCAGCCTCGATCTCGGCGCGCGTCGGTGCGCTGCCGAGCGCGGCTCCCGTGCCGGGAAGGCCGGACATTCTCTCGAACAGCGCGCCCGTGATCCGGTCTTTCGCTGCTGCGGTGAAGGCTGTGGCGACAGCGGAGTTGAAGAATGCATCGCCGCTCGCCGGATCCGCAAAGCCGAAGAAATCCGCACGCTTGACGCGATCCTCCACCAACTCGTGACAGTAGGCGATTGAAAGCTGCGCAATCGCCATCTGGTGCGCCGACAGAAAGCCCTCGATGGTCTCCACGGCGGGCAGTTGCTGGCGGAGCGATTCGAACTCGCTTCGCACCCGCTGCGGTTCCACACCCGTGATCGCCGCCATGGTGGCGTTGATTTCGTCAAAGGTGCGCAAACCGATGTCCGACACCTCGCCCGGCCCGGGCACAGGGGGCGGGAGCAGCGGCGAGTTCTCGGTCACCACGTTCGTGTTGCTGCCGAGCACTTCGAAGGTGAGGAAGAATTCGTCATAGTCGGGCCCGTTTTCCAGAGCGATGACGGTACCGAGCTCTGACAATACCTGGCCGGCCGCCGGGTCATAGCGGGACGCGTCGATGGTCGTATCCAGGTTGCGGTACGCTTGCCCCACCGGCGCCTCACTGCCGTTGATGCCGATACTGAGGCATTTGATCGGAATATTGACGGGAGCGGCGGCAGGGTCGAGGTTGACAAAGGTCGGTCTGTGGAACAGATAGCTGTGATTGTCGTACTGGGCCACCTCGAACATGATATAGCTCTGCGGCAGAGCGATCAGATCCCCGATGCCGAACAGCAGGAAGAATTTCTCCCCGACGCCGACATCGAAATTCTGCTGAATCTGCGTCTGGGTGAGGGCCCGGTTGTGTATCGCCAGCAGGCGGATGGTGCCCGCCCAGGGCCTGTCGCCGGACGCTTCATTGCCGAGCACCAGGGCGAAGCTGTCGTTCCAGTCGTTCAGATTACCTGGCGGGACGGGGTCGGTATCCCCGGTGAATTCGCCGTTGACGTAGATCCGGCGGCCATTGATCGGGTCAAAGGTCAGCACTACGTGCTGGAGCGTCGCCTGCAAATCCTCGTCTGCGTCGGCCGTTGACAGCGCCGCTTGGCCGTTGCCGTCCGTGGTGCTGGAGCGGTGCAGAAAATCGTAGTTGTACTGGGTCTGGCCCAGGGTGAAATTGCGCGCATCGGTACCGGCGGAGTAGCTCACGATGCGTGCCGGACCTTCCTGAGTCACGTTCGCAGGAGCCACCCAGGCTTCGACGGAGTACTCACCCGTTGCCGTGATCAGGTCGTGCAGTTTCCTGCTGTTGGTGGTCGACCCCTGCGCCCTGCCGTTGACCAGGTCGATGCCCCAGCCCCCGACCCAGTCGACGTCGCCACTGAGCGTGAGGTTGAGCTCGGGAAGCACACCGCTAGTGTCGAGCGCGACGTTGCCGCTGCCGGTCTTGAACTCGTACTGGGCAATGAGGTCGGTCTCGTGGCGGTTTCCGCCGGCGGCGACGATCCCTTCGGGCAACTTCAGGGCATCGCTGAATATGGTGGGAGACTGCACCTGATTGACGGGAACGGAGGCCGCCAGTACCACAATCCGGCTCTCCATGGCGGTGGCGTCCGCGTCGCACTGCGACCAGCAGTTATGAAACTCGTCGCGCAGCCGAACCACCAGCCGGGACCCCCCCGGCTCGTTGAGGCTGATCTTGGACTTCACCGCCTCATAGGCGTCCGCCACATTGTCGCTGGCGAAGAACGGCTGCTGTGGCGTCGGCGATGAATCGACGTGGCAGCCCTGGCAGTTGCTTCTCAGCAGTGGCCAGACCGTGGATTCAAAATCCGTGTCGCCGACCTCGGCCGGAAACCCCAGCGTGGCTCCGGGCGCGTAAGCGACCGGTGCGACCAGCTGGATCTGGCGTCCGCCGGCCACGACCCCTTCGGCCCAGTCCTCGATATAGGACGTGATTGCCGTCGCGCAGGCGGCGACGCTGGAAAGCCAGCAGTTGTGGCCCTCGGCCACCTTGGTCACCAGGCGCGAAGCGTCCGGAGAATCCAGATCGATCAGCGAGTTTGCCTCCGAGTACGCCAGGTTCACGTCATCCTGGCGCACGAACATGGGCACCTGACCGCCTTCGAGGTGGCACGCGCCACAGCGGTTGGCGTCCCGAAGCCGCTCCCAGACGTTGACCTGAAACGCCCGGATATCCTCGGTCTGGGCGTTGGGCCCAGTGTAGCTCAAGGTGTCTACGCTGCCGGGCAGGCTGGTGACCGGGTTGGTTTCGGTCGAGGCTCCCCCGCCACAGGCGGTCAGCAACAAGGCGAGCAGCAACGCCAGCGCAAAGCCGGCCATCGCTTGGAGGCATTGTCGCCCCGGCGGGGGCGCAACAGCGTCGCTGATCAAATCCAGCGGTGTTTCGGCCAGCTTCTCCATATCAGTCACCCATGCACTGCACGGCAGCTTCGGCAAACACATGTTTCAGGACATAGCCGGCCTTGAAGGCCGCCGTCAGTGAGTCCAACTGCGTCTGGCTCGGGTCCCGCAGGCAGACGTTCCGGAAAACCTTGGTTACCTGACAGGTGGCAAAGGCATCGCTCGCGGCCAGCTCCTCGCCCAGCGACTTGGCACCGTTACCGTTGCCGGGAAGGCTGCTTTCCCACCCGAGGATGGCGTTCGGGCCGCTACGCCAGTAATTGTCCCAGGCGTCGTCCGGTGTGACGTAGCCGTATTTGAAGTTGTCTGCGTTGATCAGGTACTTGGGCTGGACCTGTCCCGGGGTATAGACGAGCCTGCCCAGGGCTTCATCGAAGTCATAATAGGCATAAGCCTGCGCCATCGGGTCCATACCCGCATGACAGCCGACACAGGAATTGAGAAAAATCCGGCTGTCCCCGCCCGGGCTGCGGCTGACGTCCTGGCGAATGCGGTCCGCGGTCCGGGTGGTGTCCTTGACCTGCTCAAGGTCATTGCAGAGGTGGTTCATGAGCGTGAAACGGAACATTGCGCGATTGGTGCCGGCGATGAAGAATGCTTCTGATGCGGCTCTCGAGGTCATCACGCCTGCCGTCGCGGCTGCCGGGATCCCCGTCATGGCAGACTGCGAAACCCGAAACAGATGGCCGGGGTCACTCAAATCGACGCCGAGCGTCTCGAGGTCGGCATAGTGCGCGTTGCTTGTGGGCGAATAGGGCGCCACCCCTGAAATGGCGTCGTTTCCGACGTAGAGAATGTCGGCTGACAACACTTGGTTGAAGGGCACCTCATCCCGGACCATGCCGATGACAGTGGCCGTATAGTCGTTCAGGGGCGCGAACACCGACTGCTCCCGGTTGGTCCAGGGTGTCGCGAAGTTCTTCAAGGTTACGTTGTAGAAATTGGCGGCGTTGGCATTGTCCGGTCCGTCGATCGCGATCAGCGCCGCTCCCACCGGGTCGCCGTCGCGGACCTCGTTCACCATGCTGTCGAGCACATCCTGCGTC
Organism: Gammaproteobacteria bacterium; assembly: GCA_050118435.1. Lineage (GTDB taxonomy): Bacteria > Pseudomonadota > Gammaproteobacteria > DSM-19610 > DSM-19610 > Thiogranum. Next base: position 46,887 of record JASFKW010000002.1, on the reverse strand, counting down.
GGGGGCACACCTGTCAGCCGATCGTGGATGCGCTTGGCCTGCTCGCGCGGGCCCGCCAGCACCGGCAAACCGAGGAGCAGGCATAAGAAGCCCGTGGCCAGGCGCAACGCAGCCCAGCGCCTCCCGCATCGGCAAACGGGCATCCGTCTGTGATCGCTGTTCTGCATGAAACGCCTCGACTTAAGGTGTGTGGCCTCGACGCTGACAGGTAGCAAGTTTTGATCCAGCCACCGCGCCGGTGTCGATCTTGAATGTAAGGGGCGCGCCGCGGGGGCGCTGTGAACCAGTACACAACCTCGTAGCAAAGCGCTGAACGATGGGGGTCCTGAGCACAGCGTCGGATCGTGTCAACCGGTGCGCCCTGTGAACTGCTTCGCGGATCGCAGGCAGAGCGCCGCACTATAGTCGACCCCGACGGCTGGACCCTCAGCGTCAGGCGGTAGCCAAAATTGTCTGCCCTTGACAACAAACGGCCAGCGACGCCTCGGCCTTCGGCAGAGAATCCAGCTCCATCGGCCTGGCCCCGACAAATCGGGCCCGATCTTTGCTTAAGGATCACAGCCGGGTAACGGCAATCCACAGGGGACCCCAGCCTTCGATGAAAGTGATCAGCAGCCCTGCAAAGTCGTCGCCCTGCGGCCGTGGTGAACAACGCCGGGCGGCATCGCGGGCGACCAGTGCAGTCGCCGCGACCGTTGCGAAGGCGGGTGCGCTACTGCTGTATTGCGGAGTGCTGGTCGCGTGCGGCGGAGGCAGCGCGGGCGGCGGCTCCGGTGGCAGCATCGATCCTCTGGTCGAGGATTTCGGTATAGCTTATGTCCGACAACCGGTCCCGGAAACGGATGAGACGAACCTGCGGGAGCCGGCGGCCTTCAACCCCGGCGCCGATCTGCTGTATCGCGACCTGGCCTCTCCGAGTGCCAGCGAGCGGAACATCACCTTCGGGCTCACGGGCGGGATGGGCGATGTACAAGACGTCGAGCCCTCATACGACGGCAACCGACTTCTGTTCGCGCTGCGCATGCCCGAGATCGAAGGCGCCGCGCCCGAGGATCAGCCCACCTGGAATATCTGGGAGTACGAGATTTCGACCGGCACCCTGAGGCGAATCATTGCTTCCGACATTATCGCCGAGGAAGGGCAGGACGTTGCTCCGCACTATCTTCCGGACGGCAGAATCATCTTTTCTTCGACGCGACAGCGCACCGCGAAGGCTGTCCTGTTGGACGAACAGAAGCCCCAGTTCGCTGCACTCGATGAAAACAGGAACGAAGCCGCCATGGTCCTGCACGTCATGAACGACGACGGCTCCGACATTCATCAGGTTTCATTCAATCAGAGCCACGACCTCGACCCCGTGGTGTTACAGACCGGTGAAGTGATGTTCTCGCGCTGGGACAACATGGGCAGCCGGGACGGTATTCATCTCTATAGAATGTATCCGGACGGCACCAATCTTCGACTGCTCTACGGCGCGCAGAGCCACGACTCCGGCACGGGCGGCGCGGCGGTGCCGGTCCAGTTCGTGCAAGCCCGCGAGATGCCCCAGGGCGGCATCGGCGTGCTGCTCAAACCGGCGTCCGGAAGCTTTCAGGGCGGCGACATCGTCAAAGTCGATGTCGAAAACTATGTGGAAAACACGCAGCCGACCGCTGCGAATGCCGGGATATTGACGGGTCCCGCGCAGGCTTCCATGGCTTTCAGCACCGTACGCACGGATACCGCCATTTCTCCCGGAGGGCGATTCAATGCTTTCTTCCCACTCTGGGACGGCACGCAACGCGCGCTGGTGAGTTGGAGCCAGTGCCGACTGCTGGTCGACGGGCGAATCTTCCCCTGTACCGACGCAGATCTGAACGATCCGGATCTCGTCGAAGCACCCCCACTGTACGGCGTTTACATGTACGATATGAGCCAGCAGACTCAGATCCCTGTCTTCGCGCCACAGGAGGGCGTCCTGTACCGGGATGTCGTCGCTGCACAGCCGCGCCGATTGCCCAGCATTCACTTCGACCACGCGGGCACGCCCACAGCGGGCTTCGCTTTCGATTCCAGCCTGGCGAGCGACACTGCAGGAATCCTCAACATTCGCAGCGTCTACGATGTTGAGGGCAGCTTCAATCAGATGGGTTCCACCGCAGCGGACATCGGCACGCTGGCCGATCCCGGACAGACGACCGCGGACGAGCGGCCGGCACGCTTTCTGCGCATCGTCAAGGCCGTCGGCATTCCGGACCCTGATCTCCTGGCGCTCAGTGGCGCTGATTTCGGAGTCAGCACCCAGCAGCTGATGCGCGAAATCATCGGTTACGTTCCCATCGAGCCCGACGGCTCAGTACGCGTCAAGGTACCCGCCAACGTCCCACTGGCAATCAGCGTTCTTGACAACGAGGGCAGACGCCTGACCGGGCGCCACCAGAGCTGGCTTCAGGTGCGACCCGGCGAAATCCTGACCTGCAACGGCTGCCACACTCCCCGCACCGGCACGTCACACGGACGCATGGGCGCCTTCGAGGGTCTCTACGGTGGTGCGCCCTTCGACGGCTACCGGTTCCCCAACACAGAAACCTTTTTCGCCAACGCTGGCGAGACCATGGCCGAAGCCCGCACCCGAATGGACCCCGGCGCGCTGGAGCCCAGTGTGGATATCCTGTACCAGGACGTCTGGACCGACCCCGCCGCTGCCGGTCGCGCCAAAGACGCGCCTTTCAGCTACAGCTATGCGGACCTGGATCCTTCTCTGACACCACCTGCGAGCAGCACCTGCCAGAGCAAGTGGGACCGCCTGTGTCGCATTGCGATCAACTACGAGCAACACATCCATCCGCTTTGGGGCCTGGACCGCGGTGCGAGCACCTGCACGAGCTGCCACACGAACACGGACGCTGCGGGTGTTGCCAGGGTGCCGGCCGGGCAGCTCGACCTGACGGATGGTGCCTCCGACCTGAACGCGGATCACTTCAAGTCGTACCACGAGCTGGTGTCCCAGGACCTCGAGGAAATTATAGACCCGGTCAGCGGGAACCTCGTTGTCCGCGATGAACCGGTGTTCGACGACAATGGCCAGCCCGTGTACCTGACCGATGCCGACGGCAATCCGGTGCTCGACAGTCTTGGCAACCCGATTCAGGAGACCCAGACCTTCCCCGTAGCCCCCCCGCTTCGCATCGCCGGGGCGGCGTCCAGCGGTCGATTCTTTGACCGGTTCTTCGACCCTATGGATACCGTGCATTTCCAGCATCTCTCCGGCGCGGAGCTTAAGCTGATCGCCGAATGGATCGATATCGGGGGCCAGTACTACAACAATCCGTTTGACGTGCCGCCGTAAGCTGCGTCGGACCTTCCCTAATCGGTGCGCGAGTCAGCCGATACAGGCTCGCGGGATCGTCGGCCGCACGAATGCGTGTCATCGAGCTACAGGGATGTATTCACGGCGTCTCTTGAACGCTTATGTCGGCGGACTACCACACCGAACGATTAAATGGACTTAAAGAACTATAAGAAGGACCCAAAGGCGGACATGATCAAGCTCCTCTGCTCCCGGCTGCCCTTCCTGGCACTCCTGCTTTCGACACTGTCGACCAGCGCCAGCCCCGTGGTTGCCGGCCTGTTCTCGAAGCCAGAGTCGACGCAGGTCGAAATCGTCGAACCCTATATCGAGCTGCGCTCAGGGGCTGGCCGGGGCTACCCCGTCCTGCACGTCGAGGAGCGCGGCAACCGTATTGAAATCCTGAAGCGGAAGACAGACTGGTTCAAGGTAAGGACCGCTTCCGGCAGGGAAGGCTGGGTTTCACGCGACCAGCTGCAGCGCACGCTGACAGAGTCCGGCGCCCCGATGGATATCCGCGACGCCACGCTGAAGGAGTTTTCCTTCTACCGCTGGGAGATCGGCGCCATGGGCGGCGACTTCGAGGACGCCGATGTGGTGACGGTCTACGCAGGATTCGCGCTGACACCGAATTTTTCGGTCGAAGCCTCAGCCTCGAAGCTCTTCGCCGATTTCTCCGACGCGGACATGGCCGACATCAGCCTCTCAATACATCCATTTCCCGGCTGGCGGTTTTCACCCTTCTTTTCGCTCGGCACAGGAGTGATACGGGTGGATGCGAAGACCACGCTGGTCGAGGAGCCCGATCGCACGGACCAACTCGGGCACGTCGGCGCGGGTGTTCGGGTGTATCTGGCACGACGCTTTGTTTTCAGGGCCCAGTATAAAAACTATGTGATCTTTCAGAGCACGGACGACAACCAGGAGGTTGATGAATGGAAAGCCGGATTTTCCGTTTTTTTCTGAACACCGCAGCCGTGGCCCTGTTCGCGGCTGGCGGCTCCTTCCCAGTGTGCCATGCCCAGGAGCCCGAGCAGGTGGTCCGGCCGGAAATCGAGCGCCGCGCCATCAGCAAACCCGACATTGACACGGAAGATTTTGAAATTGGCATCTTTGCCGGCGCCATGAATGTCGAGGACTTCGGGACCAACCTGGTCTACGGTGCCCGGCTGGCATATCACGTCACTGAGGATGTTTTTGCCGAAGCCGCCTATGGCCGCACCGAGACCGATGAAACCAGCGCCGAACGTTTCGGTGGCTTTCAAATCCTGACGAACAGCGAGCGAAAACTTGAGTACTACAACCTCTCATTCGGTTTCAACCTTCTCGCCGGCGAATCATTCGTGGGCACGCGCTGGGCGTACGCTTCTGACCTGTACGCCATCGCTGGCGTGGGTGGCACAAGTTTCGCCGGGGACGACCTCTTTACCTGGAATTTCGGCCTGGGCTACCGGCTACTGCTCAATGACTGGCTGGCGGTGCGCGTTGACGGCAGGGACCATGTCTTTGAGCTCGACCTGCTGGGCGAATCGCAGACCAATCATAACCTTGAGTTCACAGGCGGCGTGTCGATATTTTTCTGAGATTGTGTGCTGCTTCTCACCCTGTCGAAGTGGGGTCGATGACAATGAATCCGAAAACGGACATGCCACCGAAGTCAGCCCCGATTCCCGACTCCGACAGCGTCTGAGCCGGAACACTTCGCGAACCTGCAGAGGAAAGCCGTAATGACACGCATGACGCATTTGCTCTCAACTGGAGCATGGGCATTGTTGCTCAGCAGCCTGCTCCAGGCTGCTGCTACACAGGCTGACATCAGCCCACACCCTGCGCCCGATTTCACGCTGAAGAGCCACACCGGCGAAAACCTGAAGCTCAGTGAATTCCGTGGTGAGGTCGTGATGATCAATTTCTGGGCGTCCTGGTGCGGCCCCTGCCGTCAGGAAATGCCGCTGCTCGATGAGCTGTACAACGCATACAAGCCAATGGGTTTCACCATCCTGGGAATCAACGTCGAAGAGGACGCCGGACAGGCCCGGGGCCTGCTCGAGGAGATTCCTGTCAGCTTCCCGGTCCTCTTCGACACCCGGAGCCAGGTGAGCAAGCTCTATGATGTGGTAGCCATGCCGAGCAGCGTACTGATCGATCGCGACGGCAACGTGCGTTACCTCCACCACGGCTACAAGCCTGGCTACGAACAGACTTATCAACAGCAGGTGCGTGCACTGATCAGAGAATGAACGTGAATCGAAAAGGACTTCCGGCGGTGGCCCTGGGGTTGTTGCTCACCGCGTGCAGCAACATCGAGCCCTGGGTGAAGCCGTATGAGCGGGCCCATCTCGCAGACCCTATCATGAGTTTCAGCAGAGATCCGGTCTCTGACGCCTACATCGGGCATTTATATGAGGTCCGGGAAGGCGCCCGCGGGGCGGAAGGTGCGCACGGAGGCGGTTGTGGCTGCAATTAGCCGCCTGAGTCATGCGCTTGCAGCTCTGCTTGGGTGCACGCTCACCGTTTACGGGGGCGTCCTGCCCGAGGACCGTGCGGATGCCCTGTATCACTCGTACGACGGAGGCGGCGTAGAGGTGACCGGGCCCTCCATTCTGGTGCGCAAAGGAGACGCAAAGACTTTTTCGGTCACGGGCAATTACTACGCCGACAGCATCAGCAGCGCCTCCATCGACGTGGTGACCCAGGGTAGCCCATACAGCGACCAGCGTACCCAGTGGTCGGGGAGCGTGGACTATCTTCACGCTGACACTAGTCTGACTGCCGGATACACCAATAGCGACGAGAGCGATTACAAGGCGGATACTTACAATGTCAGTCTGACCCAGACGATGTTCGGCGCTCTGTCAACCGTGACACTTGGCTACTCGCGCGGTTTCGATGATATCTTCGATAACACACAACCCGATTTCAAAGAGACGGCGGATCATCGGAACTATCACGTCTCGCTGTCCCAGGTATTGAGCAAGACCATGATACTGGGTCTGAACTATGACGCCGTCACGGATGAAGGCTATCTGCAAAATCCCTACCGTAATGTTCTGGTGCTGAATGACCCTGACGACCCATCGGCCGGATTTAACTTCAACACGGCGGAGACCTATCCAAACACGCGTACCAGTAACGCTGTTTCAGCAAACCTGCTTTATTATCTGCCCTACCGTGCCTCGCTGCGGGCCAGCTACCGTTTCTACACCGATGACTGGGACATAGACGCGCACACCGCGGAGATCGGCTATACGCATCCGCTGCGGGACAAATGGATATTCGAGGTCCGTTACCGGTTCTACAGGCAGAGCCAAGCGGACTTCTACGGCGATGTCTTCAACTACCCCGATCAGCAGAACTTCATGGCGCGCGACAAAGAGCTCAGCCGCTTCAACGACCATACCCTGGGGTTCGGCGTCAGCTACAACCTGCTGGAGGATGGCTGGGGTTTCGTCGATAGGGCCAGTGCCAATTTCAAGTATGACCACATCTGGTTCTACTATGACAACTTCACCGACATCACAAAATCGGATCTGCCGAGCTACGAATTCGACGCCGATGTCATTCAGCTATTCGTTTCCGCCTGGTACTGACAGACCGTGCCTAAATTGCAGCTGCGCATGCGTTTTCCTGGGCCGCTGAAAGGGGGTCTGATACTCCTGATTGCGCTCCTCAGCCAGACCGGCCTCGCCGGCTGGCAAAGGGAAGACGCTGATATCATGGGGACCCGCATCACAGTGGAGCTATTTCACAGCGACTCCGAGATGGCCCGCCGGGGTATCCGCAGCGTCATGGCAGAAATGCGTCGCATCGACCGGAGCATGAGCCCTTATATCGAATCGAGCGAGATCGCCCGGATAAACCGTGAAGCCGGCACCCGGGCCGTGGCGATCAGCGAGGAGCTCTACGCACTGATCGAGCAATCAGCGCGCTTTTCGGTTCTCACCGATGGCGCCTTTGACATCACCTTCGCCAGCGCCGGCTTTCTCTATGATTACCGCAATAGGCAGCGGCCAAGCAAGCACCGCTTAAAGACGGCAGTGGGCCTGATCGACTACCGCAGCTTGGTCATGGATTCCAAGGCACGAACCATCCGTTTCAGCCGCCCCGGAATGCGCATCGACCTCGGCGGCATAGCCAAAGGTTACGCGGTGGACCGCTGTATACAGCGGCTGCGGGCGCTCCACATACAGAGCGCACTGGTAACGGCGGGCGGAGACAGCCGCATCGTGGGCGATCGCTGGGGGCGGCCCTGGACAATCGGCATTCGCGATCCGCGCACCCGTGACGGAGTGGTCGCGTTGATTCCCCTCCGGGACGCTGCGATATCGACCTCGGGAGACTATGAACGCTATTTCGAGGAGAACGGCACCCGCTACCACCACATCATCGATCCCCAAACCGGCGACTCGGCGCGCGAACTGCAGAGCGTGACCATTATCGGGCCGGACGCCACCACTACGGATGCGCTGTCCACCAGTGTCTTTGTGCTGGGCCTCGAGCGCGGCATGGAGCTGGTGAACGGATCTGCAGGCATCGATGCCATCCTCGTCGATCACGCAGGCAAGCTGCACTATTCCGAGGGTCTCCTGGACGCCCGAAGCGCTGGTCCACACGTCAAAACCTCGACAAGATCATCCGTGACCCGACGCGATTCATGCCCTCGGCAGGGTTGCGCATCCGGCGCAGAGGCAAAGAATGTTGCCGGAAGCAGACGCGATTCGGGACCGTCATAGCGGCGCAACGCAGGATCGAAATCTACGGCACCCGCTGGCACAAGCCTTGCAGGTTACCGGCGGACTGCACAGGACATGAACTTCTGGTTTTACCTGCCAGGCTGTGATCCCTATCACATTCCAGGTGTGCATGACATCGCGGAACCGACGGCGGCTGGATGGAGATACTGCGGGGGTACCGCCGATCACCGCCGCTGCTAGCACGGGAGAAAGTATGAAAATCCGGTTAAAGGGGCTGTGCTTCTGCTTCCTCATCTGGCCGCTTCTGGGTTTCGCCGAGCCCCAGAGCGGTGGCGTGAAGGACGAGGTCCAAAATCTGAAGAAACAAGTGCTGGAATTGAATCGGGACCTGTTTCTCCTGGAGGAAGAGCTGCTGTTTCCCTCCAACACGCAGGTGTCGGTCTTCGTCTCGATGGATGTCGGCGAGTTTTTTCAGCTCGATTCGGTGACGCTGCAAATCGACGGCGAGGAGGTCGCAAATTACCTGTATACCCGGCGCGAGCTCCAAGCCCTGGCGCGCGGCGGGGTGCAGCGCCTACACATGGGGAACCTGCGCAGCGGGAAGCACGAGCTGGTGGCCTTTTTCGTGGGGAAAGGCCCACACGGCCGCGACTACCGGCGTGGCGCGACCGCCAGGATCGAAAAGGGCCTCGGGCCCAAGTACGTCGAGCTGAAAATTGTCGACAAAACGGAAAATTTCCAGCCCGAGTTCGAAGTCAAGGAATGGTGATGGCCCGGTGCTCGCTGCAGTCGCTTCTGTCCGGCGTTCTTTTCCTGGCGATAAGCACCGGGAGCCTGGCCGCAAAGCAGGCGCAGACGCAAATCCTCGATCTGCATTACGCAGAGGTCCTGTACTATTTTTACCAGCAGGACTACTTCACCTCAATCACCCATCTCATGGCCGCCCGGCAGCAGGGCCGGCTGCAACACCACGCACAGGACGCCGACCTACTCCTGGGTGGCATGCAGCTCTCGTATGGCTTGCTGGATGAGGCGGAAAGCCGGTTTCGGCGGCTCCTGGACGGCCGAGCGAACAAGAAGATACGCAACCGCATCTGGTATTACCTGAGCAAGATCGCCTATCAACGCGGTCGGTACGAAAAAGCCTACCTGACCCTGAATGAGATCGATAGCCCGGAGGACGAGGCGCTGCGAGCCGAGACTGCCATGCTCGGCGCCACCGTACGCATGGCCCTGGGCAAAGACGGCGAAGCAGCCGAAGTGCTGAGCGACCTCGACCCACCTGCAGGCTGGGAAGAGTACCTGCAAATAAACAGGGGCATCGCTCTGCTGCGTGCGGGCGCGCTCGAAACCGGCCGCTCAGTGCTCGACAGCATCGGGCAGCGGGAAGCCGAAACCGAAGAGCTGCGCGCGCTACGCGACCGGGCCAACCTTGGCCTCGGCTACCAGTTGTTGCGCGTTGGACAGCCGCAGCAAGCCCGCACCTATCTGAATCGGGTTCGTCTGAGCGGTCCCTTTTCCGCGGCGGCACTGCTCGGCGCCGGCTGGGCGGATGCCGCACAGGGGGAATACCAGAGCGCACTGACGCCCTGGCTGGCACTCACCAGGCTGGCTGGCTACGAAGCGCCGGTGCAGGAAGCCCAGCTGGCCGTACCTTATGCCCTTGCCAGACTGGGCGATCACGAGCGCGCCGTCCATTTCGGCGATCAGGCCATCGGCTATTACAACCGGGAGCAGGAACAGCTGAAACGTGCCGTCGCTGCGGTCGAGTCAGGTAAGCTGGCATCTGCTCTCAGCCAGGCTGACACCGGCCGGCACGGCGGCTGGCTCAACGACAACCCTGTTCTCGAGCAGGTGCCCGCAGCCCCGTATCTGGTGGATGTGCTGTCGGGACACGCCTTCCAGGAAGCGCTCAAGGATTATCGCGACCTCGGCTTCATCGAAGCCCGCTTGACCCAGTGTCTGCAGAACAGCAGCATCTATGACGATATGGTCGAGGCGCGGCGCGAGGCTTATGAGCGGCGTGCCCCGCTCATTCGCCGCCGCCTGGAACGGCGGGATGCACAGACCGCGAGCGGGGCCTGGAACGCGCTCCGAGCGCAGCTGCAGACCCAGGCCGAAAAAGGGGATCCGCTCGGCCTGGCGAACACCACAGAGAAGCGCCAGTGGCAGCTCTTGCATCGGATCCAGCAGGAGGCGGCCACCCTTCCGGATACCCCCGACCGTGAGCGCATCACGAGCCGTGCGCGGTGGCTCCAGGGCGTGCTGTACTGGCAGATACAGACGGACTACAAAGCCCGTTTGTGGGAGATTCGCAAGCTGCACGCCGGCGTCGAAGCGCCGATTGCGGCCGCTGTGGCCCGAGAAAAGGCGCTGCACGAGGCACTCGACGCCGGGCCGGCGAGCTTTGCCGGCTACGATGAGCGAATCGCCGCTCTGCGCGAGCGCATGCTGGCGCTGCTGGTACGGGTTCAGCTCGAGCGCGGCAAGACCATCGAGACCGTACAGCAGCTGGCCATGCAGGAGCTCCAGAGCCGCAAGGAGCGTCTCGCCAGTTACCGCAGCCAGGCGCAATATGCCCTCGCCCGAAGCTACGATGCGCTTGCGCACCGCTCGGACTCCGCCCCGTGAAGACCTTCGCGCCCGCGTTCTTCCTGATGACCGCCACTCTGACCACCGCCTGTGCCTGGCTGCCATCATCCGACCGCGATGACTATCCCACGGTGGGGGAGCTCGCGCACAACGAAGTGACAGCCAGCGCTGCTATCGATGCCAGGGACAGCCGCGCGGCTGCCATACGCCACTATCGGGCATTCCTGGACGAGACGTCCGACTCCGGGCTGGCGGCTGAAGCCGTGCGCCGCCTGGCCGATCTTCACCTCGAGCTGGAACAGGATGCGCTGCTGCAACCCGAGGTTAGCGCAACCGGAGAAGAATCCCGCGCCGCAGAGCTGTACGCAGAGCTGCTGCAGCGTTTTCCCGATCACGGGCGTAACGACAGCGCCCTCTACCAGCTGGCACGGGCCCATGAGCAACGCGGTGATATCGAACCCGCCATGGCGGCCCTGACCGAATATGCCAGCCGCTATCCGAGTGGAGAGAGATACGACGAGGCGCAGTTTCGCCGCGGAGAATATCTGTTCATGCATCGAGACTACGCACAGGCCGAGGCCGCCTATGCAGCGGTCCTCGATCAGGACGAGGCCTCCGATTTCGACGCGCACGCTTTGTACAAACTGGGCTGGAGCCGCTTCAAGCAGAACCGTTACCAGCGTGCGCTGGATGCCTTTGTCCGGCTACTGGACGAAACCATCGGCGAGCATGACAGCGCGGTTGTTCCGGGCAATCTGGCAGCCCCGGAGCAGGAGCGTCTCGATGACAGCCTGCGCGCCGTCAGTCTGAGCTTCTCGCACCTGGGCGGCCCTCGGGCGATCAGCGGTTATTTTCGAACCCGGGGCGCGCGGCCGTATGAGTCACTGCTCTATGCCAAGCTGGCCGCCCTCTACCTCGGCAAGGAACGTTTTACCGACGCGGCCGAGACCTACCGTCTGTTTGCCGAGTTTCACCCCGACCACCGTGACGCTCCGTTGTTTCAGTCACGCGTCATCGACGTGTACACGCAGGCCGGATTCAGCGAGCAGGTGCTCACACAGAAGCAGGCCTTCGTCCGGCTGTATCAGCCAGCGAGCGACTACTGGAAACGCCATGATCCCGCCGGGTCGCACGAAGTCCTGCTCCAGGTGCAGCGCCACCTCCGGGACGTTGCGCAACACTATCACGCCCTCGCCCAGTCGCGGGGGACACCCGCATCCATTCGGGACGCGGGCCACTGGTACCGGCTCTTTCTTGACGCATTTGCAGACAGCGAACAGGCGCCCTACATGAATTTTCTATACGCAGAGCTTCTCGACAGCGCCGGTCAGCACGCGCGAGCCGCCGTTCAATATGAGCGCACAGCCTATGGCTACGGCTCACATGAGAAGGCGGCGGAAGCCGGTTATGCGGCGCTGCTCGCCTACCAGAGGCACGAGGCCACGCTGGAGGGCGCGCAACGGGCAGGGTGGCACCGAGACGCAATCGACAGTGCACTGCATTTTGCAGAAGAGTTCCCCCGGCACCCTCAGGCGCTGTCGGTGCTTACGCGCGCAGCACAGCAGCTCTACGAGCTGCAGGACCACGGGCGGGCGAGCGCTACGGCCGAGCGCGTCGCAGCCAACCCGGAGGCGAAACCAGAGCTCCGACTCTCAGCCTGGATGGTGATCGCCCATGCGCAATTTGAGCTTCAGGACTACCAAAGAGCCGAGGCCGCGTGTCAACAGGTTCTTGCCAGTGAAGGCCGCATGAGCGCACAACAGCGCCAAGCTTTCAGAGACAAGCTCGCCGCCAGCATCTACAAGCAGGGCGAGCGCGCCAGAGAGCGCGGTGACATTGCACAGGCCGCCCGGCATTTCCTTCGCGTCGGCGATGCGGTTCCCGCCTCCGCCATGAACGTCACGGCTCAATACGATGCTGCCGCGGCTTATATGGCACTGGATCAGCGGCCAGAAGCCATTGCGATTCTGGAGCGCTGGCGACGGAGTTATCCGAATGACGCGCTCGGGACCGATGTGACACGCAAACTCGCGGTGCTATATCGCAAAAACAACCAGCCTCAACTGGCCGCCGCCGAATTTGCACGGCTCGCCGACACGGAGAACGATCCACTGCTCAGGCGCGAAGCCTGCTGGACCGCGGCGCAGCTGTACCAGGAGACAGCGCAGCACGCGCGCGCAATCGATGCCTACAGGCGTTTCGTGGAGCAGTTTCCCGAGCCCGTCGAGCAGGCGATGGAGGCGCGATTGCAGCTGGTCGTGCTGCATGAGGCGACGGGGCGCTCCCGCATGCAGCGTTACTGGCAGCAGCAGATCGTGGATGCCGACAGGCAGGCGGGTCCGCGGCGCACGGACCGCACCCGCTACCTTGCCGCGCATGCGCGACTCGCGCTGGCTACCGAGGATCTGCAGGGCTACCGAAAGGTACGCCTGGTTGAACCTCTCCAGACCAATCTGGCAATGAAAAAGGAACTCATGCAGGCCGCCATCGCGGGCTTGCGGCAGGCCGCCGCTTACGAAGTATCCGGTGTGACCACCGAGTCGACGTTCCGCATAGGTGAGCTGTACGCCGATTTCGCCAAAGCGCTGATGCAATCGGAGCGGCCGGCGAATCTGAGCGCTGAGGAGCTGGCGCAGTACAAAATCCTGCTCGAAGAGCAGGTCTACCCCTTTGAAGAGAAGGCCATTGACGTGCACGAAGCGAATGTTCAACGCATCGCGTCCGGCGTCTACGATGACTGGGTAAAGGAAAGCATGGCGGCCCTGGCCGAGCTCATGCCGGTGCGCTACGCCAAGCAGGAGGAGGGCGAGAGCTTTGTTGCCATCCTGCCATAGCCTCCGCGCACCCTGTCTCGCGGCCCTACTGATATTGAGCGCCTGCAGCGGAACATTGACGCAGCGTGATACCGACGCTTCGCCCGCCACAGCACCGGCCTTGCCTCCCGAGTATGACCAGGCGCTGGTGCTCATGCAAAGCGGCAACTATAGGAAAGCCATTCCGTTACTGCAGCGACTGATCGCGAAACAGCCCGGGCAAGCGGGTGTCTATCTGAATCTCGGCATTGCCTGCCGCGCTGCGAATCGACCCGAGGAAGCACTGAAAGCGCTGAACAGGTCCATTGAGCTGAGCTCGGAGAATCCGGCCGCTTACCACCAGAAGGGTATCGTACTGCGACAACAAGGTGACTTCGAGGGCGCGCTGGAGGCCTACAGCAAAGCACTGTCGCTCGAGCCTGACTATGCGCTGGTGCACCGTAGTATCGGAATTCTCTATGACCTCTATCTCCGGCAGCCGGCGGAGGCGCTCGATCATTACCGAACCTACCGCCAGCTCACGGCGGCGCCCCCTGACAGCGAAGTCAGCGCCTGGATCGTTGATCTGGAGCGGCGCAGCGCCAACGGGCAGGCGAGGGCAGAGCCATGAAGACATATGCGGGACTTTTTGCGGGTGTAATCGCCGCCGCAGCGGCGTCGGCTCCCGCACAGGACAAGGTGCGGATGGACGGCATGGCCGTGATCGGAAACAGCGAGCTGCCCAAGGCATTGTTCATCGTGCCGTGGAAAGACCCCGAAGCGGCACTGGCACCGGAGCGCCCGGTGAACAGTCTGATCAACGATGCACTGCAACCAGTCGATCCCGACGTTTTCCGCCGGAAGCTGGAATATTTCGAATCAGTTCACAATAAAGACTAAAGCAGCCGTCCGTCAGCCCGAAAACCAACAGGCCTATTTCAAGGAGCTCACCATGGAAATCTACGCGTCCTTCGTCACTTTCTTCCAGGCGGGAGGGCTCTTCATGTACCCGATCGTCGTGATCCTCGCCCTCGGCGTAGCCATCGCCATCGAACGCTATGTGTACCTCAGTGCCGCGCGCGCCACGAATCAGCGCATATGGAAACAGGTCATGCCACTGCTCCTGAAGGGAAACTACCGGCAGGCCGTCGAAGTGACCGAAAAATCGCGGGCTGCGCTCAGCCGGATTCTGCGCTACGGGCTCGATCGTGCGGAGCGCGCGCGGCGTCGCGACGACGTGGAAGTCGCCATGGAGGAAGGTCTGATGGAAACCGTGCCCCGGCTCGAAAAACGCACCCACTATCTGGCGACCTTTGCCAACATCGCGACCCTGCTGGGCCTGCTCGGCACCATCATGGGCCTTATCCAGGCCTTTACGGCCGTGGCCGACGCCAATCCCGCTGAAAAGGCGGATATGCTGTCAGCCAGTATCTCGGTAGCCATGAACACCACCGCCTTCGGTCTGATGGCGGCCATTCCCCTGCTGCTCGTCTACACGGTGCTCCAGACCAAGACCACGGAGCTCGTCGACAGCCTTGAAATGGCCGCTGTGAAATTCCTCAATATCCTGACCGAGCAGCATAGCGGAGCACCCGCCCGATGAAACGCCGGTGGCGCAGGAGTCACCTGAGCGGGCCTGCCGAGGTCAATATCACGGCCTTCATGAATCTCATGGTCATACTGGTACCCTTCCTGCTGATTACGGCCGTCTTTTCCCGGATCACGATTCTCGACCTGAAGCTCCCGGTTTCCGGGGCTCCGGAGCGGACACAGTCCCCGGAAGCGACGGAGCGACTCCAGCCGGAAGTGATCGTCAGGCGCAATACGATCGAAGTCGGTGACCGGAGCGCCGGCCTTCTGAAGCAGATTCCGGTGACCGCGCAAGACGACAGCGATCTCCAAACGCTGTCCCTTCTGCTCCAGCAAATCAAGGCCCGCCACCCGGCCAAGCAGGACATCGACCTGTTGCTGGAGGAGCAGATTCCCTATCAGCGCGTGATTGAAATAATGGACACCTTGCGCGTCGCAACCATGGAGCGGGACGGCGCCCCGGTCATGGCCGAACTGTTTCCGGCCATAGCCATTGGCGACGCGCCGCCGGTGACGCCATCGAATGCCGAAGGGAAGGTGCAATGAAACAATCGCGCCGCGCACGCCGGATGCAGCGCCACCACATTCGTAACAAGCGCAGTCCGGCCTTCAACCTGGTCTCGCTGATGGACATCTTTACCATTCTGGTGTTTTTCCTGCTGGTGAATTCCTCGGACGGAGAGGTGCTTCCAACCACCAGTCGCATCGATCTGCCCGAGTCCATCGCCGAGCAGAAACCGCGCGAGAACCTGGTGGTAATGGTCACGGAACGTAACATCCTGGTTCAGGGCGCCGCGGTCGCCCGAATCAGCGAGCTCAAAGACGGCGACAGCCGGTCCATCGAGTCGCTCAAGGCCGCGCTGATGGAGCAATACAAGCAGGGCCCGCAACAGCGCGCCCGGGCCCCCGTGCCGGAAGTCACCATCATGGCCAGCAAGGCCATTCCATACGGGCTTTTGAAGAAGGTGATGAAAACCTGCACGGCGGCGGGCTACGGCAACATCTCGCTTGCCGTACTGCAGAAAGCGGCTCAGGAAACCTGACATGCGGGCCGCGGCCTATTCCCACTCCCTGTCACTGCCCTGGTCGGTCTCCCCCGAGGAGGAACGCCGATTCCGCAGGATACTGGGCACGGTGCTGCTGATGACGGTCGCGCTCGGTCTCACCGTGCCACTGCTGCCGGTGATTGAAAAAGTGGTCGAGCGGCAGCCGGCTCTACCGCCGAGAATGGCCAGGCTCATATTCGAGAAACGCCGCGCGCCCGAGCCGATGCCTGAACCGGGGGCGGTGGAGGAGCCAAAGCCAGCCAGCAAACCTGAGAAGAAACCGGTGGTGCAAAGCAAACCCGCTGTGAAAGTTGTCAAAAGCCCGAGACCTGAACAAAAACAGCCCCCCGTTGACGCGCTCGAACAGGCACGCAGGAGGGCTTCCCGCGCCGGCCTCCTCGCCATGCAGGATTCGCTCGCCGATCTGCGCGATCAGTCCGTAAATGAGCTGCGCGGCGCCAAACGCCTGAGCAATCGCGGCTCTGAGGCGAGGAAACCCGAGCGACGCTTGATAAGCTCCAGTGCGGGAAGCGCCAGCCAGGGCATTGACACCGCTCGCCTGAGCCGGGACGCCGGATCTACGGTCCTGGCTTCGCGGACCGCCACCGCGGTGAAAAGCACGATTGCCCGCGCTGCGCCGACCAGCAGGCAACGGGAAACCAAACGTGGAGCCTCGCGCAGCATCGAGGAAATCCAGACGGTCTTCGACCGCCACAAGAGTGCGATCTACATTTTGTACAACCGCGCATTGCGCACCAATCCGTCGTTGCAGGGAAAGCTGGTACTCAGCCTCACGATTGCACCGTCGGGGAAGGTCACGGCAATCACGCTGGTCTCCAGCGAGCTCAGGGATCCGGCGCTCGAAGCCAAGCTGATACGCCGCATCAAGATGTTCGATTTCGGTGCCAGCCCGGTAGAAACAGTTACCATAACCTACCCGATCGATTTTCTCCCCGCCTGATCGGCCTGGCGGCCGCATTCTACGACGCCGCGGACACGCGTGCCCCGTACCAGCGCCGAAGAGCGAGAAAGTCAGCCGACAGACAGCCTTCGGCTCCCCTGTGAACAAAGCCCTTTACGCCGGGCGACCGACGTCCGGTCAGCCCATGTCGGCCAGCCAGTCTACGTCTTATCAAGGCTCGGCAAGATAATCGATGACGATCCCGGCAAACACGGCGGCACCAAACCAGTTGTTGTTAAGGAAGGCCTTGAAACAATGCTCCGGTTCGCGCTCGCGTATCAGAAACTGCTGGTAGAGCGCTAGAATCGCTGCCAGCAGCAGGCCGAAATAATAATAGCCACCCAGTCCCGCCGCCCGTCCCACCAGCACCAGAGCCAGCAATACCAGCCCCTGCACGACCGCGACGATGGCGCGATCGGCCTCGCCGAACAGAATCGCCGTCGATTTAACGCCGATTTTCAGGTCGTCTTCGCGATCCACCATGCCGTACATGGTGTCATAGGCCGTCGCCCATAACACCGTCGCGACGAACAGCAGCCAGGCGACGCGGGGGACGTCGCCGGTTTGCGCCGCAAATGCCATCGGAACCGCCCAGCCGAATGCAGCGCCCAGATACATTTGCGGGAGATGACTGTAGCGTTTGACGAATGGATAGGTCGCCGCGAGCGCGACGCCGACGAGTGACAGCCAGATGGTCAGCCTGTTCATCAGAAGAACCAGCCCAAACGCGACCAGGCAGAGCACGGCAAAAAGTGTCAGGGCTTCTCTGGTGGTCACCCGTCCCGCGGCCAGCGGACGGTCCCGGGTGCGGGTTACATGAGGATCGAAATGGCGATCGGCATAGTCATTGATCACGCAGCCGGCGGAGCGCATCAACACCACGCCGACGACGAATACGCAGAGCACCAGTAGATCAGGGCGTCCCTCCCCGGCAATCCACAGTGCCCACAGGGTAGGCCAGAGGAGGAGGTAGATTCCGATGGGCCTGTTGAGCCGCATCAGATGCGCATATTGTACCAGCCTGTCTTTCATGACGCGTTCTTCGAATCGCCACCGCCATCGTCGCGGCGACCCGGCAGATCAACAGGTCCTACAGTCCAAAGCCGGGCAGAAAGATCTCCGTCACCAGCAACGGCTTGCCGCTGACCCTGAACAGCGAGCGGCGGGCCCAGATGCGCTCGCGTGGCTCGGAGACACCCGCCGTCGCCCGGGCGAACATGGCCTGCCCCGGGCCTATGGCCGCGACTTCCACAATACCCCGTGACATGGATGGATGCGCAAAAAGATACGCACCCAGCGGCTTGGTCCCCAGATGCGCCAGACGGCGTTGCGGGCCGGTCAGGGTGTCCACAGGGATCACTGTACGTGCAAAGACCCGGGGCTCGCCACCGCATAATAACTGCACTTCCCGTATCCACCCAAGTCTGCGACCGGGCATATTCAGTGCCCTCGCCTCGTCGAGCCGCGGGCGTCGCCAGCCTTCGCCCAGCACGCGGACGGAAAAACGGCCGGAACAGAGGCTCCGAATTCTGTCGGTGAGTGATGTCGGGTCCAGGAGCCAGGACCTCAGGGCGCGTGGTAGGCGAGTTGCACCTCTGCACGCACAGCGCGTCCAGACCGGCATGCGACGCCTTTTGGTCGATTGATGCACAGTTAGCTTGATCCGGGGGTTTGCTCCTGAACGGCGGAACGGGATTATGACACAGATCCAGCCCCTGATTCGCCGTGCTGAACGGAGCGCCGGGGGTGGCAAACCACGGTTCGCACGACCGGGCGTCGGCACGCCTGCCGACAGCCGCTGGCAAGCCCCGCGGCGAATACATCCCTGTACGCTCGAGGGCCGCACCCCTGCGGCCGACGGGCTTGCTGCGTCAACATCCCTGCCCCGGCTCCTGCGCGGTGCTTGCGCCTGGCGCCTCAGACTTCCCCGTAGCGCACCGACCTGCCCAGCCAGCGGCGTATGAGCGGCACGACGTGCTCTGGCCGGTGTCTCAACAGATGAGCGGCTGCGTTCTCGATGCTTTCGAGCAGGTCCCGGTCGCGCAGCAGATCCGCGATCCTGAACTGCAGCATCCCGGTCTGCCGGGTTCCGAGCACCTCTCCGGGACCACGCAGCTCCAGATCCCGCCGCGCGATTTCGAAGCCGTCACTGGTCTCGCGCAAAACGGCCAATCGTTGGCGCGCCATTTCAGAGAGCGGCGCCCTGTACATGAGGACGCAACTGCTCTGCAGGGCACCGCGACCGACGCGCCCGCGCAGCTGGTGCAATTGCGCCAGCCCGAGCCGCTCTGCATTTTCGATAACCATGAGCGAAGCGTTGGGCACGTCTACGCCCACCTCGATGACGGTCGTCGCCACGAGCAGATCGATCTCGCCCCGCTTGAAAGCGGCCATGCGCTGCGCCTTCTCTTGCTCCTTCAGTCGACCGTGCACCAGTCCGATCCTGAGACCGGCCAGGGCGCCCTCGAGGAGCGCGGTCGTTTCCTCTGCAGCCTGACACTGCAGTGACTCGGATTCCTCGATCAGGGTACATACCCAGTACGCCTGGCGCCCCGCGCGGCAGGATTCACGCACACGATCGATCACCTCTGCCCTGCGGCTGTCCGGCAGCGCGACGGTTTGAACCGGGGTGCGTCCGGGCGGCAGCTCGTCGATCACTGAGACGTCCAGATCCGCATACAGTGCCATCGCCAGCGTTCGCGGTATGGGGGTGGCCGTCATGATCAGCTGATGCGGCAGCTTGCGCTGATCACGCCCCTTGTCCCGCAGGGCGAGGCGCTGATGCACTCCGAAACGGTGCTGCTCATCGATGATAACGAGCCCCAGGCGCTTGAACGCCACGTGCTCCTGAAACAGCGCATGGGTGCCGATGACCACGGGCAGGGACCCGGCGGCGATCCGATCGAGCACGCGGCTGCGAGCTTCGCCCTTGACTCTCCCCGACAGCCAGCCGACGCTTATCCCGAGCGCATGCAACCAGACCTTGAAGTTGCCCAGGTGCTGCTCGGCGAGCAGCTCAGTGGGGGCCATGATTGCCACCTGGCAGCCGCATCCGACCGCCTGAATCGCGGCGGCTGCTGCCACGACCGTTTTTCCGGATCCGACGTCTCCCTGCACCAGGCGCATCATGGGGTGCGATCTGGCGAGATCTTTGAGCAGTGTGTCGATCACACGCGCCTGGGCGGCGGTCAGGTCAAAGGACAAAAGGTCGTAGAACTGCTGCAACAGGGACTGCCGACATTCCAGCGACTCGGCCTGAAGGCGGCGGGCACGCTGACGTACGCGACGCAGGCTGAGGTGATGAGCAAGCATCTCTTCAAAGGCGAGGCGACGCAGCGCCGGGTGCCGGCCGCTAGCCAGTGAAGCCAGATCCGCGCGACGCGGCGGCCGGTGCGCAAAGCGCAGCGCCGCGTGCAGATCCGGAAGTCCGAGACTGGCCAGGAGCTCCGCCGGCAGCCATTCGGGCAGACGCCCGGGGCCGAGCAGATCCAGTGCCTGGCTGCTCAGATTCCGCCAGGTCAGCTGATGCAGACCTTCGGTGGTCGGATAAACCGGGGTGAGCCGGTCCTCGACGGGCGGTGACTGCTCACCGGTCAGCCGCTGGTACTCGGGATGAACCATCTCCAGCATGACAGGACCCTTCCGCACCTCGCCGAAGACCCGCAACCGCGAACCCCGCGTCAGATTCCGCTGCTGAGCGCCGCTGAAGTGGAAAAACCGCAGCATCAGGGATCCGGTGCCGTCGCCCACCCTCACGAGCAGACTGCGCCGTCGACCATACTTGACCTCCGCCAGATCCACATCTGCCTCGACGACTGCGGTGTCCCCCGCACGCAACTCCCCTATCGGGACGACCCGCGTGCGATCCTCGTAGCGCCGCGGCAGATGGAAGAGCAGGTCCTGCACCGTTTCTATGCCCATGGCCGCGAGCCTGCCCGCCGATCTTGGTCCCACCCCGCGCAGCGTGGAAACCGCAAGCACATCCAACGCGGTCTGATCGACCTGCGCGACAGCCGAAGGAGCTCTGATCGATTGATGTCTGTCACTCACTGCCGGTTCCCGCGCCCGGCCGAGTTAAGCTGCACGCGGTGCTCCCAACAATTGCAATAGTCGCTCGGGGATTGATTCGGTACCGGAGCACCCCCTTCAGGGGACAGCCTTGCTCGACGGCACGGTCACTGCGGCGACTCGAGGGCCCGCTAACGCCGACTCTGGTCCTGAGACAGGATCAGCACGGCGTCCATTTCGACCGCTGCGCCCTTGGGCAAGGCAGCGACACCAACCGCAGCCCGCGCCGGATAGGGCGTTTCGAAATAGTCGGCCATTATCTGGTTGACCCGCGCGAAGTGGCCTAGATCGGTGAGAAAAATGTTCAGTTTCACGATGTCGGCGAGCCCGGACCCCGCCGCCTGTGCGACGGCCGCCAGATTATCGAACACCCGGCGAACCTGAGCCTCCATTCCGCCTTCCACCAGCTCCATGGTGCCAGGGTCGAGGGGGATCTGGCCGGAAAGATAGACTGTGTCGCCGACCTGCACCGCCTGCGAGTAGGTTCCTATCGCCTGCGGAGCCCCGTCGGTACGTATCACCTTGCGTTGCATGCCCACTCCTTGGAGAAGCTCTGGTTAATTGAAATACGGTCACTGCAGGCGAAGCGCGGCGATCTCATGACTTGTAATCAGAGGCCTGAAGACTGTTTCGCCGCTGCCCGACGCAGCGATCAGCTGTATCAGTGTTTGCTCCTGCTGATCCTCATGACCGCCGGCAGCTTGCGGATGCAGCGCATCACCCGGGCCAGGTGCGCGCGGTCACGCACCGTTATCGTAAAGTTCAACGTGGTGTCGCGGCCATCCCGTTCCTCGATTGCGACGTTCTCGATATTGGAGCCGGTTTCCGAAATCTCGGCGGCGATCGTCGCCAGCACGCCCTTCTGATTCGTGACATCCACCCGGATCTCGGCCGAGAATTCACCCTCGATGTCGCGCTGCCACCCCACATCGATCCATTTCTCTGGGCGCCCACGATACTCCACGAGGTTCTTGCAGCTTGCACTGTGAATCACCAGGCCACGACCGGCACTGATGAAACCCACGATGGCGTCGCCGGGAATGGGGCGGCAACAACGGGCAAAATGCACGACCATACCCTCGGTGCCACGAATCGCCAGTGGCTGGCTGCGACCCTGCTCCTGGATGGTGCCGGTCTCTCCCGCCTCGACGGGCGCCAACCGTCGCGCGACCAGCATCGCCATGCGGTTACCCAGGCCGATGTCGGCATAAAGCGACTCGCGCGACTTGAACCCGCACTCGCTGATCACCTGCCCGAAGACTTCGGGCGGGATATCGTCCAGCGTGCAATTGAGATTGTGCAGCGCCTTGTCGAGCATGCGCTCACCGAGCTCCGTGGCTTCATCGTTCTGGAGGTTCTTCAGATAGTGGCGTATGTTGGAGCGGGCCTTGCCTGTGGTGACGAAATTCAGCCAGGCGGGATTGGGATGAGCACCCGTGGCCGTGATCACTTCCACGGTCTGCCCGTTCAAAAGCGGGGTACGCAGGGGTGACAGCCGGCGATCGATCTTGGCCGCGATACAGGTGTTGCCCACATCGGTGTGCACGGCATACGCGAAATCCACCGCCGTGGCTCCGCGCGGAAGGTTCAGGATATCCCCTGCGGGGGTGAACACATAAACCTCGTCCGGAAACAGGTCGATTTTTACGTTTTCAAGAAACTCCAGCGAGTTGCCGGCGTTGCGCTGCATCTCGAGCAGCTCCCGGAGCCACTCCCTGGCGCGTCTCTGGGCGTTGTTTCGACCGGCCTTCTCACTGCTCTTGTAAAGCCAGTGTGCCGCGATGCCCGATTCGGCGACCCGCTCCATGTCATCCGTGCGGATCTGCACCTCGATCGGCACACCGTAGGGTCCGAACAGCACGGTGTGCAGCGACTGATAGCCGTTGGCCTTGGGAATGGCGATGTAGTCCTTGAATTTGCCCGGCACCGGCTTGTAAAGGTTGTGCATCATGCCGAGCACCCGATAGCAGGTATCGACGTTCTCCACGATGACGCGGAAGGCGTAGACGTCGAATACTTCGTTGAAGGAGCCGACGCGGTCGCGGATCTTTTTATACAGGCTGTAGAGGTGCTTTTCCCGGCTCAGCAGTCGGTAATCGATCTGTTCCTCGTCCAGGCGCTGGCGGATGGCCGACTCGATTTTGTTCAGGATTTCCTTGCGATTCCCCCGCGCCTTTCTGACAGCGTCCGACAACACCCGATAACGCATCGGGTAGAGGGCGGCAAAACCCAGGTCCTCGAGCTCCAGCCGGATCTGGTTCATGCCGAGGCGATTGGCGATCGGGGCGTAGATTTCAAGCGTCTCGCGTGCGATGCGCCGGCGCTTGTCGGGCCTCATCACACCCAGCGTGCGCATGTTGTGGAGTCGGTCGGCCAGCTTGACGACGATCACGCGGATATCGCGCACCATCGCCAACATCATCTTGCGGAAATTTTCGGCCTGCGCTTCCGCCTGACTTTCGAATTTGATCTGGGTGAGCTTGCTGACGCCGTCGACCAGCTCGCCGACTTCCTCGCCGAACTCGGCGGTTACGACTTCCTTGGGCGTTCCGGTATCCTCGATGACATCGTGCAACACAGCCGCGATGATGCTCTGGGCATCCATGTGCATGTCAGCGAGAATGCGTGCCACCTCCACAGGGTGGTAGATGTAAGGCTCGCCGGATTTGCGATGCTGACCTTCGTGCGCCTCGGCTCCAAACAGGTAGGCGCGATACACCTCTCTTACCTGGGATTTGTCCAGGTACGTCTCGAGCAGATCGCACAGATCGCTGATCAGAAATCGCGATTCTTCGGTGACCGGTATGCTGAGGGTGCTGGCCATCGCCTCCTTTGTATTCCCACTGTGAATCCGCGTCTAAATCATAGGCGAATTACCTGCGGGCTGCACCTCGCCGAAAAAAAACCGCCTCAGGCAGCGCCTGAAACGGTTTCTGTTGTCCGTTCGGCCCAAGGGCCTAGCGCTTCAGATCTCCGGCGATCCCGGGGGGATCTGTGCCGACAGCTCGTCGGCTTCCGCTTCAGGCATGCTCAGCTCCGCCATGGCTTCGGTCTCGGCTTCTTCGACCCTTTCGTCGAGAATCTTCGGCGTGACATGGTTTTCGGAAATCTCCCGAAGGGCAACCACGGTCGGTTTGTCGTTTTCCCAGTCCACGAACGGCTGTGCGCCCCTGGCGAGCTGTCGGGCGCGCTTGGTTGCAACCAGAACCAGCTGAAAGCGGTTATCGACCTTGTCGAGACAATCTTCTACGGTGACACGTGCCATAAATCAATCTGCCAGGAATATATGAAGCCGGTAGACGCTGCAGTGTAACGGAACCGCGCTCATTCCGCCAGCAGCCCCCCCAGCTCGCCCGCGTGCCGCCGCTCCTGCGCGCTGCGGCGCAGGCGGTGCGCGACAAACAATGCCTCCAACTCCAGCAAGGCCCGCTCAAAAACGTCATTGAACACCAGATACTGGTATTCGTCGTAGTGTGAAATTTCGCTGACGGCCTCGCGCATGCGCCGGTTGATCACCTCTGCGCTGTCCTGGCCCCGTGCCGTCAGCCGTTCACGCAGCGCCTCGCGGCTGGGGGGCAGAATGAACACGCTGACTGACTGCGGCAGCGCCTGCCGGACCTGGCGTGCGCCCTGCCAGTCGATTTCCAGAATGACATCCCGTCCGGCGGCGAGCTGCTCCTCGACGGCCGTTCGACTGGTGCCGTAGTGGTTGTCGAACACCCTGGCGTGCTCGAGAAAGTCCTGTGCCGCCGCCATGGCTTCGAAACGGGCCCTGTCGACATAGTAATAGTCCACACCGTTCTCTTCCCCCGGGCGCGGCTGGCGGGTCGTATGAGACACCGAGAGCACCACGTCCGGCAGACGCCCCAGCAGCGCCCTCACCAGACTGGTCTTGCCGGCCCCCGAGGGTGCGGACAAAATGAACAGAGTGCCCACGGGTGGCGGCCCGCCGGACCGGCTGACCGCATCACTCGACATTCTGCACCTGCTCGCGCATCTGCTCGATCAGCACCTTGAGCTCGACCGCGGCTGCCGTGGTTCCACTGTCGGCCGACTTGGAGGCAAGGGTGTTGGCTTCGCGGTTGAACTCCTGCATCAGAAAATCCAGCCGACGACCCACCGGCTCGCTGCGCTCCAGCACGCGTCGCGCCTCCGCCACATGGCTCTGCAATCGGTCCAGCTCTTCGTCGACATCCATTTTCTGGGCCGCGTACACGAGCTCCTGCTCCAGTCGGTCCCGGTCGACCTCCACACGCAGCTCGGCCATGCGTGCCTCCAGCTTTTCGCGCAGGCTCTGTAGCACCTCGGGCAAGCGCTGCTTCAACCTGCCGACCTGCTCCTCAATGCCCTCCAGCCGGCCCAGCAGGTGTTGGCGTATCTGCGCACCTTCCCTTTCCCGTGTGGCAATCAACTGGTCGAGCGCGCGATCGAGCAGCGCCAGCGCCTCCTGCTGGACGGTACCCGTGTCGGGATCGGGCTCGCGGACGACGCCCGGCCAGCGCAGCAATTCCACAACACCGGGGGAGGTCGCCTCGGCGGAACGCTTCTCGACCTCCCGACAGGCCTCAAGCACGGCGGCGAGCCGCTCCTCATCGAGCTCCAGGGCCGCATCCTGAGGGGCCGTCCAGCTGCAGCGCAGCACGCATTCGACCTTACCCCGCCTGAGACGCGAAGTGACCCGCTCGCGAAACCGGGGCTCCATGACCCGCAGCTCATCCGGCAGACGGCAGAACACCTCGAGATAGCGATGGTTGACAGAACGCAACTCCCAGGCGAGCTCGGCGCCGGCAACCCGGCCGTCCTGACGTGCAAACGCGGTCATACTGCGGATCATCTCAAGTCACCGTTTTCTGCTGCCGATAGACACATATTCCAATAACCTGTTTTAACTGAATTTTCTGGCTGATACACCTTCGGGAGCCAGCCGACAGTCTAGAGGATCATGCGCAAAAAGCCAGACAGCCTCAAACCCGGCACTGAGCTGGACGGCTACCGGCTGGAGCAGCTGCTTGGCGGGGGCGGCTTCAGCGTGGTCTATCGCGCGCGGCAGCTCGACAACGATCGGTCGGTGGTCATCAAGGAATACATGCCCAGCAAGCTCGCCAAGCGCGACCGACATGGAGCGGTCCGGGCGCGCAGCCAGGCGACCGAACGCAGGTTCACTCGCGGACGCAAGCTGTTCTTCCAGGAGGCGAGCACCCTCGCCACGCTCAAGCATCCGAATATCGTCAATGTGTTCAATTTCTTTCAGGCCAATGGAACGGTCTACATGGTAATGGAGTACCAGCAGGGGAAAAATCTTCAACACTACCTGCAGGCGCGCCGCGGCGGGCTCAGCGAAACCTTTCTGCGCACCGTAATCCCTCCCCTGCTCGACGGGCTGGAGCTGATTCATTCCCGAGACCTGCTGCACCTGGACATCAAGCCGGGAAACATCCACATACAGCACGGCGGCCAGCCGCTGCTGCTCGACTTCGGAGCCGTTCACGGATTCCCCCAGAGCCGGCAGGAGCAGCCCGGGCAGGTGGTCAGCCCGGGGTTTTCCCCAATAGAACAATACGATCGCCGGGGCTACGTCGGGCCGTGGACCGACCTTTACGCCATCGGAGCCACGATGCGCGTCTGCATCGAGGGCCGCGTGCCGGATAATGCCCGCAAGCGACAGGATCGCGACAGGATGCGCCCCGCGCAGTTCGCGTTCCGCAAACGGTACTCGGACAATCTGCTGAGGGCCATTGACTGGGCCATGGAGGTCGACCCGCTGCTGCGCCCGCAGAACGTCGCGCAGTTCCGCGCCGCACTGACGGCCAACACATCACCGGAGCTGGAGGAGCCGCGCTCGGCGTTCGGCCGGCTGGCCGGCGCAATCCTGGGCAGGGGCTGGGCATGAAGGTCCTGACCGCTTCCGCCAATCGGTTGGGAAATCGCACCAGCAACCAGGACCGTTGGCTGGTGGTTGAGCAACCCGGACGCGTGCTGCTCGCCGTCGCCGACGGCATGGGTGGCCATGCACGCGGCGACCTGGCTGCGCAGGCCGCTGTCGACAGTCTCCACCGCAGCTTCACCCGCCAGCAGGGCCGGATCGCCGACGCCGCGGCCTTTCTGCAGCGCGCACTGGAAACTGCGCATCTGGACGTGGTCGACGCGGGCCACAGCTGCAGCCCCCCAATCAGGCCCCGTACCACCTGTGTGGTGTGTCTGGTGCAAGACGACCAGGCGCACTGGGCCCACGTGGGAGACAGTCGCCTGTACCTTCTGCGCAGCGGCAGGCTCGTCACACGCACCCGCGACCATACTCCGGTGGAGAATCTGCTGCGCCGCGGTGACATCAGCGAAGACGAGCTGCGCACGCACCCGCTCAGGAACAGCGTCAACCGCTGTCTGGGCGGGACGCCGGCGCTGCCCAAAATCAGCCTGGACCGGGCTGCGCTGAAGACCAATGACACCCTGCTGCTCTGCTCCGACGGCCTGTGGTCGGCACTGCCGGAGCACAGACTCATTGAAATACCGTCGCGCGCTGAGCTGGGCCAGATCATGGAGCGGCTCAGCGACGAAGCGCAGACGGCCACCTATCCGCACACCGACAACGTCAGCGCGGTCGGCCTGCGGTGGCTCTCTGCAGCCGGTTCCCGCAGATCTGCGCCAGAATCCAGGGCCGCTGACGGCGGCGCTGCGCCGCAGAGCGAAGACCCCCTGAAAAGCGCCATCGATGATATCCACCGCGCCATGCTCGACTATGCGGCGGAAATGAAGCGAGGTTGATCCTCCACGGCATTCCGGCCTGGTGCGCCCGGATTTTTCAAGACCCAAGCCGGCCCGCTCCGCTATAATACCGGCCGGTCCCAGTCACCACCGAGGAAGCTTTATGCGCCCCAGCAGCCGTCTGCCGGATCAAATGCGCCCCATCACCCTGACCCGCGACTACACCATGCACGCCGAAGGCTCGGTGATGGTGGAATTCGGTAACACCCGGGTGCTGTGCAACGCCAGCGTCGAAGAGCGGGTGCCGGCATTTCTGCGCGGCAAGAACCAGGGCTGGCTGACCGCCGAATACGGGATGCTTCCGCGCTCCACCAGTGAACGGATGGGCCGGGAGGCCGCTCGCGGCCGACAGGGCGGCCGCACCATGGAAATTCAGCGCCTCATCGGCCGTTCGTTGCGCGCCGTCGTCGACATGGCGAAGCTCGGGGAACGCACCATCACCGTCGACTGCGACGTGATCCAGGCCGACGGCGGCACCCGCACCGCGAGCATCACCGGGGGGTTCGTTGCTCTCGCCGACGCTGTGCAGAAGCTCATGCAGGCCGGGGTGCTGAAACAAAACCCGCTCAAAGGCGCGGTGGCCTCGGTATCGGTGGGAATCTACCAAGGCACACCCGTTCTCGATCTCGACTACGCAGAAGACGCCAACGCCGAAACCGACATGAACGTCGTCATGACCGACAGCGGGGCGTTCATTGAAATCCAGGGCACCGCCGAGGGCCATCCCTTCACCGAAGAAGAAATGAACCAGATGGTCAGCCTCGCCAAACAGGGCATCGGCGAGCTTTGCCGGCGGCAGAAGGCGTGTCTCGGCGTTTGACCCGTGATGCAGCACCGTATTCTCGTGCTGGCCAGCAACAACCCCGGAAAAGTGCGCGAGTTCAACCAGCTGCTGGCTGGCAGCGCGCTCGAGGTCGTTCCGCAGTCAGACTTCGGCGTCCCCGAGATCGAGGAAACCGGGCTCACCTTCGTCGAGAACGCGATCCTGAAGGCACGCAACGCCGCTAGAAGCACGCGCCTGCCGGCCATCGCCGATGATTCCGGGCTTGAAGTCGATGCTTTGGACGGGGCCCCCGGCATTTACTCGGCGCGCTACGCGGGCAAAGGCGCCACAGACCGCGACAACCTGGACAAGCTGCTGGAAAAGCTCGAGAAGGTCGAGGATGAGCGGCGTACGGCACGGTTCCAGTGCCTGATGGTGTACCTGCGTCACGCGCACGACCCGACCCCGCGTATCTTTCAGGGGACCTGGGAAGGCCGCATCCTGCACCAGCCGCGCGGCAGCGGTGGCTTCGGCTATGACCCGGTGTTCCTGGTCCCCGAGCTGAACCGCGCCTCCGCTGAGCTCCCGCCCGAGGTGAAGAACCGCCTCAGCCACCGTGGCCATGCCCTGCGACGGCTGGTCGCGTCCCTGCTGAGCCGGCGATGAGCGGATTCCATTTCGAAGCGCCACCGCCGCTTTCGCTGTACGTCCATTTCCCCTGGTGCGTGCGTAAGTGCCCCTACTGCGACTTCAACTCGCATACGCTGAGGGGCAGCCTGCCCGAAGACGCCTACGTCGATGCCCTGCTGCGGGACCTGGAGCTGGAGCTCCCGGCGGTGTGGGGCCGGACCGTGCAGACCATTTTCCTCGGCGGCGGAACCCCCAGCCTGTTCTCCGCCGCGTCCATAGCGCGCCTGTTGAGCGGCATTCGGGCGCGCCTGGTTGTGCACCCCGACGCCGAAATCACGCTGGAAGCCAACCCCGGGGCGGTGGAGCAGCAGTGCTTCTACGGGTTCCGCGACGCTGGGATCAATCGTCTTTCCATCGGCATTCAGAGCCTTCGCGACGCGCAGCTGCAAGCCCTGGGACGCGTTCATTCCGGGGACCAGGCCCGGGCCGCGGCCGCGACCGCGCGCGCGGCCGGGTTTGAGAATATCAATCTCGACCTGATGTTCGGACTTCCGGGGCAGGACCGTCGCGACGCTCTGGAAGACCTGGAGGCGGCCGTCGCCCTCCAGCCCGAGCACCTCTCCTGGTACCAGCTCACGCTTGAGCCCAACACGCTGTTCCATGCCCGCCCCCCGCAGCTGCCGGATGACGAGGAAAAATGGCAGATGCAGACGCTCGGACAGTCGCTGCTCGGCAGGCAGGGCTATACTCAATACGAAGTATCCGCATTCGCGCGAAACGGGCAGTGCTGCCGACACAACCTGAACTACTGGCGGTTCGGCGACTACATCGGGATCGGTGCCGGATCGCATGGGAAGGTCACCGACGCGGCGGGCGGCAGGATACGCAGGCGATGGAAAAGGCGGCGTCCCGCGGATTACCTGGCGGGAGTCCGGGCCGGAAGCTGCGTGGCCGGTGAGCGTGAGCTCAGCGAGCCCGAAGCCGTCTTCGAATTCGCCCTGAACCGGCTGCGCCTGCGGCAGGGGTTTCGGCTCAGGGAATTCGAATCGCGCTGCGGGCTGGAGGGTGACTGGATTGCACCGCTTGTCGAGCAGGCACGGCGCAACGAGCTGGTCACTGTCGACGCCGAAGGCATCAAGCATACCGAGAAGGGCTGGCTGTTCCTGGACGATCTCCTGGTGCGGTTCCTTCCGGAGGAGGTTCACCATGCTCGATATTGCGCAGATTGACTGCCCCTATTGCGGCGAGCCTTTCGAAACCAGCGTCGACTGCTCGGCCGGGGGGCAGCAATATGTCGAGGATTGCCCGGTGTGCTGTCAACCCATCGAGATGCAGACCAACGTGGATTTCGAAGGCCAGCTGCTCGGGGTGTCGGCGCTGCGAAACGATGACTGATTACACGCCTGTCGACTGCGGACTGTACAGCCGGTATGAGCTCGACATCGTGCGGCGCGAGCCGCTGCGCGTCTCCTGGCGTCGGCGCGACGGCCAGGTCCACGTGGAAGTCTTACGCCCGCTCGACCTGGAAACGCGCAACCACGAGGAATTCATGATCGCCGAAGGTCTCGGCGGCAACCGCGTAGAGTTGCGGCTGGATCGGATCCTCAGAACCGAAGCGGCATGGGCCGGACGGCCAGACGAAGTCTGGTACCATGCCGCGCATGAAAACCGGCGTTCATGACCTCGAGCTGCTGGTCCGCTCCCGAGCTCCCATCGTCGTCGAAACGGCCGAGGAGCCCCGCGCGCTGGAGCTGTTAAGGCGACTGGCCGTTCGCCTCGCCCAACCGGTGCTGCGCTGGATTAAACAACATTTTCTCGCTGATCCCCGGCCGGCCCCTGCGACGTACAGCTGGCCGGCGAAGCAGCCGGCGCCACCGGAGACACTGCCGTCCGCCACGAAGAGTGGGTCGGGTCGCTGCGAAACTGGGTAACCCGGGCCGCCTGTGCTACCTTCGTAAAGGAAACCAAGTATAAGAATGCGCCCGGCGTTCTGTCAGGGGAGGCCCCCATGCCCGAGCTGCAAAAACACCCGAGCCAGGCCCAGCGGCCGCTCATCGATTTCGACCGCTGGGCAGCGCTTGCCCAGTCGGACCCGGTCGCGTTCGAGCAAGAGCGCACGCGTGCGATTGAATGCATGATCCAGGGCACGCCGGCGCATAAGCGGCAACGCCTGCGCTGCCTGCAGTGGAAAATTGACCAGATCCGCGGTCAATGTCGCACGCCGATGTCCGCCTGTATCAGATTGAGCGGCATGATGTGGGATTCGGTGGTCGGTCCGGGAGGCCTCAAAGACGCTCTGGAGCGGCTGGGCGACCCATCGGCGCGAGCGCTTACGCGCGCGCCCGTCGTCAAGCTCAGGCGAGCTTCGCCTCGCTGAAGCACGTCGGCAAACCCGGCCGGTCACTTGTACTCTCGCCTACTTTAGCGTACCATTTCGTGCCTTTACGCACGCACGCTGGAGGACGGCTCACCGGCGATGTGGCAGTTTCGAGGCACAGTCCATGAAAGCAGACATTCATCCGGCATACCGCAAAGTCACCGTCACCTGCAGCTGTGGCAGCAGCTTTGAGACATGTTCCACGGTCGGCAAGGACGAGCTGCACATCG
Source organism: Gammaproteobacteria bacterium (assembly GCA_050118435.1). GTDB lineage: Bacteria > Pseudomonadota > Gammaproteobacteria > DSM-19610 > DSM-19610 > Thiogranum. The sequence continues at coordinate 15,054 of JASFKW010000002.1, read as the reverse complement.
AAGTCTGCGCCCAGTGTCATCCCTTCTACACCGGCAAACAGAAAATGGTCGACACCGGTGGCCGCGTAGATCGTTTCCGCAAGAAGTACGGCATGAAAAACTCCTGATGCGGCCAGGCCGCGGAGGACGGATAAAGGCGCCCTGGGTTGGCGCCTTTTTTGCTTTGGCGGTCTGGCCCCACGCCCTCGTCGCCTCCCCCTGCGCCCCACCCCCGGGGAGCGAGCCGGTGAGGGTACGCCACGTCCACGACGGAGACACCCTGATCCTTGCAGACAATCGCAAAATACGGCTCATCGGAATCAACGCCCCCGAGACAGCGCGCGACGGTAATCCGCCGGAGGCGCTGGCACTGGCTTCCAGGGACCACCTGCGCCGGCTGCTGTTTCAGGAGGGCAACCGCGCGAAGGCCGTCTACGGCCGGGAAAAGCGCGACCGACACGGCCGAACCCTGGCACACCTGTGGCTGCCGGACGGCAGAAACCTGTCCGCCGAGCTGCTGCGTGAAGGACTGGGCTGGGCGATCGCGGTACCCCCCAACGTGCGCTTCGTGGACTGCTACCTGGCTTCCGAAGAGACCGCGCGATCCGCCGCGAAAGGCGTCTGGTCGCACCCCCGTCTCTCTGTCACGCCATCGACGGAGCTGGATCTGCGCAGCCGGGGCTTCAGCCGCGTGGCCGGACGCGTGACACGCGTCAATCGCGGAGGCGGTGCCACCTGGATCAATTTGAAGGGCCGGTTCGCCGTGCGGATTCCCGACGAGGACCTGGCGTGGTTTGACCCACCGCCCGACGGCACCTGGGTCGGGAAGGAGCTCGCGGTCCGCGGCTGGCTGTACGCAGTCAGAGGGGAGCTGCGCATGACGGTGCGACACCCGGCCGCTCTCGAGCTGCAGCCCGCCCCTTCCACGCTTCCGGGCGCGTCGTGACCAGCGGCGGCCCGCCTTGCCGCTGACGCAGCCGTTGGCGCGGGCGCGGACCGAGCCGGCGGCAGCCTCCCGCGCGAGCCGCATGCCGGCAAACCTTGTCGGGGCTTGGTATCATGCTCCCCGGATTCCGCAACCCTCGTCATGGTAGCCATGTCAACAGACTTCAGAAAAGACGCTCTCGACTATCACGAGCTTCCCGTCCCGGGCAAGCTTGCAACGCAGGTGACCAAACCTTGTACCTCCCAGGCGGAGTTGTCGCTCGCCTACACACCGGGTGTCGCCGAACCGGTTCGCGCCATTCAATCCGACCCCAACGCGGCCTACCGCTATACCAACAAGGGCAATCTGGTGGCGGTGATCACGGATGGCACGGCGGTGCTGGGGCTGGGTGACGTCGGTGCAGTCGCCGGAAAGCCGGTAATGGAAGGCAAGGGCGTGCTTTTCAAGCGCTTTGCCAATATAGATGTGTTCGACATCGAGGTCGATGCGCAGCACCCTGGAGATTTCGTCGACACCGTGGCACGGATCGCGGGCGGGTTCGGCGGCATCAATCTGGAAGACATCGCCGCACCCCGCTGTTTTGACATCGAGCAGGCCCTGATCGAGCGGCTCGACATCCCGGTCTTTCACGACGATCAGCACGGCACCGCCATCATCGTATGCGCCGGATTGCTCAACGCCCTGGAGCTCAACGACAAACGTCTGCCGGACGCGAAGATCGTCTGCCTGGGCGCCGGAGCTGCCGGCATCGCCTCGATGCGACTGCTGGTGAGGCTGGGTGCCAGCCGAGAGAACATTTTCATGGTCGACCGGCGCGGCGTCATTCATTCGGGTCGCGAGGATCTCAACCGCTTCAAGACGGAGTTTGCACTGACGACCGATCGCCTGACTCTCGCAGACGCGATGCAGGACGCCGACGTGTTCATCGGCGTCTCCGGTCCCGATCTGCTCGGCGAGTCCATGCTCGCCAGCATGGCCGACAAACCGATCGTTTTTGCGCTCTCGAATCCCGACCCGGAAATCGCCCCGGCCGTCGCCAAGCGGGTGCGCTCCGACGTCATCATGGCAACCGGCCGCAGCGACTTTGCGAACCAGGTCAACAACGTGCTTGGATTTCCGTTCATCTTCCGCGGCGCCCTCGACGTGCGTGCACGCGCCATCAACGGCGAGATGCAGGCGGCGGCGGTCGAAGCTCTCCGAACCCTTGCCCACGAGCCGGTGCTCCCGGAGATTCTGCAGGCCTATGGCCTGGAGCAACTGGCCTTCGGGCCGGATTACATCATTCCCAAGCCGTTTGATCCGCGACTGATGGAGTTCGTGCCGCCAGCTGTGGCGCAGGCGGCCATCGATTCGGGCGTGGCTCGCTCCGGCTTGCCCGAGCACTACGGTCCTCGGCCGCAACGCTGATCGCGGCGGAGCCCGCGAAGGTGATTCCGAGCGCTAAGGGGTTGCCCGAGCCGGTCCCGGCGGCGGCGCAAGGCGCTCGCGGCCGGCGCGCGTCGCGGCGATCGCGCGAGCGCTAACAGGCGCTAATCGAGCAGCGCCTCGACTTCTGACAGGGCGGCGCGATACATCGGTCGACCGTCCACAGGACTGCGCGGCGCCTCCCTGCATCCCTCGCTGGGGAATACAACCAGCTCTACGGCGTGCTCGCCAGCGACGAAGGTGAAACTGGGAAAGTCCCGCCATTCGTCGCGCGTGACGCGCAGGCGTTTGTGCGAAGTCTGGAAGGGAATTTTCGCATCCATGAGAAAAAGGCTGATGTCCTCGGGCGTATCGGCAAACAGATGCAGGATGACATCCGCATGGCGGCCGGCCGTCCCGTTCAGCACCGCACCCACCAGGCGGGGACTGAAGGACGCCAGAAAGCGCATCGCCTGCACGGCGCTCTGGCGCAGCGAACGCAGGTGATCAACCTGCTCATTGCTGCGGAACAGCCGCTGATATTCTTCCAGCGCCCATTCAACCTCGGTGTTGCGCGGCATATTCCGGGTGTCCGGTGCGCCGAGATGCTGGGCAGCCTTGCGCTTCGCCAGGTAGAAATCCTGTATGCCTTCCTCGGCAATCAGCCGCGCGGCTTCCTGGGCAATCCGAACCCGCATCTGCTGACCTCGTGCTGAGCTTCTCGCCATGACGTCAGAACAGCGGTTCCGCCGACTCTTCGATGGTATCGCCCTGGTGGAAGACAGGCTCACTAACCTGCTCCGGGACGTGCTCGGGGCGAAACACCTCGAAGATGCCGCCCGTCTGCCCGGAAGGAAGCCGCATGCCCGTCCTCGGGTCGATGCGCACTGTCACCAGGCCGGACGGCTGCGGCAGCACGGCTTCGGGAACGCCATCGAGGGCCTTGCCCGTGTAGTCCATCCAGATGGGCAGGGCCGCGCGCCCCCCGGTTTCGCCACTGCCGAGGGGATGCACGCGGTCGAAGCCGACCCAGACAGTGCTCACGAGCTCAGCGTTGAAACCGCAGAACCAGGCATCTCGCTGATCGTTGGTGGTGCCGGTCTTGCCGGCCAGGTCCTTGCGGCCGAGCTGCATGGCGCGGCGACCCGTGCCGCGCTTGATGACGTCCTGCATCATCGACGTCATCAGGTACACATTCGCCGCGTCCACGACCCGCTCCGCAAGGGCCGGCGCCTGGGCCGGCGCCTGGTCCGCAATCGGGCCGGGCTCGGCCTCCGCTCTGACTGCAATCATCGCTGGTGCGGGTTGCTCCGTCTGTTCCGTCGTGCACTCCGGACAGGCGACCGGCGGCTTTGCCTGGAACACCACCCTGTCCTCAGCATCACGTATCTCAGCGACGAAAAACGGCTCAACCAGGAAACCTCCGTTCGCCCACACGCTGTAGGCACGGGCCATCTCCAAGGGCGTGGCGACACCGCTTCCCAGCGCCAGCGACAGATTTCTGGGGATCTGTTCCGGCTTGAAGCCAAAACGCTGCACATATTCCGCCGCATACGCCGCTCCGATGGCCTGCAGCAAACGGATAGACACCAGGTTGCGGGAGTGGGTCAGGGCCTCGCGCATGCGCGTGGGGCCATAGAACTTGCCACTGTAATTTTCGGGTCGCCAGGTGGTTTCCAGGGAAGGGTCGTTGAAAACGACGGGCGCGTCATTGAACAGACTGGCCAGCGTGTAACCCTTTGACAGGGCTGCGGAATAAACAAAAGGTTTGAAGCTCGAGCCCGGCTGACGCTGCGCCTGCGTCGCCCGATTGAACTTGCTTTGATAGAAATCGAAGCCGCCGACCAGCGCCTGAATCGCGCCATCTCGAGGACGAATCGAAATAAGGGCCCCGGAAACCTCCGGCGGCTGCGCCAGCGACCAGCTCCCATCCGACGCCTGCGCGGCGTAAACCAGGTCCCCCTGCTTCAGCACCTCGCCCGCGGTCTCTGGGGCGGGGCCGCGACTGTTGGCAGTCCGATAGGCGCGTGCCCAGGACAGCCCCTCCCAGCCCAGCTCGACGCGGCCCTGGCCGGCAAGATACACCGTCGCGGACTTTTCCCGCATTTCGGTGACCACCGCGGGCTGCAAACCGCCGACAGGGGTCAAGTCCGCCAACACAGCCTCGAGCTCGTCCTCGCCGGCGCGGGGGTCGAGCTCCACGTGACGGACGACACCTCGGTAGCCGTGTCGCCGGTCGTAGGTCAGCAAACCCGATCTCACTGCAGCCGTGGCTGCGTTCTGACGCTCACCGGCCAGCGTGGTGGTGACCTGATAACCCGCCACATAGGCGTCTTCTCCATAGCGCTCGACCATGTAGGCACGCGCCATTTCCGCCACATAGGGGGCCTCGACGGCCACCGCGGCCTTGTGCAAGCTGGCGACGTCGGGCTCCTGCAGGGCGGCCCGGTACTGCTCGGAATCAATGAATCCGAGGACATCCATGCGTCCGAGGATATAGTCACGGCGCTCGAGCGCCCGTTCGGGATTGCTCACTGGATTGTTGGCGGATGGCGCCTTGGGCAAGCCCGCGATCATCGCGGTCTGGGCCAGCGTCAGCTCGTCAATCGAGACTCCATAGTAAACCTGCGCGGCGGCCGCAATCCCGTAGGCGCGGTGTCCGAAGTAGATCTTGTTCAGATACAGCTCGAGAATTTCCTGTTTGCTCAACTGCCGCTCGATCTTGAGAGCCAGCAGTATCTCGGTCAGCTTGCGAAGGTAGGTCTTTTCGCTGCTCAGGAAGAAATTGCGCGCGACCTGCATGGTGATGGTGCTACCGCCCTGGCGCTTTTCTCCGGTGCGAATCAGCTCCATCGCAGCTCGCAGCAATCCCTGGTAATCCACGCCCGGGTGCTCGAAAAAGCGGTCGTCCTCCGTGGCCAGAATGGCGTTGATCACCATTGGCGGCAGGTCTTCATACGCAATCGGGGTCCTGTGCTGCTCACCGAACTCCCCGATCAACTCGCCCTCGCTTGAAAATACCCGCAGCGGCACCTGAAGCTGCACATCTCTCAGCCGCTCTATCGGGGGCAACTGGGGAGTGATGTAGAAATAGACTCCGACCATGAGAACCAGTCCCGCGATCAGCAGGAAGAATCCGGCAGCCAGGGAAACCCGAAGGAACTTGGTGAAGAATGTCATAAAATTGGCGGGATGTGACCAGGTTCAAATTAAAACAGGGGGCTTTCTAAACTTTCAGTATAAAGCGTCCGATAATTGGAATCGAACAACCCAGGATTGAAAGAGCCCTTCATTGACAAGCCGTTGCTCTTGCTCTCTAATCCGTTACAGTATCAAAATACTGCAATTGCAGTGAAATCAAGGGAAATTCACGGTGCAAATCGCGCAACTGTTCACCCGGAAAAAACCCCCCGTCGTGGGCTTGGACATCAGCTCGTCGGCGGTCAAGCTTCTCGAGCTCAGCCGTAACGGCAAACGCTTTCGCGTGGAGAGCTACGCGATTGAGCCGCTACGCCCGAACTCTGTGGTGGAAAAGAATATTACCGACGTCGAAGCTGTAGGTGAAGCGATACGTCGCGCCGTGAAGCGGGCGGGCGCACGTACCCGCAACGCAGCCGTCGCGGTCGCCGGCTCCTCGGTGATCACGAAGGTGGTGCCGATGCCGAACACGCTGTCCGAAGACGAGTTACACAACCAGATCGAGCTGGAAGCCGATCAGTATGTGCCCTATCCCCTGGAGGAAGTCAGCCTGGACTTCGAGGTTCTCGGACCCAGTGACAGCAACCAGGACACCGTCGACGTGCTGCTGGCCGCGTGCCGCACGGAGACCGTCGACATGCGCACCGCCGCCGTGGAGAGCGGTGGCCTCGATACCCGTGTGGTGGACGTCGAAGCCTATGCGACCGAGAACGCGTTTCAGCTGCTCGTCGATCAGGTGCCGGACCAGGGCGTCGATAAGACGGTCGCCCTGGTGGATGTCGGTTCCAGCATGACCACGCTGAATGTTCTCCACGACGCCAAGCTGATTTACACCCGGGACCAGGTTTTCGGCGGCAAGCAGCTGACCGAGGAGATCATGCGTCGCTACGGTCTGTCTTATGAAGAAGCGGGTATGGCCAAACGCCAGGGCGGTCTGCCCGAGAACTACGCATCTGAGGTGCTGGAACCCTTCAAGGAAGCCATGTGCCAGCAGGTCAGCCGCTCCTTGCAGTTCTTCTTTGGCTCCAGCCAGTACAACAGCGTCGATCAGGTACTGCTTGCCGGCGGCAGCGCATCGATACCCGGCGTCACCGATCTGATTCAGGATCGACTGGGTATCGAAACCCGGATCGCAAACCCGTTCGCTTCCATGTCGCTGTCATCGCGAGTCAAACCACAATCACTCGGCAACGACGCACCGGCTCTGTTGATCGCCTGCGGCCTGGCCCTGAGGAGTTTCGATTAATGGCTCACATAAATCTCTTGCCGTGGCGGGAGGAGCTGCGCAAGCAGAAACAACAGCAGTTCGCAGTCGTATCCGCTGGTACCGGCATCCTTGCCGCGCTGCTGGTGCTCCTCGTTCACATGCGGGTGGAGGGCATGATCGAACAGCAGAATGCCCGGAACAGCTTTCTCCAGAGCGAGATTGCGGAGCTCGACAAAAGGATAAAAAAGATCAAAGACCTCGAGAAAACCAAGTCCGCGCTGCTGGCTCGCATGGACATCATCCAGCAGCTGCAGCACAGCCGCCCCCAGAGCGTCCATCTGATGGACGAGCTCGTATTCACGCTCCCAGACGGCGTGTATCTGGAGAAGATCCTGCAAAAGGGCAGTTCCCTGACGGTCAATGGTATCGCCCAGTCCAATGCGCGAGTCTCTGCCTACATGCGCAATATCGACGGCTCGCAGTGGCTGGGTGATCCGAAGCTCGATGTCATTGAAACCAAAGATGCCGAGCGGCGCCGCAATGCCGAGTTCATACTTCGAGCCAAGCAGGTGACCGGCTCCGAGACGACTGCAGAGGAGCAAATTTGATGGACCTTTCGCAGCTCAACGAACTGGACGTCAGCAACATCGCCAACTGGCCTTTGGCGGCCCGCGTCGTTGTAATCGCGCTTATTTTTGCGACCGTGCTCGGCCTCGGCTACTGGTTCGACATAAAGGACCAGGGCGTGCGCCTCGCCAAGGCCGAGCAGACGGAGGCGGAGCTGCGCCAGACGTTGGAGGTCAAGGCCAAGAAGGCTGCCAATCTTGAAGCCTACGAGCAGCAGCTGGAAGAAATGAAGGAATCCTTTGGCGCCATGCTGCGCCAGCTTCCCAACAAGACCGAGGTGGCCGAGCTGCTGGTCGACATCTCTCAGACGGGCCTGGCCAGCGGCCTGGAATTTGAGCTGTTCAAACCGCAGAGTGAAATTCCCAAGGAGTTCTATGCGGAGCTGCCGATCAGCATTCGCGTCAAGGGGGACTATCACGAGTTCGGCAACTTTATCAGCGGAGTGGCCGCATTGCCGCGTATCGTGACGGTGCACGATGTGAGTATCGAGCGCGGCAAGGATGAGGGGCTGACGATGAACATCCTCGCAAAGACCTATCGTTACCTGGATGAGGAAGAGGGAGGCGCCCAATGATCCACCCACCTCGAGCAGTGAAGGCGGTGGCGACGTGTCTGTTGGCGGGCACCCTGGCGGCCTGCAGCGGCAGTAACACACAGGACCTGCGTGTCTACGTCGAGACCGTAAAGTCCCGCCAGCACCCGAGCGTGGATCCGCTGCCCGAGTTCGCGCCCTATGAAACTCACCTGTATCAGGCCTCCAACGACCGCGACCCGTTCACCCCGCCGGTAGCTTCGAGCCCGAAATCAGAAGTGGCCCAGGCACCGGGAAACGGAGTATCCCCTGATTTCAATCGGGCGCGCGAACCGCTGGAAGCCGAGCCTCTGGATAGCCTGCGTATGGTGGGCACACTGGAGCGCGCCGGAACGTCCTGGGCCCTGGTGCGCATGAGCGACAGCACGATCCACCGGGTGAAACCGGGCAACTACCTGGGCCAGAACCACGGCAAGATTGTAAGCATCACAGAGTCAGAAGTTGAACTGACCGAAATCGTGCCGGATGGACTCGGTGGATGGATGGAACGCCAGGCTGCACTGGCTCTCAGTGAGTAATTTGGAGAAAACAACCATGAATGTGAACCTGATGACCTGGAACGCCAGAGCACGAGGTGCCCGCTTTCTGAAACGCCTGCTTTCAAACGGCACCCTTGCGCTGGCTACCGTGTGTCTGCTCACTGGCTGGCAAACCGTGCGTGCCGAAGCGACCCCGCTCAACGCCCTGCAGGAAATCAGCTACGCAGGGCTGCCCGGAAATCAGGTGCAGATAACATTCAAGCTGAGCCAGCCCGTCTCTGATCCGGCCAGCTTCACCATCGATAATCCTGCGCGCATTGCCTTCGATCTGCCGGCGACAAAAAGCGAGCTCGCATCCCGTTCCCAGCCGATCGGCATCGGTCCCGCGAAGAGCGTAACCGCCGTGGAGGTGAAGGGCCGCACCCGGGTGGTGCTCAACCTGTTCGAGATGGTCCCGTATGAGACCCGCACCCAGGGTAACGAGATCGTTGTGGTGCTGGGCAGCTCGGGCGCTGAAACGGCGGCGACGTCAACCGGCGTCGCCGCCACTGCGGCCGCTGCGGCAGGCGAAGCGGCCGTAACCGAAGTGGACTTCCGTCGCGGTGACCAAGGCGAGGGACGCGTCCTTGTCACCCTTTCGGACCCCACCGTGCCGGTGGACATGCGCCAGGAAGCGGGCAAAGTGGTAGTGGAGTTCAAGGGCGCCAGCCTGCCGGAAGAGCTAGAGCGGCGTCTGGATGTCACCGACTTCGCCACGCCGGTCAGGCTCATCGATACGGAATCCACGCGCGATGGTGTCCGTATGGAAATCACCTCAACCGGCGAATACGAGCACCTGGCTTATCAGTCCGATGAGCAGTTCACCGTCGAGATCCGGAAAACGACCAAGGAAGAGCGGGAGGCACGAAAGAAAGAGGAATTCGGCTACACAGGAGAGCGTTTGTCCCTGAACTTCCAGGACATCGAGGTACGCTCGGTGCTGCAGCTGCTCGCCGACTTCACCGGCACCAACATCGTGGTCAGCGACACCGTGACCGGGAACCTGACACTGCGCATGCAGAACGTACCCTGGGATCAGGCCCTCGACATCGTGCTCAAGACCAAAGGTCTGGCCAAGCGCCAGAGCGGCAACGTCATGTTGATTGCGCCCAGCGAAGAAATCGCCGCGCGGGAGAAGCTGGAGCTCGAGTCGCAGAAACAGATCGAGGAACTCTCGCCCCTGTATTCCGACTTCATTCAGGTCAATTACGCCAAGGCATCCGACCTTGCCGCTCTGCTGCAGAGTGGCGACAGCTCCCTGATGTCCGACCGCGGCAAGGTCACGGTAGACGACAGAACCAACACGCTGTTGATACAGGACACCGCCGAGAAACTGGAGCAGATCCGTCGGATGGTCGCTCGTCTTGACATCCCGGTGCGTCAGGTGCTGATCGAGTCGCGCATCGTGCTGGCGAACAATGACTTCGCCAGAGATCTGGGCGTGAAGTTCGGCTTCAGCCACAACAGCCAGAGCGATGCTGCGGACTTCGTGCTGGGCGGCAAACGGCCCGGCGACGTAAATTATGCCGACACCATCACGGCCTACGAAGTACCGGCCGGCAGCGGCAACGAGGGTCTGCTGGTCGACCTGCCCGTGAGCGATCCCTCGGGCGCCCTGGGTATCGCCCTCGGCAAGCTCGGCAGCAACCTGCTGGCACTGGAGCTGAGCGCCATGCAGCTCGAAGACCGCGGCGAGGTCATATCCAGCCCGCGGGTCATCACCTCCAACCAGCAGGAAGCCTCGATTCAGCAGGGTGTCGAGATTCCCTACCAGGAAGCGTCTTCCAGCGGCGCCACATCGGTCAGCTTCAAGGAAGCGGTCCTCGAGCTCAAGGTCACACCCCAGATTACGCCGGATGACCGCATCATCATGGACCTCAAGGTCAGCAAAGACAGCGTGGGCCAGATCTTCGCCGGCGTACCCAGCATCGACACCCGCAACGTCGCGACCCGCGTTCTGGTCGACAACGGCGAAACCCTGGTGCTCGGCGGCATCTACGAGCAGGAGCGTGGCAAAGAGGTCGAGCGCGTGCCCTTCTTCGGTGAGCTGCCCGGTCTTGGCTGGCTCTTCAAGACCGAGCGCAAGACCAACGACAAGAGTGAGATGCTCATCTTCGTGACGCCCAAGATCATCAAGCAAAGTCTTGCGATGCAATAAGCGCGACTTGTCCCGCTGCTGATTTTCTGGCATACCTGCCCGGCATGAGAAAGCCGGGCAGTTTCTTTCTGGTGGGGCCCATGGGGGCCGGCAAATCGACCATAGGACGTCAACTGGCCCGAGCGCTGCATCTGGAGTTCCTCGACAGCGACCGGGAAATCGAAAGGCGAACCGGCGTCGACATACCGTTAGTCTTTGAACTGGAAGGCGAATCCGGCTTTCGCAGGCGCGAGAAGGAAGTCGTCGAAGAATTGTCCGGCCGAGCCGGTGTGGTGCTGGCCACGGGCGGCGGAGCGGTGCTCGATCGACACAATCGGGAGCGGTTGTCGTCCCGCGGCTACGTCATTTATCTGCACACGTCTGTCGAGCAGCAGCTCAAGCGTATTGCCTACGACAAGAATCGTCCTCTGCTGCAGACCGCCGACCCCGAACAGAAACTCGTCGAGCTCATGGAGCTCCGCGATCCCTTGTATCGCGAGATCGCCGACTGGATCGTCGAGACCGACGGCTGCCGGGTGCGCGATGTCGTGCAGAAAATCATCTGCCATATTGAGGAAACGCAGACACCCTTTTATCCTAGACCTCATGACACAAGCCCTTCAGGTTGATCTCGGCCGGCGCAGCTACCCGATCTACATCGGGCCGGACCTGCTGTGTCGGGCGGAGCTGTACCGACCGCACATCCGCGGCAGCCAGGTCATGATCGTGAGCAATGAAACGGTCGCACCCTATTACCTGGACAAAGTATCCAGGGCGCTGGACGGCTATCGGCTCGAGCGGGTCGTGCTCCCGGATGGCGAGCAGTTCAAGAATCTGGAGGTCCTCGACCGCGTGTTCACCGCGCTTCTGGAAAACCGTTTCAACCGAAGCTGCTGCCTGATAGCGCTCGGCGGCGGCGTAGTAGGCGATATGACGGGATTCGCCGCGGCGTGTTATCAGCGGGGCGTAGACTTCATACAGGTGCCGACCACCCTGCTTGCGCAGGTGGACTCGTCGGTGGGCGGCAAGACCGGCGTCAACCATGCTTTGGGAAAAAACATGATTGGCGCCTTTCATCAGCCGCGCTGCGTTCTGGCGGACACCCTGACCCTGAATACGCTCGACGACGGACAGCTTTCGGCGGGCGTTGCGGAGGTCATCAAGTACGGGCTGATCGAGGACGAAGCCTTTTTCGCCTGGCTCGAGAACAACATGGCCCGTCTGCTGGCACGCGACACCGACGCACTGATCCATGCGATCGAGCGCTCCTGTCAGTGCAAGGCCGAGATCGTTGCCGCGGACGAGCGCGAAAGCGGCAAGCGCGCCCTGCTGAACCTCGGCCACACCTTCGGCCACGCGATTGAGACGGGCACCGGCTATGGCACCTGGCTGCACGGCGAAGCCGTCGCCGCGGGCATCGCCATGGCGGCGGATCTGTCAAACCGCCATGGCTGGCTGGCTGCGACGGAGCTCGAGCGTATACGTGCGCTGCTGAGCCGGGCACGGCTGCCGGTGGATCCACCGCACGAGATGAGCCGCGAGCGTTTTCTCGAATTGATGTCGGTGGACAAGAAGACCGACGACCGTGGACTGCGGCTGGTTCTACTGGACGGCATCGGGAAAGCGAAGATCTGCGGCGATTTCGACGAGGGGCTCCTCAGTCAGACTCTGGATCGTGAATTGAGACCGACGGGCTCATGAGCACCGGAACTCTCGCTGCAACACCGGAACCCGCTGCTGTTCCCTACGCAGCCACCGAGGCCGCGTCGCGCGGAAGGCGACTCCCGGAGCCGGCTCCCAACTGTCGCAGCGAATATCAGCGCGACCGCGACAGGATCATTCATTCCGCGGCATTCCGTCGGCTCGAATACAAGACGCAGGTGTTCGTCAATCACGAGGGGGATCTTTTCAGAACCCGCCTGACACATTCCATCGAGGTTGCGCAAATCGCCCGGTCGATTGCGCGCGCCCTGAAGCTCAACGAGGATTTGACAGAGGCCATCGCACTCGCCCACGACCTGGGACATACACCGTTCGGACACGCCGGCCAGGAAGCGTTAAACGCATGCATGAAGAACTACGGTGGCTTCGAGCACAACTTTCAGTCGCTTCGGGTTGTAGATGAGCTGGAAGAGAAATATGCCGATTTCGCGGGTCTGAACCTGACTTTTGAAACCCGTGAAGGAATTCTCAAACACTGTTCACTTAAAAAGGCCGCCGATCTCGGCGATGTCGGTGAGCGCTTTCTGAACAAGCGCCAGCCGAGCCTGGAAGCACAGCTGACCAACCTGGCCGATGAGATCGCCTACAACAGTCACGACGTGGATGACGGGCTGCGCGCCGGCCTGATAGGCGTGGAAGAGCTCAATGAAGTGCCTCTGTTCCACGAACAGTACGAGGAGGTCAGACAGCGCCATCCCCGCCTTTCGCAGCGCCGTGTCATCCACGAGGTGGTCCGCAGACTCATTGACCGGCAGGTGGTGGACCTGGTTCAGACCAGCGACGAAAATCTGAAGGCAGCTCGCCCTGTTTCGTTGCGCGACGTGCGCAGCCGGGCTCAGCCGCTGATTTCGTTCAGCGACGCGATGAAGGTCCGTAATCTGGAGCTCAAACGTTTCCTGCGGATGCGCCTGTACCGCCACTACCGCGTCCACCGCATGACGGCCAAGGCGGCGCGTGTGATTCGCGAGCTGTTCGAGGCGTTCAACGACGACCCTCGTCTGTTGCCCGAAGAAGCGCAGGAAAAGGCAAGCGAGCTGAGCGGGCGCTCAGGCGCGCGCGGTCAGGCGCGCGCAGTCGCCGACTATATCGCGGGTATGACCGACCGCTATGCAATCAAAGAGCACAAGCGGATCTACAGCCCGGGGGAGCTGACTTGACTCCGGGGCGACGGCCAGGACGCGGCTATGCGCATCTACATGCAGATCCCTCCCAGCGATGCCGGACCACCCAGGTTCTATCATCTCCACCTCCAGGAAGACCTCCTCGAGGGCTGGACGCTGATACGCGAATGGGGCTATCAGGGAGCGGGCGGAAGGCTGGTCAAGGATCACTACCCGGACCGTGAAAGCGCCGAGAAAGCCATGCTGGCGATACGCGACGCGCAGCTGAACAAAGGTTATCAGGTCGTGTTTATGCAGACTCAGTGATGAACAGCGTGAGACCAGGACAGCCCGGGCCGACCGATTACGTGGAAGCGCTGTCGCTGTGCTGCGCGCCGTTCGAAAATCGTTTCGACCCCAAATTCTTCTATGCAACTACGGCACTGACGCAGCACCTGGAGCTGCTCACCCACCTGAGCCAGTTCGGTGAGCCGGTTGTCGTCGTCAGCGGCCCGCGCGGCAGTGGGAAAACCACACTGTTGGACCGCTTCGTGGCCCAGGCGGGCGAGCAGTGGGACCTGTGCCTGCTGAACGGGGGCGCGATTGATCCCTTTCCAGTCCGGCTTGCGCGTGCCCTGGAGGTCGAAGACTCGGCGGAAGAGCTGGCCGTGGTGACCGCCTGGGCGGCCCAGGCTGACGCCTCCCAGCTGCTCCTGCTCGCAATCGACGACGCGGAACGACTCGACCACCAGGCCTGCCGTCGGCTCCTCCGGCTGCTGGCTCAGCCGCACGGCGATCGGGTGAAGATCCTTCTTTTCGGTAACCAGGACATCGAGCAGCGCATCACACAGGCACTGGAGGTGCAGGGCGATGGGCGCGGGATACAGCGGCTCGAGGTTCCGCGGCTGTCGCCGGAGGAAACCGCGTCCTATCTGATGTACCGGCTCGCGGCGGCCGGTTACAATGGCGAGAGCCCGTTCACGACGACCGAAGTGCGCGGCATGTGCAAGGCGGCCGATGGTCGACCTGCTGCGATCAACCGGCTCGCCGACGATGCGCTTCGCGAGCACCAGCTCCGCGCCAGCAGCAGGCAGCCGCGTGCGACACCGGTCCGCCGCAAAGGCCAGGGACGGCTCTGGGCCAGCGTCCTCCTGGGCGTCATGGCCGTCGGCGTCTATGTCGCCTGGCAACGCCTTTCAACGCCCCTTGATCTGACCCGCGATCTGCCTGAGCTCGCCCGGCTGTCGGAGGACAGCGAAATCCCCCTGATCCTGCCCCCGGCCGCCGAGGATGTCCGGCCGGCCGCTCCGAGCGCCGCCCCACCCCCGTGGCTGAAGAAAACGACCGTAGCATCACTCGGTGCGCACGAGCCGTCGGTCCTGGGCGGGGGCGCGTCCCGCCCGACCCCGGTCTCGACGGAGCCGGACACCGAAGACCCCGCGCGCGCCGTCACGGGGGAACCGGCCCAGCCCGAGCCCTGGCGCACCGGTCCTTGGCTCAGCGGTGTGCAGGCGCCATCCCCGGCTCCGCCCACGCCGGGCAGTGCAGAGCCCGACGGCAAAGACCCCGCCGTGCAGGCGGCGGCGTCCGCGGGCTCACGCGCCCCGGCCTCAGGCGCGGAGAT
>JASFKW010000001.1:0-152905 GCA_050118435.1 Gammaproteobacteria bacterium | reverse complement strand
TGTCGGCCGCGGGGGGGCGGCCGTCAAGCCTACAGGGATGTATCCACGGCGTCGCGTCGAGAGACATGAGGCTTTTCTCAATGCAACCTTCAGTAAACCGCCTCCGCGGCTATCTGAGCCTGCGCGCATTCTGTCGGCCGGTGTGTCAGGGCGGGGCTCTGGGCCGGGCGCAACGCGCTTTGCCTGTCAAAACGGTGGTATCAGGTGAACGGGATTGGTATCGGGGCTGCCAGCGGCCCCGCAGGCGGGCAGCCCGGCGACGTCACTCGCCCAGCATCTCGAGGAACTCGTCCTCACTGAGACGCTTGACCCCGCGCTTTTTTGCCTCGTCGAGCTTGCCGCCCGGCGTTTCGCCCACCACCACGAAGTCGGTTTCGCCACTGACCGAGGAGCTGGCGCGCCCCCCCAGCGCCTCCACCCTGTCTTTGGCCTCGTCCCGGGTGAAGTGCCGCAGGGCGCCCGTGAACACGAAGGTCTTGCCCTGCAGGGGCTGCCGCCCGGATTTTCGGGGCATCGGCTGAACCTTCACGCCGGCCTGCTTCATGCGGCGCAGCACCTTCCGGTTGCGGGATTCAGAGAAGAAATCGTACACCGAGACGGCGATCTGCGGTCCGATGTCGGCGACGCGCTCGAGGCGTGCGCTGCTCGCTTTCATGAGGCTGTCGAGCTCGCCGAGTTCCTCGGCCAGCAGCCGCGCCACACGACGTCCGACATGGCGGATGCCGAGCGCGTAGAGAAACCGGTCGAGCCGGGGTTGCATCGCACGGTGGATCGCTTCGTGGAGCTGGCGGGCGGATTTTTCGGCAAAGCCCTCCAACTGCTCGAAGTCTTCGGGCTCCAGGAAGTAGAGATCGGCGAGGTCGTGCACCATGTCCCGCTCCACCAGCTGGCGGGCGGTTTCCTCACCCAGTTGATCGATGTCCATGGCATCACGCGCCGCGTAGTGGTGTATGTGGCCGATCAGCTGGGCGGCACAGGACAGTCCCGCCGTGCACAGATAATAGGCCCCCTCGCGCACCACCTCGGAGCCGCAGACCGGGCAATGCCTCGGCATAGCGAACGGCTCGCTGCGTTTCCTGCCCGGCTCACGGACCCGTCCCATGACCTCCGGAATCACGTCGCCGGCGCGGATGACCCGCACGCGGTCGCCGATGCGAATGTCCTTGCGCCCGACCTCGTCGGCGTTGTGCAGCGTGGCGCGGCTGACCGTGACGCCACCGACGTCGACCGGCTGTAACAGTGCCACCGGCGTCAGCATGCCGGTGCGACCGACCTGCACCACGATGTCCTCGACCCGGGTGAGCTCCTCGCGCGGCTCGAATTTCCAGGCCAGAGCCCAGCGGGGATTGCGCTCGCGCGTGCCGAGTGCTTCGCGAAGCTTGCGGTCGTCGACCTTGATCACCACGCCGTCGATTTCATAGTCGAGCCGGTCGCGGCGCTGCGCCAGCGCCTCGTGGTACTTGCGGATCTCTGCCAGCGAGCTGACCGTCTTGTTCAGCGGGCTGGTCTTCAGGCCCCAGGAAGCGAAGCGCTCCAGGACCTCGCGATGGGTGGCCGGAGGGCCGCCCTGCATGGTCACGATGTCATAAAAGAACACGTCCAGGGGTTTTCCTGCCACCTGGCGCGAGGCGAGCTGTCGAATCAGACCCGCGGCGGCATTGCGCGGGTTGGCGAACGGCTCCTCGCCGCGCTCAACGCGTTCGCGGTTGAGCGCCTGAAAGCCGGGGCGGGGCATGAACACTTCGCCACGCACCGCCAGCAGGTCCGGCGCCCGCGCGCCCCGGCGCAGGCTCAGGGGAATCGATCCGATGGTCTTGAGGTTGTGCGATACGTCCTCGCCCACCTCGCCGTTGCCGCGGGTCGAGCCGGACGCGAAATGTCCGTCCTCGTAGACCACTTCCACCGACAGTCCGTCGAACTTCGGCTCCAGGCACCAGTTGACCTTGTTTCGCTTTGCCCGCTCCTGCACGGTCTTGACGAAGGAGGCCACCCGCGCCGGCTCCAGGGTGGCCTGCAGGCTGAGCAGGGGCGCCCGGTGTCGTACCTTGGCGAGCTTGGACACCGGCTCCACACCGACACGGACCGTCGGCGAGTCGTCGCTGCGCAGCCCGGGGAAGGCCTCCTCGAGGTCCTGCAGGCGCTGGAACAGCTTGTCGTAGGCCGCGTCGGAGATCTCCGGTCGATTCTTTACGTAGTAGAGATAATCGTGATGCGCGATCGTTTCGCGCAGTGAACGGACTTCTTCGGCCGCCTGCTTCTCGCTAAGCTCATCGATGTCCCTGAAATCGGTGTCGGGCTTTTTTCTGGAAGCCATGCTCGTCGGGCCGCTGAAGGGGCCGGCAAGGTCTCTTCACTCACCGGTCTGCCCCGCCATTCTGACCGCCGGTACCGGGCCGCGGCTTTGATATTTTTCAATGTCGCGCGTCGGCAGATCACCCTTCAGCGCCGGCTGGGCCCCTGGCCGTCGCGCTGCCCGGCATCGCCGTCTGCCTCGGTGGCGCTGTCCCCGGCGAGCGCTGCCCAGTAGGGCTCGGCCTCGCAGGAGCAGCAGTCGCACCAGACGGCGACACCGTCGTGCATGCTCTTGGACATTCCGCTCTGTCTCTCGGCGGAGTCGCGGTCGTCCGGGGCCTGGGTATGGCTGCCCGCCCGACGGTCGGCGGAGTCGCTGTGAGAATCGGTCATGAATCTGTCCCTCGATGCATCAGCCGCACAGGCCTTGACCGGGAAAGCCCGGCTGGGTTCGGCGGTTCGTATCAGATCGCTTCGTGTGTCTCACACCAGCCGGCGCTTTATCCGGCTGTCCCAGTTGCGCGAGTAGACGCGTTTGTTGTCCTGGTAGGCGTCCAGCTCTGCCGCAAGGTAGAAGTGTTCGGCGTCGCAGGTGAGCACGGTGCGGGTGACGGTTTCCACCGACCAGTCGTCGCGATACAGTCCGCGTACCCAGCGCGTCTCCCCGCGCGCCGACTGAAAATCGTCGCCCTGATAGCTGTACCATTCCTCGGCCTTGCGCTTCACCCGAAGCTCGATGTCTTCGAGTCGGTGGTCACCGGCGTCATTGATCACTTCCAGCGTCGACAGGTCCCGGTCCAGCTCGCGGATGACACGCCAGTTGTGGTGGCCCTCGGTGAGCTGGGTGCGCGGTCCGCTCGCCGAGCCCTCGGCGGGCGGAAAGCTGACGTTTTGCTCGCGCGGCTCCCGCACCGGCAGCAGCAGCCGGCTGTTTTCCGTGTAGACGGTCAGGCGGCTCGGCTGCGGTGGCGGCCAGGCGAGGGGGAAATAGGACGTCGAGACCGCCAGCCGGATACGGTGGCCGCAGGGAAAGCACTGTGCCACGTCGTTGAGCTGCACCTGCACCGGGTAGCGCCGCCCCGGCTCCAGGGGCGTCGGCTCGGCGTGGCTGTCCCGATGCGTGAGATTCAGCAGGCCGTAGGTGACCCGCGTCGCCTTGTCGTCGGGCTGCACGTCGGACAGGCGCACGGCGATCATGGCCACCGGGGCGTCGGCGCTGAGCTCGAATTCCACCACCGGGGCGCCGAGGATTTCGATCGAGGCATCCAGCGGGTCGGAGGTGAACAGCAGGGCGCCGCCGTCCTCCTCGCGCTGGTCGTGGGGCAGGTCCGGCGTGGCGCTGTAGGAGCACCACTTGCCGGCGAACAGCCCGATGCTGAGCGGCGACTGGACGGTGACCTCCCGGCTTTCCGTCGCCCGCGCCCCCTGGATCAGGCAGTTGGGAGCCAGGGCGTAGATCCGGTTCCGAATGGCGGGTGAGGGCCAGCTCGGCTCGCTGACCCAGTGCCCGTGCCGCCGGTGATAGAAGGTTGTCGGGGGCATGCTGTCGAGCATCCAGGCACGCAACATGGGCTCCTGCATGACGCCGCTGTCGATGTCCTTGAGCCACTGGTCCCACCAACGCAGGCACTCCTGCAGAAAGCCGATGGCCGGCCCGGGTACGCCGAGGTGCGGATACTTGTGACTCCAGGGTCCGACCAGGCCCAGGCGCGGTCCGGACAGGCTCGCGAGCAGACGGAACACGGCGTTGCTGTAGCCGTCGGCCCAGCCGCTGACGGCCATGACCGGCACCTCGACCGCAGAGAAATCCTCGCACACCGAGCCGTGCCGCCAGTAGCTGTCGCGGTGCTGGTGGTGCAGCCAGGTCTCGAGCCACAAGTCGATGTTGCTGAGACGCTGAAACCACATGCTGCGCCACTCCGGACCGACGATTCGGGGATCCGGAGGCAGCGAGTTGTAGGCCAGCATGGTGGATGCCCACGACAGGTTGTCCCCGAGCAGGCAGCCGCCCATGTAGTGCACGTCGTCGGCATAGCGGTCATCGGTGGAGCACACCGTGACGACGGCCTTCAGGGCCGGCGGTTGCAGGGCGGCAATCTGCAGGCCGTTGAAGCCGCCCCAGGAAATGCCGATCATGCCCACGCGGCCCGTGCACCAGGGCTGCGCGGCCAGCCACTCGATGATCGCCACGCCGTCGTCGAGCTCCTGCTGCAGATATTCGTCGAGCAGCACGCCCTCAGAATCACCGCTGCCGCGCAGGTCCACGCGCACCGCTGCGTAGCCGTGGCCGGCGAACCAGGGATGCATGGTCTCGTCGCGCAGGCGCACGCCGTCGCGCTTGCGATAGGGTATGTATTCCAGCAGCGCCGGGACCGGCCGCCGTTCCGCATCCTCGGGCATCCAGATCCGGGCCGCCAGACGGGTGCCATCCGGCATCGCGATCCAGGTGTGCTCGATGTGTCTTATGCGGTGAGGAAAGCTGCTGACAATGTTCAAGACAAGCTCCGCTGTATCCGCTGTGGCTCAGTCCACCGGCTCCAGTTGAAGGGGAATCGCCTGCCGGCAGGCGCGGTATTTTTCGAGCAGCTGTTTCTGGCTGTCCCCGCCCAGAAAAATAACGCCCACCTCATAACTATAGCTGTCCTGATCCGGCAGATCGGATAGCCGCATGCCCTCCTTGACGTGCAGCTGGATCTCGGCGCTCGGGAACTGAGCCGCGATGTCCCGCAGCTCCCGGGGTGTGGGCACGTGCTTCATCAGGGCATCGCGGCTTTCGCGCCACATGAACTTGGCCGCCATCCGGTGGCGGCCCTGGCGATGCGGAAATTCGGGTCGCCGTCCCAGGGCGATCTCCACCATGACCTGGTGGTGGTAGGCCCCGTCCACCTTGAAGAACAGCGGGCAGTGAGACTTGGATATGCGCGCATTGATCTCCAGCAGGAACAGGCTGTCCTGGGCTTCATCCCAGTAGAACTCGATGTTGAAGGGCGCGGTGTCATAGCCGAAGTGGGTCATCACCCGACAGGTGATGTCGGTCATGCGCTGCTGCACGCGCCGGGGCAGCCGGGACGGGTACTGGTAACGGGAGAACGAAGAGCGGTGCCGTCCTTCGCGTATGGAGTCGATGGTGCCGTATACCACGGTCTCCCCCTGATATACGTAACCTTCCTGTGTACACTGCCTGCCGCGCGAGATGATCTGCTCGGCGATACAGTGATTGCCGTCGACCGCTGCGATCGCTTCGGGCAGCTGCGCCTGCGCCAGCAGATAATTGAACGGGCGGCCGAAGCGATGGATTCCCTTGCGTATCCTGCCGATCGCCTGCCGAAACTCTGCATCGTTGCGCACCTTGAAGCCCAGATAGGACCCGGCGGACTTCACCGGTTTGAGCCAGAAAGGGTAATCGAGCGTGATCTGCTGTCGCGGGTTTTCCTGGAAGGGATCGACGCTGCAGAAATTCGGCACCTGCTCGGGCACGACTTCCTTCTGCAGCACCCGGCTCCAGTATTTGTGCTCGCACTTGAGCACCGCCTCGAAGCTCGGGGAAGGCAGCCCGAGCGGCGCGCGCAGCAGGGGCAGCAGGGTGCTGACGGGAAAGTCCCAGTATCCGACGATGGCGTCCACGGTGTCGGGAAAGGCATCGAGCTTCTCCCTCGCGCCCTCCAGCAGCCGCTGCACCGGGAACTCGGGACCCGCCTTGACCTCGTCATGGCTGAAAAGCTCGAGGAAACGGTAGCCCTCGGCACCGCGCAGGGTCTGTAGCTGGGACAGGTTGAACTCATCCAGACCGAAGACGAAGATGTTTTTCATGGCCTCTGTTGCGTGCCCCCCAGCCTTGCCGCGCCTGTCAGCGCACGACGACGGCGGGGCAATTGAGGCGCTGCTCGAAGGCCCGGATGGTACCGGGCTCCCACAAGGCGGGGCTGTCGCCCAAGACCAGCAGGCTCGCCGCCTCGCGGCGGGCCGCCTCGAGCAGCACCTGGAGCTCCGAGGATCGGGCCGCGCGCACCTCGGCGGGCGTGTCTCCAAGTCGGGTGTCGAGCCGCTCGCGCAGGCGCGCGCGCTCAGGCTCGCTGCCGGCCAGGAGGTAGACGATCAGGCGGCGGGAGCGCGGTGCCGCCAGGCCGGTGGCGAGGGCCAGGGCCCGTTCGGCGGACGCGGAGCCATCGAAAATCGTCAGCACCGGGCCGGCCGCCTGCCGCGACAGGCTCACCAGCGCGAGATCCACGGGGCGCGGCAGGAGCCGCGGTGGCTGGCCGAGAATCAGCAGGTCGCAGTCGCGCAGGGCCTCCTGGAGCAGGCCGCCCAGGGTTCCCCGGGCCGTGCGGAAGGCCCACTGGGCGCCGGCGGCCAGGGCGGTGGCTTCCAGCGCCCGCCGCGCCGTTCTGGCGCGAACCCTGAGCTGACGTTGTATCTCACCGGTGTCGAGCCGGCGCTCGGTGTAGGTGAGGCGACACAACTCGCGGGCCGAGGGCATTTCGCCCAGCCGCAGCAGGTTGATGTCCTCCAGGAACAGTCCGAGGATCGATGAGCGCGGCTGCGCCGCCAGCGTGCCGAGCAGCTCGAGCAGCGCTCGGTCGGTCTCGGCGCTGTGCAGCACGACGGATATGCGGCGAGTCAGCTCCTCAGTCATCTGGCGCGTCTTCGGTTTTCTGAGGTATGGCGTATCGGCGTCGTTCGTCGGCGAATTCCAGAAGCCGGGCGCGGATTCGCGCGTTGACGGTGCCGGGCGGAAACTCTCCGCGCTCGTCCCTGGTGCCGGCCTCCGTGCCCGTCAACAGGGTGAGACAGTCGTCGACGCTGACGACCGGATAAACCTGGAATTTGCCTTCCCGGACAGCGTTCCGGACGTCCTGGTTCAGCATCAGGTGCTTGACGTTGGACCCCGGGATCACCACGCCGTGCCGGCCGTCGAGTCCGCGTTGCCTGCAGATGTCGAAGAAGCCCTCGACCTTTTCGTTCACCCCGCCGATGGGCTGAATGTCGCCGTACTGGTTGACCGAGCCGGTGATAGCCAGGCTCTGCCGGATCGGGATCCGGGCCACCGCCGAGAGCAGGGCGCACAGCTCGGCCGCCGAGGCACTGTCGCCCTCGACGCCGCCGTACGACTGCTCGAACACCAGGCTGGCCGCCAGCGACAGTGGATGGTCATCCACAAAATGGGAGCGCAGAAAACCCGACAGGATCAATACCCCCTTGGAGTGGATCGGACCCCCCATCTCGACTTCCCGCTCGATGTCCACGACTTCGCCGCCACCCAGAGACACGCGGGCGGTGATCCGATTCGGCCATCCGAAACTGGCTTCTCCCAGTTGCGCGACCGCCAGCCCGTTCACCTGTCCGATCCTGGCGCCTTCGGTGTCGATCAGCACCGTGTTGCGGATGATCGCTTCCTGCATCCGGTCCCGGATCCGGCTCGACCGCCGCATCTGTGCGTCGACGGCCCGCTGGACATCCGCGGCGGAAATCGTCTGCCGGCCGTCGCGGTCTGTCCAGTAGTGGGCTTCGCGCACAATGTCTTCCATCTGACGCAGGCGGGCGGAGAGTTTTTGCGTGTCGCCGGCCTGGCGCGAGCTGTGCTCCAGCACGCGTGCCACCGCGGCACGGTCCAGGGGTTTGAGATTCTCGCGCCGCGCCACGCCCCCCAGCAGGCGGGCGAATCGCTGCGCGTTTTCGGGGTTGCGCTCGGTCTGGTCCTCGAAGTCCGCCGCGACCTTGAACAGCTCGTCGAACTCGGGGTCCAGCGCCTGCAGCAGGTAATACAGCTCGCGACCCCCCAGCAGCACCACTTTGATGCGCAGCGGAATCGGCTCGGGATCCACGGAAACCGTGCTGAGCAGGCTGAACGCCTCGGCCAGGGAGCGGATGCGGATCTCACCCGATTTCAGCGCCAGCTTGAGGCCTTCCCAGGCATAGGGCTGGGTGAGGAGCTTCAGCGCGTCGAGCACCAGGTAACCGCCGTTAGCGTGGTGCAGGGATCCCGCCCTGATCAGGCTGAAGTCGGTGATCAGCGCGCCCAGCTGTGCCTGGTGCTCGATCCTGCCCACCAAGTAGGGAAAGGTGGGCTGATCCTCGAAGACCACCGGCGCACCCTCGGCCCTGCTGTTATCGACGAGCAGGTTGACGCGGTAGCGCCGCTGGGCCGGCGAGCCGTCCTGCCGCGACGCGCCCTGGCGTCCACCCATCAGCGCCGGGACCTGCTGCTCCTGCTCAGGGGGTTTGGTGAACAGCTCGACGTTCTCGACAATGTCGTCCTGCATGCGGTTGAGCTGCGCCACCACTTTGTCCAGCGAGCTGTACTTTTCGCGCAGGTCGTCGATCAGGCCGCCGATGGCGAGCAGGGCGACTTCCCGCTCCAGCTCCCGTACCCGACGGCGTGCCTCGCGTATCCATTGCGGGGCGCTCTGCAGCACCTTGCGCAGCTCCTTGCCGAGCTCTTCACTGTCCTGTTGGAATTTCTGCTGCTGCTCTTCCGGCAGCTTCTGGAACTCTTCGGGTGAGAGGGTCTCGCCGTCCTTGAGCGGGGCAAAGGCGAAACCGGCCGGCGTCGGCATCAGCCCGATCCCCTGCTCGCGTGCACGCTGCTGCACTTCCTCGAGCGCCTTTTCTTGGCGCTCCTTGAACTCTTCCTCGATGGACTGGCGGCGGGTCTGGAAATCCTCGCTTTCGAAGGCGGCGGGAATCGCGGTGCGCATGTCCTCGATCAGCCGCTCGATGTCCTCACGGAGCTCGACGCCGCGTCCGCCCGGCAGCTCCAGCGCGTAGGGCTTCTTGGCTTCCTCGAAGTTGTTGACATAGCACCAGTCGCTCGCCGCGGGCAGGCCGCGGGCCTTCTGACGGAGAAAACGCCGAACGTAGTCGTGCCGGCCGCTGCCGGGTGAGCCCAGCACGAAAAGGTTGTAGCCCGGAAGCGGCATGTCGGTGCCGAACGCGATGGCTTCCATCGCGCGATCCTGCCCGAGCATGGTTTCCTCGGCTTCGAGCTCCGCGGTGCTGTCGAAGGTGAAGGCTGCCGGATCGAAGTGCCGGTAAAGGGATTCGACGGGAAGGGGTTTGCCGGGCTCCATGATTGACCTCGCAAGCTTTCCTCGGGTTCTTATTCGCCGCGCCTGCACGGATGGTGTTTCGCGCCGCCCAGGACCCTGAATCTTTCGGCCACCTCCGTGCATCCGCAGTTTCAGTTGCAGGCGCGTCGGAATCATTGATTTTTTTCAATGCTGAAACGCCCCGGAAGGGCGTCTGATGCCCGAAAGCGGAACGGCCCACGACCAGTGTAGGTCGTCGCGCAGACTCAGGTTACCGGTGGTAGCCCGGCTGGGTCCAGGATGAGGGTCGCCGCCGGGCCGGACGTGCCGGTTTCGACGCGCATCGGGTCAAACCGGTCGACGTGCCCGCGCTTATGAGGCTGCTTTGTGGCGAAGCTTAGGTCCGAGTATGTCGACCTTAGAAAGCGCAGTCCTGCTGTTTCTGGTTGTCGACCCCTTCGGCAATCTGCCCTTCGTGCTCGCCGTGCTGAGCAGTTGTTCGGCGCCTGAGTACCGGCGTGCCGTCACTCGGGAGACGCTCCTCGGTTCTCTGGTCCTGGTGGTTTTCGCGCTCGCCGGCGATCAGATCCTGGGTTACCTGAGCATCGAAGGGGCTTCACTGGCCGTCGCGGGCGGCGTGATCCTGTTCCTGATATCGCTGAAAATGATCTTCAAGTCCTCGGCGCACATCTTCGACGACAGCTATCGCGACAACCCTTTGCTGGTGCCCATCGCGGTGCCCTCGCTCGCCGGCCCGTCGGCCATCACGGCGGTGATGATCCTTCGCACCCAGCAGCAGCTGGCGATTGAGCTGATGCTGGCGGCGGTGGTCGCCGTGATGCTGGCGACCTGGATCATCCTGCTGGCCGGGCGCCCCCTCAGCGTCTGGCTCGGGCCGCGCGGTATCAGCGCCATGGAAAAGTTCATGGGTCTGTTGCTGAACCTCGTGGCGGTCAACATGATGTTGCGCGGCATTCGGGAGTTTCTGCTGACCTGAGCACGCCCGCGAGGCGCGGGGAGCGCGATTGAGAAATCGCAGTGCGGGCCCCGGCGGAAGCGGGCAACATCGGCGTGAATCCGGGCGGGCCGCCTCTGCTTGTCGGCCCCGGGTAGGCGGGGCGACGGCCGGAGATGGCGGAACGCCGACAGCCCCGGCCGCCGCCGGCGCGGCACTGACGGACCCGCGCCCACGTGCGCCGCTTCCGGCACATCGCCGGCCCGGTGTAACAGGGAGACCCTCGAGTCATGAAACGATACCGGACCCTTCTGATCCTGTTGGTCTGTTTCGCCACCCTGCAGGGCCACGCCGAGGAAGGCGGGGTCGAGAGCCTGCGCCAGACCGGCAAGGCCTTTGCCGCCGTGGCGAGGTCGGTTTCGCCCTCCGTGGTTTCCATCCAGGTTGAAGCGAGCGCGCCGGAGCACCGCGGCGGCGGACGGTCATCGCCGTTCGAAGGCTGGCCGTTCGGGGACGATCTGTTCGAGCGCTTCTTCGGCGAGCCCATGCCACATGGGCGAGCTCAGCCTTTTCCCGAGGCTCGCCCGAGGGCCCGGGCCAATGCCTCCGGGTTCGTGTTCGCCGTCGACGGGGACAAGAGCTATATCCTCACCAACAACCATGTCGTGGAGAAGGGCGGCACCATTCTGGTCAGACTGCGTGATGGGCGCGAGTTCCAGGCCCGGATCACGGGCACCGACCCGCAATCGGAGGTGGCGGTGATCGAGATCGAGGCCGGCGGCCTGCGCCCCCTGCCGCTGGGAGATTCCTCCAGACTGGAGGTGGGGGAGTGGGTGCTGGCGATCGGCAGCCCCTTCGGCCTCAGTCACTCGCTGACCGTGGGCGTAGTGAGCGCGACCCGCCGCACCAGCCTGGGCATCGCCGACTACGAAGACTTCATCCAGACCGACGCGGCCATCAACCCGGGCAACTCCGGCGGGCCGCTGGTCAACCTCGACGGGGAGGCGGTGGGAATGAACACCGCAATTTTCACCCGCAGCGGTGGCTACATGGGTCTGGGTTTCGCCATTCCGATCAACCTGGCCAAGTCTGTCGCGCAGCAGCTGATCGAAAAAGGCGAGGTGACACGGGGCTACCTGGGCATCGTCATCCAGACGCTGACGCCCGAGCTGGCCGAGTCCTTCGACCTGGATGAGACGCGAGGCATCCTCGTCGCACAGGTAGGCGAGGACTCGCCGGCCGCGCGCGCGGGCCTGCGGCAAGGCGATGTCATCGTGGCCTACCGAGGCAAGCCGGTGACGGACATCGGTGAGTTCCGCAACCGGGTGGCGCTGACCGCACCGGGGAGTCGCGAAACCCTGACCGTGATCCGCAACGGAAAGCAGCAGACGCTGGACGTGGTCATCGGCCGATTCAGCCAGGCCGAGGTCGTGGCCGGGGGCCAGGCGCCGAGCAGTGACGCGCTCGGCCTGACCGCGCAGACGCTGACCCCGGAGCTGGCCGCCCAGTTCGGCCTTTCCGGTCAGCGCGGAGTCGTGGTGACACGGGTGGAGCGGGGCTCGATCGCGGCCGGAGCCGGCATCCAGCCCGGCGCCCTGATACTGCAGGTGGATCGCAAGCCGGTGGCAACGGCTGCGCAGTTCGACCGTGCCGTCAGGGAAAGCAGCGCCGACAGGCGCGTGCTGCTGCTGCTTCGCCAGGGTGAGGTGCAGCAGTTCGCGGTGCTGAGTTGGTAGGCACCGGCCCGCATCGCCGGCAGATCACCACGGACGCTGGGGCGTCCTCGTGACAGGGATCGCTTCGTTACAGGACGGCATCCTCTAGGCTAGGACACTGCATTTCTCGCAATGAACGAACTACTCAGAGAGTTTCCTTAGCGCCTCAGTCGCGCGGTCGGCTGTCGTAGCGTGACCCTGGATGTCCGCCCAGGGATCCGGCTTCTGGCCGAGGCGTCGCAGGATGTTGCCGAGGCGCCAGCGCTGCGGATCGAGGTCGCTGTCCTCGAGCTCGGCGAGATCCAGCGGGGTGGCCACCGGTGCGCCCGGCAGGGGGCGCACCGAGTAGGGCACGACGGCGGTCTGCCCGTAGGCGTTGCGCATGACGTCGAGATAGATCCGTCCCTCGCGCTTGTCCTTGCGCTGTTCCACGGTGAGCGCTTCGGGGTGACGCTCGGCCAGGCAGGCCGCCATATCCCGAGCCAGTGCCCGCACGGCATCGAAGTCGCGCTCCGCGCGCAGCGGGGCGACGATGTGCAGACCCCGCGAGCCGGTGGTCATGGCAAAGGGCGACATGCCCAATTGCCGCATGAGCGCCACCACGCGATGCGCGGCCTTTCGCACGTCGGAGAATGCGTGGTTTTTCGGATCCAGATCGAAGATGAGCCGGTCCGGTCGGGTGACGGCGGGTGCGCGCGCCAGCCAGGCGTGCAGCGTGATGACCGCCTGGTTGGCCAGATAGACCAGCGTGGCCTGCTTGTTGCACAGCACGTGCTCGACCGGATCGCCGGCGCCATTTCCGGCGCGCTGCACCCTGCGGGTCTCGATCCACTCGGGGAGGTAGTCCGGGCTCTCCTGCTGATAAAAGCCCTCGTGGTCGATGCCGTCGGGGAAGCGGTGCAGGGTGAGGGGGCGATTCCGCAGGTGCGGGATCATGACCCCGGCGACCTCGCGGTAATAGCGGATCAGGTCGCCCTTGGTGGTGCCGCTGTCGGGGAACAGGACCTTGTCGGTGTTGGACAGCTCGACGCTGTAGGGGCCGAAGCGCTCGACGCTCATCTCGGGCCGGGGTCTCGCGCACTACCTGGCGGGCGGCGGAACACGAGGCAGCGCTCGCCGTCGAGCTTAGGCTCGAAAATCCAGTCCGGTGACGGGAACCGGTCCTCGGTCAGGGTTTCCAGCATCGGCGCCGACCAGGTCGATATGGCGTGGCGCTCGACAGCCCTGCGCTCCCCGGCGGTCAGAGGGTCACGCCACTCGCTCAAGGTTCGTCGCGCTCCTTTCGGGCGATCTCGTCCAGGGTGCGGCCGGTTTTCACCGAGGCGGGCTCCGTGCTGGTAGGGCGGCGCCTGGCGTCGGCTTCCCCGTCGTCCATCTTGATCACCAGCCAGCGGGGTTTCTTGCCGTCGTCGGTGCGCTTGAGGGCATAACCGCCCCTGAGCTTTCTGCCTTCCAGCCACACCTCGATCAGCCCGTCCTTCAGGGCCTCCTCCATTCCGCGGCTGTGCGGGCCCTTGCGTGCCTGCAGGTTGCGGTAGGTGCCGGCGTCCCAGACGAGCACTGTGCCGGCTCCGTACTCGCCCTCAGGGATGACGCCTTCGAAGTCGGCGTACTCGAGGGGGTGGTCTTCGGTCTGAATCGCCAGGCGTTTGTCCCGGGGCGCGGTCGAAAGGCCCTTGGGCACCGCCCAGGATACCAGAACACCGTCGATTTCGAGGCGGAAGTCATAATGCAGGGTGGAGGCGTCGTGCTTCTGGATGACGAAGCGGCGGCCGCCGCGTTTGCGGCCGCCATCACCCGAAGGCTCCTTCGTTTTTCGGAAGTCGCGTTTGCTCCGGTAGGTGTCGAGCTTGTCTGCCATGTCCGCCCCCGGGCGTCCCGGGGTCCTCATCTGCTCGGCGGCGTTGCGAATCGCTGCTCCGGTGGGAAGGTCTCGAAACGCCGGGGAATACTGTCGCAGACTTCCATGGTCCGTCCCCCCCCGCTGGTAGATCTCGCGCGGCAGGCATCCTGCGACTGACGATTACCGCCATCGAACCACCGCGGCTGGGTCCGATCATTGAAAAACCGCAATGAAATGCATCGCCTCGGGCAGGCGGCGGCCGTTGAAATTTCTCAATGACCGACGTCAGTCCTTCCGCTAAATTTTGCTCCGCTGTCTGAGCCTGATGCGCGGACTGTTGCGGGTTGAAGCTCGACGATGCGGTTTTGACCGTCGGCCTTTCCACCTTCAGCGCGGCACGCCGGGGAAACGCCATGAACAGCTATCGATACATACTCTGCGTGACAGACCTCTCCGAAACCAGTGAACGGGCCTGTGCCCGCGCCGCCGCGCTTAGCGCGTGTTTCGATGCGCGACTGACGCTGCTGCACGTGGTCGAAAACTTCCCCCAGGACCGATCCAACGAAGTGATCGCGCCCGAGAATGTCGATCCGCGGGAATATCACGAAAGCCAGGCGCGCATCCGCCTGGACGAGTTGGCCCGTGGCGCGTCCTGCGCTGCCGCTGAGCGCGAGATACGCTTCACCACGCAGTCGGCGTGGCATGAGATCTCCCGCTTCGCGCGCGAGGAGGCGGTAGATCTCATCGTCCTGGCCGGGGAGCCGCAGTCGGGCGTCGGTGAGGCCGCCGGCCACCTTTTCGCGCACCAGACCTGCGATATACTGAGCGTGCTGGCGCAG
Organism: Gammaproteobacteria bacterium; assembly: GCA_050118435.1. Taxonomy (GTDB): domain Bacteria; phylum Pseudomonadota; class Gammaproteobacteria; order DSM-19610; family DSM-19610; genus Thiogranum. The sequence continues at coordinate 138,236 of JASFKW010000001.1, read as the reverse complement.
CATCCGCCGCGCTGAGAATAGCAACGGCCGGCACACCCGAGCCGGGCGAGAGCCCCGCAGGGTTTCGCTCGCCACAGAGCTCGACGGAGGCTGAAACACCATGGAAATTTATTTCACACCCCTGTTGTCGCTGATCGCCGGGGTGCTCATTCTGATCGTGCCGCGACTGCTGAACTATGTCGTCGCCGCCTACCTTATCGTGATCGGCGTGGCGGGGCTGCTGGGCCTGAGCTGATCCGGCGGAGCCTCGTCCCTCAGGTCTGCCTGAGGGTAATCGCCTCGAATCCGGCGACGACGTCGAGGAGTTCCGAGGTGATGGCGTTCTGGCGGGCACGCCGGTACAGCATGGTCACCTCTTCGATGCGCTCGTCCAGATTGCGCTGCGCCGACTGCATGGCCGAGAGGCGGCTGGCGTGCTCGCTGGCCTGAGACTCTGCACAGGCGCGATACACGGAAACGAAGAAGTACTGGCGCAAGAGGCTCGCCAGCAGCGCTTGGCGGTCCATGGTGTAGATGGGGAGACTGCGAGACGGCCAAGCCTGCTCCTCGAGGCGGCGGAAGCGTGCGACGCTCAGTGGGAGGAGCTCCAGCTCGGTGGGTTGATACCTTCCGCTTTCCACGGTCCGGTTGTAGTACAGCCGGACATACCGCACATTGGCTGCCGCCCGCCAGGCATCGATCTGCAGCAGAACGCGCTGCACGGTAGTGGTGATCTGGGAGGCGGCCCCGGGCACCAGGAAGGTCTTCTCGACCGCCTGGCCTTCCTGCTCCAGGCCGGCCTGCGCCCGGGCGCCCACCGCCAGCACCAGACGCCGGGAATCCGCTTCGACGGTATCCATCCGCCGGAGGGCGTAGGTGGTCACCTCTTCGTTGAAGCGCCCGCACAGGCCGTGGTCCGAGCCGAACACGATCGCCGCCAGGCGCGGCGCGCGTTTGTCCCGCCCGGAGGGCAGCAGGGGGTCTTGCAGGTCCCGCAGCAGCACGTGCAGGCCGAGCTCCACGGTGTGGTAGTAGCGGCCGAGTGCGGTGACCGCCTGCTGGTACTGGCGGATGCTCGCCGCGGACAGCGCCTTCATGGTCTTGACGATGCTGCGCAGCTCGCCGAGGCTTTCCAGCTGGCCCTGGAGATGCTCGAGCGCTTCCACGATCAGTCGCGGCGCCCGGTTCGGGCGTCGGCCTCGTGTTCGTCGGACCCGGTTTCCGCCGTCGGGTCATCATCGCGGCTCCGGCCCGCATCGCTGTCCCGGTCCACGATTTCGGAGAGCGCCTCGCGGGCGACGTCCAGGACCCGTTGCCAGGCCTCATCGTCCAGTGGCTCGCCGGCTTCCATGCGCTCGCAAAGCTCGGGCAGTGCTTCGAGCACCCGCTGCTGGATGCGCCGCTCCACTTCGCCGACCTTGTCCAGCGCCAGCGCGTCCAGCAGACCCGCATTGACGGCTTTCAGTACCGCCATCTGCTCCGCGGCGCGCAGCGGCCGGTGCTCGGGCTGCTTGAGTACCTCGCGGACCCGGCGGCCGTGCTCGATGGTCGCCCGGGTGTCCTCGTCCAGCCGGGTGGCGAAGCGCGCGAAAGTCTCCAGTTCCTCGAACTGCGAGTAGGATAGCCTGAGGTCTCCGGCGACGGCGCGGTAGGCCGGGTACTGGGTCTTGCCGCCCACCCGGGACACCGACTTGCCCACATCGATGGCCGGCAGCAGGCCCTTGTGGAACAGCACCGGCGAGAGATAGATCTGGCCGTCGGTGATGGAAATCAGGTTGGTGGGAATGTAGGCCGAGATGTCCTGGGCCTGGGTCTCGACGAGCGGCAGCGCGGTGAGCGAGCCGCCGCCGCGCTCCTCGCGCAGGTGGGTGGCCCGTTCCAGAAGCCGCGAGTGAATGTAGAAAATGTCGCCCGGATAGGCCTCGCGCCCGGGCGGGCGGCGCAGCAGCAGGGAAAGCTCGCGGTAGGCGCGGGCGTGGCGCGTGAGGTCGTCGTAGACGATGAGCGCGTCGCGGCCCTGTTCCATGAAATATTCGGCCATGGTGGTGGCCGCATAGGGGGTGACGAAACGCAGCCCCGGCGGATCCTCATCGGAGGCCACCACCACGATGCTCCGGGCCAGTGCCTCGTGGCGGCGCAGCGTATCCACCACGCGGGCCACGGCGGTGCCGCGTTGGCCGATGGCGCAATAGATGCTTACCACGTCTTTATCGCGCTGATTGATGATGGTGTCGATCGCGACCGCCGTCTTGCCGGTCTGGCGGTCCCCGACGATGAGCTCACGCTGACCGCGCCCGATGGGGATCAGGGCGTCCACCGCCTTGATGCCGGTCTCGAGTGGCACCGTGACCGGTGCGCGCTCCATGATTGCCGGGGCAGGACGCTCGATGGGGCGTCGCGCGCTGAAGCGCAGCCGCCCGCCCCGGTCCAGCACCCGACCGGTGGCGTCAATCACCCGTCCCAGAAGGCCCTCGCCGACGGGGGTATCGGCCTGCCGGCCGGTGGCGCTGACCCTGGCGCCCGCGCCGAGCGCCTCGCTGTCACCGAGCAGCATGACACCGATCGCGTCCGGCTCCAGGTTGATCGCGATGCCGAGCCGACCGCCCGGAAATGCGATCAACTCCTCGGAGGTGACGCTCGGAAGGCCGTTGACGCGCGCAATCCCGCCACCCACGTGTATGACTCTGCCCGTCTCGCCCGGGCGCAGCGAAGGGGTGCCCTGCTCGAGCGCTTCTCTCAGGGTCTTCATGCTGTCGTCGAGCAGCTCCTGGAGCATTTCGTCACTCCTAGGCCGTGGCCGGCCGGCCCCGGGCAAAGCTCTGCTCGACGCGCTCGGCGAGCTGCTCGAGGTAATCGGCCAGGCTCCAGCCCAGGCGCCGGCCGCCGGCCGTAAGCTCGATACCGCACAGCAGCTGCGGCGACGGGTCGTATTCGACCCCGAGGTCCTGGGCCAGGTGTTCGTGCACCGCGCGCGTGAGGTGGCTGCGGGTCGCGGAGTCGAGCTCAAAGGCACTGCTGATGTGGACCTCGCAGACCGATTCCGCCAGCCTCTGGCGCGCCGCTTTGTCCAGGGCCTTCAGGCGATCGATGAACACGTGCACCAGGTGCTGCTCCAGCTCGGTGTCGGCTAGGTCGGCAAGCGCCTGGCGCGCGATGAGCTCGACGGCTTGCGCCGCCTGCTTCCTGAGGTTGTCGAGAAACTCCGCTTTTTCCTGCTCGGTTTGCCGCTGCCACTGCGCGCGGATCTCCCCGACCTCGTCCCGGGCCTGTTCCAGCAGGCGGCGCTTTTCCTTCTCGGCCTCTTCGCGCGCCTCGTCGAGCATCTGCGCCCGGCTGCGCTCCAGTTCCTCCTGCTTCGCCTGGTAACGACGGATGCTGTCCTCGGCCCGCTGCTCCCGCCTTTCGGCCTCTTTCAACCGGTCGGAGATACGTTGCTCGCGCCGGTCCATGGCCCGGATCACCGGCTGGTAGAGAAAGCGCTTCAGCAGCCAGACCAGAATCAGGAAATTGACGATCTGGGCCGAGACGGTGATCCAGTCGATCTCCATGCGCTCAGCCTCCCGCGGCGGCCGTCACCTGGTCCCAGAACGGATTGGCGAAAATCAGGATCATGGACACGACAAAACAGTAGATGGCCGTCGACTCGATCATGGCGAGCCCCACAAAAAGTGTGCGGGTGATGGTGTTGCTTTCATCGGGCTGCTGAGCGATGGCGGTCATGGCCTGGGCGATCGCCCGTCCCTCGCCGAGCGCCGGCCCGATGGAGCCGATCCCTATGGTGAGTCCCGCGGTAACCACCGATGCCATGCCGATCAGTGAAACACTGTCCATTTCAGTCTCCCCCATCGTGTCTGTGTTCCTGTTGCCGTTGCCTGTCCGCGCCGGTGGTCTGAGCCTGGGCCGAGGTGGCCGAGGCGATGTACACCATGGCGAGGACGGCGAAGATGTACGCCTGGATCATACCGGTGAGCAGCCCGAGGAGCTGCATGATGATCGGAAAGAAATACGGCGTCAGGCTCAAAAGGATGGCGACGATCACCGTTCCGCTCATGATGTTGCCGTACAGGCGCACCGCCAGTGCCAGGGTACGCGAAAGCTCGCCGATGACGTTGAAGGGCAGCATCAGCGCGCTCGGCCTGAGGTAATGCCGAAGGTAGTCCAGCGGTCCCTCGTAGGCGATGCCGTACAGCGGCACCGCGATGAATACGCAGATCGCCAGCGCCGTGGTGGTGGACAGCGAGCCCGTGGGTGCCAGGTAGCCCGGTACGACGGTGAGCAGATTGGCCATGCCGATGAACATGAACAGGGTACCTACGAAGGGCAGATACTTGCCGGGTTCCTGGTGACTGACCGCGCGGATCTGGTCGCGCATGCCAGTCACCAGCACCTCCAGCAGGTTCTGCCAGCGCGACATTCCGGTCCCGGTGGAAAGCCGGCGGGTCACCAGCCAGGAGACCAGCGTCAGTACCACCATCACCATCCAGGTGAACAGGATGGTGGCATTGAGCGCCAGCGGCCCCCACTGCCAGAAGACCACGGTGTCAGGGCTGATGGTCATGTCGACCGTGCTCCGCCGCGCCGGGGCGCTTCGCCGCTGCGGCGCACCCGCCCCAGGGTGAGGGTGCGCAGCGTGACGAAGCCCGCCAGCGCCGCCAGCAGGCGCGGCCAGTGGCCGTCACCGAGAAGGTACCAGAAGCCGGCAAGCAGCAGGCCGATGCGCAGAGCCGTGCTTGCCAGCAGCCAGCGCGCCGGTCGCCGGACCCGGGGCAGCCGCCGCACTGTGATCCAGAGGCCGGCCAGATAGAGGGCGCCCAGCAGCATGCCGAGCAGAAAAGGGATCAGCAGCGCAGCCCAGTCGTTCATGGTCCGGGTCCCTTGTCCTGCGGCCAGCGCCGCAACAGGTGCTGCAGGATCAGCGGTGCGGCAATGCAGGTGGCCATGGTCACGAACACCATTCCGGCGTAGACCTGGTCCGGGACTGCCCAGTCACCGAGGCGCTGTCCCTGGTGCATGATGATCATGGCGATCTCCGCGCGCGGAATCATGCTGACGCCGATCAGCGTCGCCCCGGCGGCGCCGGCGGTCAACCAGGCGGGGGCCGCGGCGCCGATAAACTTTCCGGCGGCCGCGGCAACCAGCAGGACCAGCCCCACGCCGGCGCCGCTGCTCAAGTGCTCGGGATTCACGTGCAGGCCGATATTGATGAAGAAAAACGGCGTGACGAAAGCGTAGAGATCCTGAAACGATTTCTCGGCCTTGACCGCCTGCGGATCGTGGCTGAACACGAGTCCGGCGAACAGGGCGCCGATGGCCAGCGAGAAGCCGAGACCGGCGGCGAGCGCGGCGATTACGAAGCCGATGCCGAGGACCATGAGCATGCACTCAGGCTCCGGTTCCATCCGTGCGACGAAGCGGGTGAGCCGCTGTTCCAGGTAGCGCGAGAAGAGGTAACAGGCACCGACGAACAAGGCCAGCTTGACGATGAAGCCCCCGCCGGTGGCGCCGACGGCCGACCATAGAGCGCCGCCATCCTGTTCCAGCACCGGGATCAGGGCGAACAGCACGGCCATCAGCGCCACCGCCGACAGATCGTCGAGCTCGGCCACGTCGACCAGCAACTGACCATTGTCCGAGCTCAGGGCATCGGCTTCCTGCCAGGCCGAGACGGCTACGCCGACACTGGTGGCGGTGAGGGCCGCGGTGACAATCAGGGCCGGAACGAGCTCGACTTCGAGCCAGTACCACGCCGTGGCGAATCCCAGCACCGCCGAGCCGGCGACATTGCCGAGCCAGACGGCGCTGGCGTCCGGGAGCTTGGCAGCCAGCGCCGCCGGGTGGCTGTCCAGGCCGACCCGGAACAGCAGGGCGATCACGCCGAGGTCGGCGAGAAAGGTGAAGGCGTGGTGTACCGGCTCGCTGAGAAACGCCCAGTGCGCGTCGGCCAGCCGCAGCAGAAAGCCCAGCAGAAGGTAGCCGACCAGGGGGGGGACGCCCAGGGGTCTCAGCCCGCTCTTGATAAAACCGGCGGCGATGATCGCCAAGCCCACCAGCAGCACCCAGGTGATGTGGACCTCGACGGGCTCAGTCACGTCCGCTCTCCTGTTTGACCCAGTACCAGGCGTTGAGACAGCCGAGCGCCACACCGATGATCAGGAGGGTCAGCGTCCACGAGGTGCGCCCCGCCGGCCAGCGGCTGTCCATCCACAACCCGAGGGCGATGCCGAGCAGGGTCGGTATCGCCACCGACCAGCCCACCAGGCCGAACATGCCGAGCCCGAACCAGGCCGAGCGCGGACCTGTCTGGCGCGCATGCCGCTTGCGCGCCGCCTTGCGGTTGACCTCCTCGCCGAAGGGCTTGCGGTCTGGGGCGCGGTCCTGGTTTCGCGGCGTGTCAGCCACGGAATCTCTCCTGCAGCTCGCGGAAACCGCGCAGGGTGCCTGCCTCGAGCCTCGCCAGTGCGGCCCGCGCCCTGCGCTGGTGCTCGTCGAGCGCCAGGAAGCGCTCCTCGATCAGGCTGCGCAGCCCGCCCAGATCGGTACCGCGCACCCCGTTCGGCGTCGACACGTAAACGTCGCGCGCGCATTTCACCAGGATACCGCGGTCCACGGCGACGAAGCTTTCTCCGCCCTCAGGGGTTGCGAAGGCCAGCACGCCGGGGACCAGCGCCGCCACGAAGTCGATGTGGTGTGGCAACAGGCAGAAGGCGCCGTTTTCCGCCTCGGCGTCGACCTTGGTGACCTGCTCGTCGACCAGCACCTCGGTGGGCAGCAGAACCTGCAGGCGCAGACGCTCGGGCTGAGCGTTCCGCACAGCGTTCATTGCCCCCCGCCCTGCGCGGCTTCATCGATGGCACCGATCATGTACAGCGTCTTCTCGCCGGTCTCGGCGAGCTCGCCGGCCAGGATGCGCTCACAGCCTTCGATGGTCTGTGCCAGCGGCACCAGCCTGCCGGCGTGGCCGGTGAACTGCTCGGTGGTGAAAAACGGCTGGGTCAGGAAACGTTCCAGGCGGCGGGCCCGGCTCACCGTGGCCCGGTCCTGCCGGGAGAGCTCTTCCATGCCGAGCATGGAAATGATGTCCTTGAGGTCCTCGTACTCCGCGAGCGTGCTGCGCACCGCCTGCGCGACCCGGTAGTGGCGCTCGCCCACCACGCCCGGAGTCAGCATCTTGGAATCGGTCTGCAGCGGGTCGATGGCCGGATACAATCCCTGGCTGGCGCGCTTGCGCGACAGCACGATGGAGGCCGAGAGGTGGGCGAAAATGTGCGTGGCCGAGGGGTCGGTCAGATCGTCGGCCGGCACATAGACGGCCTGCACGGAGGTGATGGCGCCGCTCGCCGAGCTGCAGATGCGCTCCTCGAGCTCGGCCAGCTCGGTGGCCAGCGTCGGCTGGTAACCCACGCGAGAGGGGATGCGTCCCATCAGCCCCGAGACCTCGGTGCCCGATTGCACGAAGCGGAATACATTGTCGATCAGCAGCAGCACGTCGCGCTTGACGATGTCGCGGAAGTATTCGGCCACGCTGAGCGCCGCGTGGCCGACGCGAAACCGCGCGCCGGGCGGCTCGTTCATCTGTCCGTAGATGAGCACCGCCTTCTCCAGCACGCCGGACTCCTGCATGGCCCGGTACATCTCCTCGGCTTCCCGCATGCGCTCGCCGATGCCGCAGAACAGGCTGACGCCCTCGTACTGCGCGGCCATGTTGTTGATCATTTCGTTGATCAGCACCGTCTTGCCCACGCCGGCGCCGCCGAACATGCCGGCCTTGCCGCCGCGCTCCAGGGGGGCCAGAAGGTCAATGGCCTTGATGCCGGTCTCGAACACCTCGGTGCTCGTCACCCGCTCGGCGAGCGGCAGTGGCGCCCGGTGCAAGGGCCAGCGGTCCCGGGCCTCGAGCGTTTTCCCGCCGTCGATTACCTCGCCGAACACGTTCAGCATGCGCCCCAGCAGCGCCTCGCCCACGGGCATCTCCAGGCTCGATCCCCGGTCGGCGGCCGGCGTGCGGCGGGCCAGGCCGCGGGTGGAATTGAGCGCGATGCAGCGCACCGTGGCGGTGTCGAGATGGGTCTGAACCTCCAGCACCACCGCCCCGTCGCTGCCGGCACGCAGCTCGCGATTGCGCGCTGGCAGCGGCGGCGGAAAGCGCACGTCCACCACGTTGCCGCGTATCGCGACCACCTCGCCGCGACGGGCCTCAGACCCGGACTCAGCGCCGTGCACCCTGCGTTCCTCCACATCGAGAGGCACTTCCCCTGCGCTGGCAGGCGTCAGCCTTCACGGTCGTCGATCCGGAATGGCGCCTCTCCCTGCACCGCGTGATGACCGAGCACCGCCGCCGCGGCGCTCCAGCCCTGATGACGGGTGCCGCCGGCCTCGAGCCGTTGTCCGTGGACGTACTCGGGGAAGCTCCAGTCTTCACCCTCCATCGGCAGCGCGTTGGCGCGATGCAGGCCGCCCAGGTACCGGCGTGCTTGCTCGTCGCGGCCGCGGGCCGCCAGGTCCGCTACATAGAAACCGGTGACCAGCGGCCAGAGACCGCCGTTGTGGAACTCAAAGGGCCTGTTCTTGAAGGTATAGGAGAACATCATCTGCAGCTCCTGCCAGTCCTCGTCGACCGGTTTGATGACAGGATAGAAGGCCGGCAACAGCGGCAGTTTGTCCTGCATCAACTCTTCGGCGATGAACTCGTCGACCCGGTTGCACTGCCGCGCGTCGGCCACGCCGAGCAGGGCGGCCAGCACATTGGCGAAGGCGTCGAAGCGGTAACCGTAGCCGCTGGGTGCAAAGGACGGCATCCAGTGGTGGTCGGCACAGTGCGGCGTGGCGGCCTGCCGGCCCTTCTCGTACAGCACCGGGTGGTAGGCATCGTCCGGCACGCCGTCGTCGGCGGTGAACCAGTAGTTGGCGCGGATCAGGTGACGCAGGCGGCTGATCCGCTCCAGCAGCGCATGGTCGCTGCTGCCGTGCACGGCGGCGTGCATACGGGCCAGGGTCCGCTGGACCTGCAGATACAGCAACTGGTCATAGAGCACGTAGCCGTTGTGCAGGTATTCGTCCGCCCAGTCCCCGGTCAGCGGGATATACAGCAGACCGCGGCTGTTGAATTCCCAGGCGCCCAGCAGGAAGCGCACCTTTTCGATAGCCGGGACCAGCGGCTCGAGAAAGGCGTCGTCGCCGGTGGCCTGCCAGCATTCGCCGCAGCCGATGATGAACCACAGGTCGGCGTCCACCCGCCCCGCGGTGCCGCCGTAGCTGATGCGGCCGGAGACCGGGTCGACGTTGCTCGGAATCTCGCCGTGCGGGCCCTGATATTCGGCCAGGGTGGCGAAGGTGCGTTTCGCGCTCTCGATGAGCGCGTGCTCGCCGCTGAGCAGGGCCGCGAGCGCCAGAATCGATCCGTCGCGGCCCCAGATACGGCGGTAGTTGTGGCTGTCGGTGGGGCTCGCCACGAAGCCGTCTTCGGTCACACAGGCGTGCATCAGGTCCAGGGCGCGCCGGTAGCCCTCGCGGCCGATGTCGGTTTCCTGGTCTTCGCCGTCGGCAGGGGTCATGGCCGGGGCCTTTTTGTACCTAAGCCGCAGGAGGGCCGAACAGCACTGAGGGGTCGCCGGCACCGGCCAGCGCCGCGGCTTCGGCCTCTGTCAGCCGGTCGCGCGGATCCCGGCCAGAGCCGGATGCGGCGGCCACCGCGTGGGCCCAGGTGCAGCGATTGGCGAACAGCATACCGTTCTCGTCCAGGGTTCCGCCGTGATTCATATAGCCCAGCACCGGGGTGAGCGCCAGATTCCCGAGCAACGGCCACAGGGTGCCGACCAGCAGGTTGACCGCGTCGATCGCCGACACACGGTGTCCCTGGCCCATCAGCCAGGAGCGGGTGACCCCGCTCAGGGCGTTGGCCGTGAGGTAGCCCACATAGGCAGGTACCATGTTGAGCGAGCCACCGGTGTGTCCCTCAGGGTCGGCCTTGAAGTCACCCGCCTGGAGCGCCCGGCCGTCCAGGCGCACCCTGCGGGCGTAAGTCATGTGCACCACCAGCCACATGGCGGCGCTGGTCAGCCGGTCGGCGGCAGCCAGCGTGCGAAACACCTGGTCGATCGTCGACACCGTGCCAAGCGCCTGGAGCCGCTCGGCGAGCCGGTAGACGTGCGACTGCGTGGTCTCATCGTGAACGATCACACCGTAGCCGTCGGCCCAGTGCGCGAACTCCGTATTCTCCTCGCGCACCTGCGCCATGTGACCGTTGATGTCCTGCTCGCCGGATTGGGGGGCATAGCCTGTCATGGAGAGGTCCCTGGCAACGGAGGTCGATTCACTCAGGCAAGCACGGCGCCGGTCCCGGTGTCGCTTTGCCGAACGCCCCGCCAGCATGGAAGAGCCCCAGTCGGATCGCATTGAGATTTTTCAATAAGCGCGCCGGGCACAGGCCGGCTCGCTCCGCGCGTCTTGGCGCGCGATCGCAGGACCCTCGCGACCGGGCGCCGCTTGTGCAGGCTCCTAGAACAGGCACTCGCCGGTGCTGGGATCAAACAGGTGAAGCTTGCGTGCATCCAGACGCAGCCTGATCTGCCCGCCTTCGGCGGCCTCGCTGGCGCTGTCGACTCTGGCGACCAGGCGCAGCCGGCCTTCGCGTCCCGCATCCAGCTCGATGTCCTCGGGCAGCCCCTCCAGCGCGTCCAGCGTGACGCCTTCGGCTTCAAAATGCACATAGATCTCTGCGCCCAGCCACTCGATCATGTCGACCCGGACGTCGAGCTCGAGGTCGTGCGCCCCGGCCTCGCTGCTGTCCGCGGCGTGCTGCAGATTCTCCGGCCGGATGCCGGCGATGAAGGCCGCCCGATCGTGGTCGAGCCGCTCGCGCTTGTCCCGGGGCAGTGTGAGCTCGGCCATGGGCAGCCTGAGCCGGTCATCTTCGACCCGCTCGGCGGGAAAGAAATTCATCGCCGGGGAGCCGATGAAACCGGCGACGAACAGGTTGCGCGGCCGCTCGTAGAGCTCGCGGGGCGTGCCGACCTGTTGCAGCTCGCCGCGGCGCAGCACCGCAATGCGATCGCCCAGCGTCATGGCCTCGGTCTGATCGTGGGTGACATATAGCGTCGTGGTGCCGAGGCGGCGCTGCAGCCGGGCAATCTCGGTGCGCATCTGCACGCGAAGCTTGGCGTCAAGATTCGACAGCGGCTCATCGAGCAGAAACGCCTGGGGCTCGCGCACCATGGCGCGGCCCATGGCGACCCGCTGGCGTTGTCCGCCGGACAGGCTGGCGGGCTTGCGATCCAGCAGTGGGCTCAGCTCGAGGATCTCCGCGGCCCGCTTCACCCGCTCGGCGATCTGGCTTTTGGGAACCTTGGCCAGCCTGAGCGGAAAGGCCATGTTCTCGCGCACCGTCATGTGCGGGTAGATGGCATAGCTCTGAAACACCATGGCCATGTTGCGGTCCTTGGCGTCGACCTCGTTCATGCGTTGTCCGCCGACTCTGACCTCACCCTCGGTCACGTTCTCGAGACCCACGATCATGTTGAGCAGCGTCGACTTGCCGCAGCCCGAGGGTCCCACCAGGATGAAGAACTCGCCGTCGCCGATGGTCAGGCTGATGTCTCTCACCGCCGTGGTGCCGTCGGCGAAGCGCTTGGTGACCCGCTCCAGGGTGATCTCTGCCATGCCCTCAGCCCTTCACCGCGCCCGAGGTCAGCCCGGTGACGATGCGGCGCTGGAACACCAGCACCATGAAGATGATGGGCACCGTCACCACCGCCGAGGCCGCGGCGATGGAGCCGGTGGGCAGCTCGAAGCGCGAGCTGCCGGTGAAAAAGGCGATGGCCGCCGGCACGGTGCGGGCATCGTTGGTCGACGTCAGCGAAATGGCGAAGAGAAAGTCATTCCAGGCGAACATGAACACCAGGATCGCTGCGGTGAAGACGCCGGGGGCCGCGAGCGGCGCAATGACATGACGGAAGGCCTGGAACGGGGTGGCGCCGTCCACGCGCGCGGCCTTGTCCAGGTCCCAGGGAATCTCGCGGAAGAAGGCCGACAGCGTCCAGATGGCCAGCGGCAGGGTGAAAGTCATGTAGGGCAGGATCAGCCCCGGCCAGGTATCGAACAGGCCGATGGTCCGCCACAGGTTGAACAGGGGCCCGATCACCGCCACCGGGGGAAACATGGCCACCGACAGCGCTCCGGCCAGGACCAGACGCCGCCCCGGAAAGTCCAGGCGCACGATCGCATAGGCGGCGAACATGCCGAGCACCACCGAGAGCAGGGTTGACAGGCTGGCGATGCCCAGGGAGTTCCACAGCGCCGCCGGAAACTGCACGTCCTGGAAGATGGCCAGATAGTGCTCGAGGCTGACCGAGCGCGGAAAGAAGCGGTTGTCGTTGAGCTCGCCGGCGGGTTTCAGCGACAGGGAAAGGATCCACGCCACCGGCACCAGGGCATAGACCACCACCGCCACGCTGCCGAAGGTCCACCAGAAGCGCTCACCGGGCCCGCGCGCCGCCATCAGTCCGTCCCTTCCCGGCGCTCCAGCCGGGTGCCGAAACCCTTGACGAACACCGCCGCGATGAGCACCACGCATAGAAAGATCAGCACCGAAACCGCCGAGCCGAGGCCAAGATTGAGGCGCGTCACCAGGGTGTGATAACCGACGATGGACACCGACTCGGTGGCCTGGGCGCCGCGCGTCTGCACGAAAATGGTGTCGAAAATCCGGAAGGCGTCCAGGGTGCGGAACAGCAGCGCCACCAGGATCGCCGGCTTCATCACCGGCAGCGTGATGCGGAAAAAGCGCTGGACGGCGGATGCGCCGTCGACGCGCGCCGCGCGCAGCAGGTCGTCGGGCACCAGCGTGAGGCCGGCGAGCAGCAGCAGAGCCATGAAGGGGGTGGTCTTCCAGACCTCGGTGAGAATGATGACAAAGAAGGCCGACCAGCGCTCGGTGAGCCACGCCTGATCCAGCCCGAGCAGGGCGTTGACGAAGCCGGTGGTGGGATCGAAGGCAAATTTCCAGGCCAGCGCCGCAACTACGGTGATGATGCCGTAGGGGATCAGGATGGCGGTGCGCACCGTGCGCCGCCCGAACACGGCGCGGTGCATCAGCAGCGCCAGGGCGAAGCCCAGCACGAGCTCCACGGCCACCGAGCCCACGGTGACGATCAGGGTGTTGGCGAACGCCTGCCACCAGACGCCCGAGCTGAGCACGCTCGCATAGTTCTCCAGACCGATGAACGCGCGCTCGTCGGGAAACCGCAGATCATAGCGAAACAGAGACAGCCAGAAGGCATACAGCACCGGCCAGGCGGTGACTACCAGCATGGCGGTCACCGCCGGCGCCACCAGCAGCCAGCCCAGCCGGTGCTCGGCCGGAATGCGCTTCACAGCAGACCCTCCGAGCGCAGCGCGCGGCCGACCATTTCTCGCAGACGCTCCACGTCGCGCCGCGGCTCGATGGCGTCCATGGGGTGCAGCGTGTGGCTGATGGCGAGCGACACATCGTGGTAGAGGGGCGTTTTCGGGCGCTGCACGGCGTCTTCGAGCGTCTCCCGCAGCAGGTCGGCGAAGGGGAAGGTGTCCCTGACCTCCGGGTCGTCGTAGAGCGCCACGCGGGTGGGCGGCAGGCCGCCGCGGGCGGCGGCGAGGCGCTGGTTCTCCGCCGAAGCGATGCAGGCGGCCGCCCGGAAGGCCAGCTCGGGCCGCCGCGACCAGGCACCTACGCCCAGGTTGATGCCGCCGATGGTGACCCGGCTCGGCCGCTCCTCGGTCACCGCCGGCCAGCGCGCCCAGCCCATGTTGGTCGCCACCTGCGGCGCATTCTCGCGGGCGCTGGGCCAGACGTAGGTGTAATTGATCATGAACGTGGGCTCGCCGGTCTCGAAGGCGAGCCGCGCCTGATCCTCGCGGTCGCTGCCGAGCGACGGATCTGTGGCGGGGAATGTGGCCAGCCGCTTCATGACGCCGAGCGCGCGGCGGGTGGGCTTTTCGGGCAGCGCTAGCCGGCTTCCGCCGGCTTCCAGCACCGAGCCGCCCGCGGAGGCGAGCAGCGAGGTGAAAAACACCGTCAGGCCCTCGTAGCGCTCGCCCTGGGCCTGAATGGCACCGGCACCGCGCTCTTCCGCCATGTCGAACATCTCGGCCCAGGTTTCGGGCGGCGTCGGGATTCGGTCGGTGCGATACCACAGCAGCTGGGTGTTGGTGGTGAAGGGTGCCGCCCACAGCCGGTCCTTGTAGCTGGCGCTCTCAATCGCGGCCTGCAGGCGGCCCTGGCGGCCGCGCCGGGCCAGCTCGCCGCGCCAGGGGAGAATCCAGCCGGCGGTGGCAAACTCGGCGGTCCAGATCACGTCCATGCCGATGATGTCGATGTCGTTGTCGCGCGCCGCAAGGCGCCGCACCAGCTGCTCGCGCTGCTGGTCGGCGTCGGCGGGCAATGCCACCATCTCCACGCGAAAGCTCTCAGCGGAGCGCTCGGAGCAGCGTCGGGCCGCTTCGGCGAAGGCGCCCGACGGCTCGTCGAACACGTACCAACGCAACACCGGCACCTCGGGCATGGGGGGATTGCCGGGCAGCGGCATCTCGTCGCAGCCGGCAAGGACGAGCCACAGCAGCACCGTTCCGAGCTCTTTCAGTCCCGGGCCGCGGTCATGGGGCAGGAACGCCCGAGGGGTGACGCCGCGGCGGTGCCGCAGGGTTGTCCGCCCGTGCTCAGGGGGTTGCGGCCGCCGCATTTTCGGGCCTGAGAAACAGGGTCTGGGTGGGGTAGGCGAACTCGATGCCGGCCCGCTCGAACTGCTCGTGGACGAACAGGTTGATGGCCTGCTGGATATCCATATACAGGTTGTAGTCGGGACCCTGGATGTAATACACGGTTTCGAAATTCAGTGAAAAGTCGCCGTACTTGGCGAAGTGGGAGCGGTCGAAGCGGGTGCGATCCTGAGCCTCGATGGCGGCGCGCATGATACCCGGGATCTGTTTCAGCTTCTCCCGCGGCGTCTGGTAGGTCACCCCGACAGTGAAGGCGACCCGCCGCTCGAACATGCGGCCGTAATTGCGCAGGCGGCTCTGGAGGAGATCCGAGTTCGAGAACACCAACTGCTCGCCGGAAAGGCTGCGCACCCGGGTGGTCTTCAACCCTACGTGCTCGACGCTGCCGAGATAGTCGTCGACGATGATGAAATCGCCCATGACGAAGGGCTTGTCGATCAGTATGGACAGCGAAGCGAACAGGTCGCCGAGGATGTTCTGCACCGCCAGTGCCACCGCGACGCCGCCCACGCCGAGACCGGCGATCAGGGCGGTGACGTTGAAGCCGAGGTTGTCCAGGGCCAGCAGCAGGACTGCCGTCCACAACAGGACCGAGATGACCAGACCGATGGCGTTCAGGGCGGTGACACTGGCCGGATCCTTTTTGATCTGCTGCTGCCGGTAGTGCTCGAGGGTAAATTTGAGCGCGGTGCTGGCCCAGACACCGAGCTGGACCAGCAGCGCGATGACCACCGCGCTCTGGAGCAGGGTGCGGGCCCGCTCGGGCAGCTCGAGGAATAGCGCGCCGACGAACACCGAGACTGCGAGCAGCGCCCACCACTTGGTCTTGCGTACCAGGTTGACGATGGCGTCGTCTATCGGCGTGGCCGTGCGCTCGGAAATTCCGCCGAGCCGGCGACCGGCCAGCGCCAGCACCAGTCTGGACACCAGGAAGGTGACCACGGCCGCCGCAATCGCCAGCAGCCACAGCTCGACCGGCTTGTTCGACAGATCGAGCTCGAAGGTGTTCTTGAAAAAGCCCGTCACCCGCTCGTTCATCGTGTCGGGCCCTGACCGAGATGGCGCCGAAGCAGAGCCCTGCGGTGCGTCCCGCGGCGTGGCTGGCGGCCTCGTCCCCGGGCAACGCTGTCTGCGATCGATCTCATTGCACGCTCGTCCCGTGTGATTCTGTCGTGCGATCCCTGTCCGCGGCGTCCCGACTGCCCGGATCGTCGCGCCATTGCGATTTTTCAATGCGCGTGCGTGACGCCCTGCCTAGTCTGAGCCGACCCTTACGGTGCAAGCCGAAGGCCCATGGGCGCCGGCATCGACAGTGTGGATGAGCAGGCAGAAATCCGCAACCTGCCGCGCCTTCACGCAGACGGTGACGCATTGCGGTGTGTCATCGCACTCAGCTCAGGCCGCGGATCCTGAGGCGACGCCGCCGTGCATCAGCGGTCGGGACGCTCCCGGCATGGCCGGGGCTCAGCGCGAGAGGTGACAGCCATGCAGCATATCGCCAGTGATGCAGTCAGCGGGGCCTCGACCTGGGTTGTGGTCGCCGACGAGCACCGCGCGCGAGTCCTGATCCTGGTCGATCCGCAGACGCCGCTCAGGGAGCACGACCGTCTCGAGCGTGTGGACGCCGGGGCCACGATCTCCGCCTCTCCGGCCGCCGGTGACGGCCCGCCGGGTGTCAGAACCTTTGTGGTCGCGGCCGCGCGCACGGACGGATTCTCACAGGCCATCAGCGCCTACCTTGACTATCACAGAAGCCACGGAGCGCTGCGTCACCTGATTCTCGTCGCGCCGCCGCAGATGCTCGCCATGCTCGACGACACCCTCACACCCGAGCTACGGGAGCTGCTGGAACTGGAAATGGAGGACGACCTGGTCGGCGATGCACCCGCGGCGATTCGAGCGAGACTGCCGGATGTCGTCTGAGCTGCAGCGGCGGCACCCGTTGAGCGAGCTGCAACCGGCGGCCGCACTGCAGGATTACGGGCTGCAGGCCGTGGACGGTGCCGTGGGCTCGGTCGAGGAATTCTTTTTCGACGACGTCACCTGGACGGTGCGCTACCTGGTGGTGGATACCGGCAGCTGGCTGGTGGGCCGGCGGGTGTTGATCTCTCCGGTCGCCGTCGGGGAGGTGCGCGAGCGCGAGGGGCTGCTTTACATAGAGCTGACCCGGGAGCAGATCCGCAATAGCCCGCCGCTCAACAGTGACAAGCCGGTGTCGAGACGCTACGAGGCAAGGTACTACCGCTACTATGGCTGGCCTCCCTACTGGGAGCCCGCGTCGCTGACGGGGGTTTCGCTGGCCGACGCGCCGGCTACGCCACCTGCACCGGGGCCGCAGCAGCCCGAAGAGACACGGCTGCGCAGCTCGGCCGAGGTCACCGGTTATGCCATCGCGGCGCAGGACGGTGAGCTCGGCCGGGTGGAGGATTTCATCATCGATACCCGCTACTGGGCGGTACGCTATGTGGAAGTGGACACCCGGAACTGGTGGCCGGGAAGGCGCGTGCTGCTCAGCCCCCGCTGGATTGCGTCGGTCAACTGGGCGCGCCGTCGGGTTACGGTAAACCTCGCCCGCACCGCGATCAGGTCCGCGCCGGCCTATCACCGCGGCATGCCGATCTCGCGCGAGTACGAAGCACGCCTGTTCGGACACTACGGGCGCCGGGCCTACTGGGGTGCGCAGGACGACCCCTGACCGGATAGCTCGCTGCTGAGCAGGGCGACCGGGAAGCTCGCGAACAGGTCCGCGGCCGATAGCCGCGGCCCGTCCTGCTGTTCCTGCAGCGGGACGGTTTCACCGGTCAAAAGATTGCGGTAGCCGTCGGCTGCCGGCGTTTCTGCCAGCGCCACCGCGGTTCCCTCCCACAGCCGGCGCTCGGGCAGCGCGTCGGGCTCATTGTGCGTCAGGCGTGCGAACCAGCGTGCCGCCGCGACGACGATCGTGACGCCCTGGTGCTGGCGCGCGAAGGCGCAGATATGGTCGGCGCGCGGGCCCTGCACCGACAGTCCCAGATAGTCGCCTTCGCTGAACACTGCCGCGTGGTGCTGACGCAATTTCAACGTCTGCCACGTGAGATAGAGTTTGGCCCGACTGTCTTCGATGCGTTCCAGGAGCCCGCGGGCAAGCGCCGGAGTGGGTTCTGCGTAGCGCTCGCGCAGCGTCTCCAGCAACGCGGTCCTTCGGGCGTAATCCACCGGCCGCCGGTTGTCCGGATCGACCAGGTTGAAAGCCCACAGCTCGTTGCCCTGATAGATGTCGGGCACGCCCGGTGCGGTCAGCTTGAGCAGGGTCTGCGACAGGCTGTTCAACAGTCCGTAGCGCGCCATGCGTTTCTGGAATGGCAGGAAATCGGCGAGAAAGGCACTTCGTCCGGGGTTGCGCAACAGCGCGCGGACGAAATGGCGCACGGCCTGCTCGTATTCTTCGCCCGGGTTGATCCAGGAGGTGTGCGTCTTGGCCTCTCGCACCGCCTTGATCATGTAACCCTCGATCCGTTCCCGGAACGCGCCGAGCCCGGCATCGTCCAGCGGCTCCAGCGGCCAGGCACCCAGCAGGGTCTGGTAGAGCAGGTACTCGTCGTTGCGCGACGGTGCGGGCCTGTCGTCGACCAGACGCTTGCGCGAACGGTTGATGCGGCTCCAGCGCGCGAGGTGCCGCCGCCAGTCATCGGGTACCTCCGAGAGCACGTCGATGCGCGCGCGCACGTCCTCGCCGCGCTTGCTGTCATGGGTCGAGGTGCTCACCATGGCGTGCGGCCAGTTCGCCAGGCGCAGCCGGTTTTCGTGATGAAATGCAGCGGTCGAGACCCCGAAGCTGCGCGGATCGAAACCCACGTCATTGAGCGAAACCAGACGGTTGTAAGCGTAGAAGGCGGTGTCCTCCATGCCCTTGGCCATGACCGGCGCGGTGTACTGCTCGAAGCGCGCAATGAACTGGACGATGCGGTGTTGCAGGTTGGGTCCGTGCCGCTGCAGATCGTTCAGTATCAGGAGGTCGTGGATGAAATCGAAGGTGAGCAGGTCGGCGACGGGGCTGCGCTTTTTCGCCTGCGCCACCGCCCACTGCACATCGCGGCGGTCTTCGTCGCTGCTGCCCGCCGCGGTGACATAGCTGCGATAGACCGGGTAGCAGGCGACCACCTTGGCCAGCGCGTCGCGCAACCCGTGGTAGGTGAAGTCGCGCGTATGTCGGTCGGCCTGTGCAATGGCGCTCAACAGGTTGGCGAGCACCGTGAGCTCGCTCGACAGCACGCTGTGGATAATCAGTTTCTTACGCTCGTAGAGCAGCTCGTTGAAGTCGTTGCCGTGGCCGGTGAAGCGCGTATAGAGACGACTGAGCCGGCGTTCCGATTCCGGATAAACCAGCAGGCCGTTGAGCAGCTGCGCGGTCTCGTAGCCTGTGGTGCCGGCCACCGGCCAGGCCGCCGGCAGGCGCTCGTGGCCCCCCAGCACCTTCTCGACCAGCAGATAGACCGGCCGCGGCTCGTCGGTTTCGCCGGCCCCCCGCCTGTCCCGCGCCAGGTCCTGCAGATCGGTGCAGTAGCGTAGGGGATCGTAGAGGCCGTCCACGTGGTCGATGCGCATACCCTCGATCTGACCGCGCTCCAGCATGTCGCCGATCAGTCGGTGGGTGGCCGCGAAGGCGTCGCGGTCTTCCATGCGCAGCCCCGCCAGCTCGTTGATGTCGAAAAAGCGCCGGTAGTTGATCTCGTCGGACGCGACCTTCCAGTAGGCCAGGCGGTAGGGCTGGGTCTCGAGCAGCCGGTGGAGCAGGTCGAAGCTGTCCGCCTCTCCCGGGGTCCCGTTGAAGCGCTCGACGTTGTGCTCCAGGTGGGCGGCGATCCCGGGGTGTGTCTGACACAGGTCGGCCAGGCCGCGTTTGCAGCGTGCGGCTTCCTCCCGGCGCACTCGCCTGCGTCCGGGTGCCGCGTCGGTGTGTCGCGGCAGCGCCCGGAACTGCTCGATGAGCCCGTCGAGCGCCGCGACGGCTTCGCCGCTCGGTCCGTTGCCCGACGGCGCGTCGCCTCCCGCACCCAGGAGCTGTGGATAGGTGCACGGATCGAGCGGGAACAGATGATCGTAGTAGTGGACGCTCAGCGCGCCCGCCGCGCAGTCGAGCCTGAGACGCAGCTCGCCGCGCTCCAGCACCGTTCCGTAGTGGTCGCCGAGGAAGGGCAGCAAAACCTTGTTTTGCAGCGCCTGCTTGACGGGGTGCCAGTCGATGTCGAAATAGGGCGCGTAGGCAGACGCCTCGCCGTGCTCCAGCACGTCCAGCCACCACGCGTTGTCGCTGCCTCCGACGGCCATGTGGTTGGGGACAATGTCCAGGATCTGTCCCATGTCGTGCCGGTGGAGCTCGGCCACCAGCTGGTCAAAGCGCGTCTGGTCGCCGATCTCGGGATTCAGTGCATTGTGGTCCACGATGTCGTAGCCGTGCATGCTGCCGGCCCGCGCTTTCAGGTAGGGTGAGGCGTACACATGGCTGATCCCGAGCTCGTGCAGATAGGGAACGATGCGTCTGGCGTCGTCGAAGCGGAAGTCGGCGTTGAGCTGCAGCCGGTAGGTCGCCACCGGTACGGCGGGCGCCGTCATCGGGCAGTTTCCCCCGTCTGCAGATACCAGATCACCGACCAGGGCGGTAGCTGGAGGGGCTGTGGATCGGCGAGCGCCTCGGGATGGGTGGTGTAAAGCACGCGGCCGGCCGGCGGTGCAATGCCGCCGGTGGCGGTGTCCCCGAAATTCGCGAGAAGCCGCAGCGTATCGCTGTCGTCCAGCGTCCAGTATGCGCTGAGCGCGCGCTCACTCAGGCGCGAGAAGCCCTTCTGCCGGCCGGTGGTGCGGCGCAGCCGCGGTATCAGCTCTTTTTTGCGCAGCGCCAGCAGCTCGCGGTGCAGCTCCAGCCAGTGCCGGTGCTCGCCCCGTTCCTGCCGGCTCCAGTCCAGCCGGCTCTTCTCGAAGGTCTGCGGGGCCATCGGGTCCGGGATGCGCTGCCGCGCGTCCCTGTCCCGGAAGGCGGGAAAACGGGCGAATTCCTGGCGGCGCCCCTCCACGACCTTGTCGGCCAGATCCGGCCCAAAATCACAGAAAAACAGAAACGGGCACGCGCTGCTCCACTCCTGGCCCATGAACAGCAAGGGTGGGGAGGGCGCCAGCAGCAGCAGCGCCAGCGCGGCGCGCAGCGCTTCGGGCGCGGCGAGGTCGCTGATGCGCTCGCCCAGCGCCCGGTTGCCCACCTGGTCGTGATTCTGCAGGAAGGAGACGAAGGCGCTCGGGGGAAGGTGGGCGCTGGGGGTGCCGCGCGGCCGGTTGTCGCGGTAGGCCGAGGGCTCGCCCTGGTAGGCGAAGCCTTCGGTGAGGCAGCGTCCCAGGTGGCGCAGGGGATCCCCGGCATAGTCCTGGTAATACCCCGCGTCCTCGCGGGTGAGCAGCACGTGCAGGGCGTGATGGATGTCGTCGTTCCACTGAGCCACGTAGTGACCGTGCGGGCGGCCGCTGCCGCCACCGAGATAGCGCGCGGCGTTGTGATCGTTTTCCAGTACCAGGTGGACCTGGCGGGTGTCGCCGAAGGTGTCCGCCACGCGATCGGCCAGCGCCTCGAGAATGTCGGGTTGCGAGTCGTCCAGAATGGCGTGCACGGCATCCAGCCGCAGTCCGTCGAGGTGGTATTCCTCCAGCCAGTACAGCGCGTTGTGCATGATGAACTGTCGCACCCAGTGACTCTGCGGGCCGTCGTAGTTGATGGCCGCTCCCCAGGGTGTGAGGTGGCGCTCGGTGAAAAACTGCGGCGCGTAGAGGTGCAGATAGTTCCCTTCGGGACCGAAGTGGTTGTAGACGACGTCGAGGAACACCATCAAGCCCCGCGCGTGGGCGGCCTCCACCAGCGCCTTGAGGTCTTCGGGCCGGCCGTAGCGGCTGTCCGGCGCGAACAGGTAGACGCCGTCGTAGCCCCAGTTGCGCTGGCCGGGAAAATCGGCGACCGGCATCAGCTCGATGGCCGTGACCCCGAGTCCGACCAGATAATCGAGCTTGTCCCGGACCCCGGCGAGGTTGCCCTGTTCGCTGAAGCTGCCGACGTGGAGCTCGTAGATCACGGCGTCCTGCCACGGGCGTCCGCGCCAGTCGCCGTCCGCCCAGCTCCACGCCTGGGGATCGACCACCTCGCTCGGCCCGTGCACGTCCTCGGGCTGAAAGCGCGAGGCCGGATCCGGCACCTCCTGCCCGCCGTCGATGCGGAAGCGGTAGCGGGTGCCGACCGTGGCCAGCTCCGTCACCAGACCGAACCAGCCTTCGGGCTCGGCGGCCATCTGCAGCGTGGCCTCTGCGGCGCCGCTGCCCAGGCAGACTTCAACCCGCTCGGCGGCAGGGGCCCACAAGCGGAAGCGCACGCGCGCGTCCGGGAGTATTTCGCTGCCGAAAGGCATGCTGTGTCGGCGTCTCATCCTATCCATTGCATGTCCCGGGAGCCTGTCCGGCCTCCTAGCCGAGTGTGAGGCGGTCGCCGCCGTGCAATGCGGCGACCATCAGGGTGAGGTATTCGCGCAGGTGCCGGGTGATAAGGAAGTTGTCACGCACGAAGGCGCGGGCCTTGTCGCCCATCGCGGCGATCTTCTCGGGCTGGTGCAGCAGGTAGCGGACCCTCAGAGCCGCGCCCTCGGGTGTGCTCACCAGAAACCCGGTGTGGTGGTTGATCACCTGCAGCCGGATGCCGCCGACATCGCCGCCGATCACCGGCTTGCCTTTCCAGAGCGCCTCGGTCACCGTCAACCCGAAGCCTTCCCGGATCGACTTCTGCAGCACGATGTCCGCGGCGCGCTGCAGGGCATTGATTTCCAGGTGCGCGTCGGGAGGCAGCAGCAGCACGTGGATGTCGGGGTCCTCGCGGGCGGCGACCTGCACCTCCTGCAGCACGGCCTGGCCCTCCGGATCGTCGCTCGCGCTGCCCCCGGCCAGCACCAGCTGCAGCGCGGGCAGGCGGTGCTTGGCGAGCTGATAGGCCTGGATCACGCCGAGGGGATCCTTGAAACGATCGAAGCGGGAGACCTGCACCAGCAGCGGACGCTGGGGGTCGAGCCCGTATTCGTCGCGCACGCGCTGTACTGCGGCGGCGTCCAGGTCGACGTTTTTGTTGCTCAGCGGGTCGATGCTCGGCTGGATCAGATACTGGGGATGGGGCAGCTCCTGGGCGAAGGCCGGCAGCGAGAAGATGCTGGCGTCGTAACCGGCCACCATCCGGTGCAGGTACTTCCACACCGGCCGGTAGGGATGGCTGACATCGATATGGCAGCGCCATACCCATTTTCCCCTGCGCTCGGGAAAGTGCTGCAGCAGCGGAGCCGGCTGGGGGTCGTGGATGAAGACGAAGTCGGCGTCTTGCAGCGTCGCGCGCAGCCTCTCGGCGTTGCGCGCGTTGGTCTCTTCGTACACCGCGAGTAGCCGCTCGCTCAAGGGGATGCGGGTGCCCTGCAGGGCGTTGTGCATGCCCTTGGTGCACTCGAAGAACTCGTTGTTGCCCGTGACGATTTCCCAGTCGGTGTGGATGCCGAGCTCCCGGGTGAACGGCACCAGCTTGTGGAGGACCTCGGCGACTCCGCCGCCGCTGCGGGTGGAGTTGACGTGTACGACCTTCAGTCCCTGCAGGGGCGCGGCGAGCTGGCGCAGCTGGGCGATGACGTCGGTGCCTGCAACCTCCGCGTAGCTCTCCAGAAGGTTCACGACGGCGCCTCGCCGAAACGCGACGCGAACAGGCGCGCGAGCTCGTCGCGCAACTCGCTGAGGCTGCCGAAGTAGGGATCCACACCCGCCAGCTGCTCGCGCAGCGCGGCGTAGTCCTCGCCGAAGGCTGCCAGCCAGTCGCTGAAATCGTCGTTGCCGTCCGCCGTGCGGCGCCTGGCGTCGATAAAGTGATAAAAGATGCTGCTGGTCGACAGCTTCGGGACGACGCCGGCGAGCTCCGCGGGGTGCTGGAGGCGCCGCTCGGTATCGAACACCACGATGTGCGAACGGATGAACTCGAACTGCTGAGTGGCGCGTGCCCAGGACAGGTGCTCCACTTCATCGAGGCGCACGTCGATCAGCTCCACGATCTCCCGGCGCAGGGCCTCGGTGTCGGCGAGCTCGGTCGGGTCCAGCGCGGCGAGGCGCTCCGCCAGGACGGCGTCGTGAATGCCGTGGCGCACCCAGGCCGCGAAGTCATTGTTGTATTCGCGCTCCTCGAAGCGCGGCTGCAGCAGGGCGCCCCAGAAATGGTGATAGATGCTGCTTGGGTCCACGTCCCGCAACTCGCTGCGGAATTGCTGCAGTAGCCTGGCTTTTCTCCCTGTGGCCAGCGCGATGAGCGCGCAGTCCTTCACCGAGAACGGCTGCGCGCCGCCCGCGGCCGTCGACTCAGGCTCACCCATTTCACGCCTCCTTCCCGTCAGCGTCGCCCCTGGGCCGCTTGGAGGCTCCGTCGGCCGCAACGGCAGTTTGTTGTTTCCAGCTTCCCTGGCCGTGACTGCCCGCGCTGGCTCCGGTGAGACGCTGACACGGCCGCGGGGGGGGCGCATTGAAATTTATCAACCCTTACCGGCGCGTGTGCGACAGCCGCGAAGCAGGCGAGGTTGCGGAAACCTTTGCATCCGGCTCCGGCTCAAAACGTTATACTTGAAACGGAACGCTGATTAAGGGGCGTTGACGCTCGACGTCGGGCGTTGGCCGTATTCGCATGGGTGTTGGCAGAACTGTTTTCGGTCTCGTGGCGCTGCTGCCGGCGACCGGCCTGGCGGCCGGCTCGAGTGTGCTGGTCGAGCAGGTGGAGGCGGATCATGCAGCCCTGGTGGCAGCCGAAAGCGACTTTCAGTCTCTTCGTGAGCGCGGCGATCTCGACGCCGCAGCGCGCGCCGAGTATGCCGCCTACCTGCGGATGCTGCGCGAGCGTCTGGCCGCAGACTGCCGGGCGCTGGCGCAGAGCGGTGCCCGGGCGCCCGCCGGGATACCCTGTCCCGAGCACGGCGTCGGCTTCAAGCACGGCGACCCGGGCGCCCGAGACGTCGCGCCCTTGAGCCGCCGGGAGCGCGCCGACGCTCTCGACGCCGAGCTCGAGGCCGGGCTGGCCGAGTTCGACGAGCTGCTGCTGCGCGAACAGCAGCGGGTCCGGGCTGCGGCGCCGCGCGCTTCGTCCACCGGCGGGGGCAGCGCCGAAGCTGCCGGCGGTGCGTCTGGCGCAGCTGCGGAGGCCGGAGCGCCGGGCGTTGAGGCAAGCGGTGATGTCACGGCGGATGCCGGTCAGGGCACCACGGCGACCGGGCCGCCGCGCGGCGCCGGGCAGGGCGCCAAGGCGGCGACCGGGGGCGGCGGCCGGCCCCCCGACGTGCCCGACGGCGATGACGATGACGTCGTCGCGCGCCAGCTGCGCGAGGCGGCCGAGAAAGAGTCTGATCCCGAGCTCAGAGAGAAGCTCTGGGAAGAGTACCGCAGGTACAAGCGGGGCACCCGGTGAGTCGGACGGTCTGGACATGAACCCGTATCACCGGCTCCTGCCTCTGTTGGCGATCCTGTGGCTGGCCGGCTGCGCGACCATGGCGCCGCACCGCGAGATCGAAGGAGAGGTCTCGGCGCAGAAGGCTCAGGCCGAGGTTCCGGAGGGACAGCTGCTGGACGTCTGGATCGAAGTCTTCGATCCCGGCGAGCTGCCGGAGGACAGCGATGAGGCGAGCGGACTCTCCGTGGACATCCGCGAGGCGGAGGCCCGCTACATGGCCGAGCACCTGCGCGACACCATGGAGCAGACCGGCTACTGGGGCGCCGTGCGGGTCGTGCCCCGCGATACCTCCGGGGCCGAGTTGCTGGTGCGCGGCACCATCCTGGCGTCCGACGGTGAGCAGCTCAAGCTCCGGATTCAGGCCCGCGACGCCAGCGGTCGTGAATGGCTCGACGGCAGCTACGAAAGCGAGGTCACGGCCGCCGACTATCTCTCCCCGGAACGGCCGCAGCGCGATGTGTTCCAGTCGCTCTACAATGCCATCGCCAACGATCTGGCGCGCTTCCGCGGTGATCTGAGTCCTGACGAGATCGTCACCGTCCGACGCATTGCGGCGCTGCGGTTTGCCGCCGATCTCGCGCCCGACGCCTTCGGCGCTTACGTGCGTCGCAACGACGCGGGCGAATACCGCATCCTGCGACTGCCGGCGCTCGACGATCCCATGTACCGCCGGGTGAGCGCCATCCGGAGCCGCGATTTCCTGCTGATCGATACCCTCAACGGGCACTTCGACAATTTCTCTCGCGAGGTGCAGGAGCCCTACACCGAATGGCGGCGCAGCCGCAGCGAGGAGGCTGCCGCGCTGCGCGAGATCCGCAGCGCGGCGACCAAGCGCAAGCTGCTCGGCGCCATGGCCATTCTCGGTGCCATCGCTCTGGAGGCGGCCGGCAGCAACAGCACGCGCCAGGCCACCGGCGGTCTGCGCAATGCCATGTGGCTGGGCGGCGCCTATGCCATCAAGACCGGAATCGACAAAGACTCGGAGACGGGCATTCATCGCGACGCCATCGAGGAGCTCGGTGCCTCCTTTGCCTCTGAGACCCGACCGCTGGTGGTCGAGGTGGAGGGCGAGGTCCATGAGCTGAATGGCTCCGCGGAGGAGCAGTACGCCGAGTGGCGCGCGCTCCTGAAACGCATCTACCAGTCGGAGACCGGGCTTGCCGGCGCGGGGGAGCGCGATTGATCGGAAAGGCACCAACCGGCGGACTCTCGGCGTCATCCGATGCAGATCCGTCCCCGGCAGGTGCGCCGCGCGGGCGGCGGACACCACCGGCACTGCGTCCCCCGGGGTTCCGACCCGAGCCCAGGGGAGCCTCGACCGCGGCCTACCGACGATGGTCGCTGGCACTCGCCGCCACCCTGGCGCTGGGGCTGGCGGTGCTGCTGGTGTTGCCGCAGCTGGTGCCGGCGCCCGAGCCCGCGCAGCGGCCGCTGCCGGCCAGCGAGCCGCCTGGCCCTTCCGCGGAACACAGGGACGCAGAGCGGGCCGCCGCAGAGCAGGCGCTGCGGGATTTTCTGCGCCTGCGCGCGAGACTGGACCTGGCCGGGGCGCCGCGCTGGGGTGAGCCCGAGTGGAGCGAAGCGGCGCGGCGGGCCGACAGTGGCGACCGGATGTTCGCCCGGCAGCGTTTCGGGCTTGCGGGGCAGCGGTATGTGGAGGCGCTTGGGAGCCTCGAGCGGCTCGAGGCAGAGCGTCCGCAACGCCTGGCGGCCGCCCTGGAGGCCGGGCGCCGTGCCCTGGCGTCCGATCAGCCGGCGGCAGCCGTGGCTCAGCTCGAACGGGCACTGTCCATCGAGCCGGACCACCCGGGCGCGCGCGAGGAGCTCGAGCGTGCACGGGTCCGCGAGCAGGTGCTCGGGTGGGTGGCGCGCGGGCGCCAGGCGGAGTTGGACGGCGACCTGGGGGTGGCACGCGCCGCCTACCGCCGGGCGCTGCAGCTCGACCGGAGCTACGCGGCTGCCGGTAGCGCCCTTGCCCGGGTCCAGCAGCAGATCGACGAGCAGGCCTTTCGGCGCGCCATGAGCGAAGCGCTCGCCGCGCTCGACGGCGGGCGTCTCGCCGAGGCCAGAGAGGCGCTGGGGCGGGCCACGGCGCTGAAGCCGGGGGACAGCGGGGTGCGCGATGCCGGCCGGCGGCTCGAGCGGGCCGCGCAACGGGCGCAGCTGGAGCGCCTGCGCAGCGCGGCGACGGACGAGGTCGAAAGGGAGAACTGGGGGGCGGCGCGCCGGCTCTACCAGCGGGCGCTGAGCCTGGAGTCCGGCGCCGCCTTTGCCCGGCAGGGCCTGACCCAGGCGCGTGAGCGCGCCCGGGTGCACCGGCAGCTGGATCAATACCTGGATGATCCGACGCGCCTGTACTCCCCCGAGCCCCGCGCTGCCGCCGAGCGGCTCCTGGCGTCGCTCGGTGCCACGCCGTCCGACCAGCCCCGTCTGGCCGAAAAGCTGGAGAGGCTGCGGCTGGCGGTGGAGGAGGCCGCCACACCGCTGCCGGTCACCCTCCGGTCGGATGGTGAGACCGAGGTGGTGATCTATCATGTGGGTCGCCTGGGACGCTTTCAGAGCCGGCGGCTCGAGCTGCGGCCCGGTAACTATACCGCAGTCGGCTCGCGTCCCGGTTACCGGGACGTGCGCAGGGTGTTTAGCGTACGGCCCGGTGAGCCGCCGCCACCGGTGCAGCTGCGCTGCGAGGAGCCGGTTTGAGCCGGCTCTACTATGTGAGCGATGCACGGGGCGACACGCGCTTCAGCGAGCTCGATCTGCCGTTGTGTGTCGGTGGTACCGAGCACGGTGACGTGGTGCTGCCGGATCTGCCGGCGGCCGCCGTGGTGGCGCACATCGGGCTGTCCGACGGGCACGCCTTCGTGCAGCCGGCCGACGACGCCAGCGCGCTGTTTCACAACCACGAGCGGTTGAGGGAGTCCAAATGGCTCAAATCCGGCGATCAGCTCCAGCTGGGCCACGCCATGCTCGACTGGATGGTCAAGGGCGACCAGGTGTACATCACTGCACACCGGCAAGGCGAGAATCCCGCTCCGGTCCCGTCGGGCGGCCCGCCGCAGGGGCCCGAAACGCCCAACAGCGGTCCGGCGGAACCGGAGACGCCGGCGCCCCGTCGGCTGCGGCGTCGTCTGCTGTTCGCCGCGTTCCTGGTGCTGATCCTGGCAGCGGGCTTCGTGCTCATTGCCACGCCGGTCAGGGTGCGGCTCACGCCGCCGGAAGCGCAACCGCAGCTCAGCGGTTTCCCACCGCCGCTGCGCCTAGGGGACCGCTGGCTCGCGTGGCCGGGAACCTACCGGGTGTCGGCCTCTTATGAAGGCTACCGTCCGCTGGACCGGAACCTGGTGATCCCCTTTGGCGAGTTTCGCGAGCTGCGCTTTCGGATGGACCCCTTGCCCGGTCGCGTGCACATCGAGGTGGAGCCCGAGGTGAAATTCCGGCTGCGGGTGGACGGCAAGCTCCAGGCGACCTCCAAGGAAGGCGTCGCGCTGATCGATCGGGGCGAGCACCGCCTGCGGGTGGAAACCGAGCGTTATCTGCCGGCCAAGCGGGAGGTTGAGATCCTCGGTCTGGACCGCTCCCAGACGGTGGCCTTCGAGTTGAAGCCCGGCTGGGGCGAGCTGCGGATTTCCAGCCGGCCGAGTGGGGCGGAGGTGCGCGTGGATGGCCGGCTGCTGGGCATGACGCCCCTGAGCGCGGAGCTGATGCGCGGACAGCACACCCTGGAGCTTTCCCTGCCCCGCTACAAGTCGCTCAGGCTGGAGCGCGAAATGAAGGCGGGGGCGATCCTGAAAGAAGACGCGCAGCTGGAGCCCGCCGACGGCCAGCTGCGGGTGCACAGCGATCCGCCGGGTGCCACCGTCAGGGTCGACGGTGAGTTCCAGGGTATCACGCCGCTGACGCTGTCCCTGGCCTCCCGCACCACGCACCGGCTGCGGCTGACCCGCGCCGGCTTCGAGCCCGCACTGAGGCAGATCGCGCTGGCGCCAGAGCAGGCGCGGGAGATCTCCGTGTCCCTGTCACCGGAATACGGCGTCGTGTTCGTCGCCGCCCGTCCGGCCGATGCGAGGCTGCTGGTGGATGGCGAGTCGGTGGGTATGGCCACCCGGCGCCTGCGGCTGCCGACGCGTCCACACGTGCTGGAGCTCCGCCGGGCGGGCTATGCGACCGAGCGTCTCACCGTGACTCCACGGGCCGGTGTTACCCAGCAGCTGGAGGTGACGCTCAGCACCCTGGGACAGGCAAGGGCGGCGGCGACACCGGCCATGCTGACCACCGGCGCCGGCCAGCGGCTGCGCCTGGTGCGGCCCGAGGGCGAGTTCCGCATGGGGGCCTCGCGCCGCGAGGCCGGACGGCGCGCCAACGAAAGCCAGCGTCTGGTCAAGCTCACGCGGCCGTTTTACATGGGCGCGACTGAGGTGACCAACGCCGAGTTCCGGCGCTTTCGCGCCTCTCACGATTCCGGGACCGCGGAGGGCTCATCGCTCAACGGCGACACCCAGCCGGTGGTCAATGTGAGCTGGGAGGACGCGGCCCGCTACTGCAACTGGCTGAGCGACAAAGACGGCCTGCCGGCGGCCTACGTCGAGCAGGATGGGGAGCTGCGCCCCGTGCAGCCGGCGACAACCGGTTACCGCCTTCCCAGCGAAGCGGAGTGGGTGTACGTGGCGCGCGTGCTCGGTCGGGAAAATCTGGCACGCTATCCCTGGAAGGGTGACTATCCGCCGAAGGTGAAGGCCGGCAATTTCGCCGATGCGCGCGTGTCAGACAGCTTCGCCGACGTGGTGCCCGGCTACGACGATGGCTACCGCGTCAGCGCCCCGGTGGGCGGCTTCCCGGCGCGGCCCGAGGGATTCTACGATCTCGGCGGCAACGTGGCAGAATGGACCGGCGATTATTATGCCGTCTACCCCGGCGAGGCCGAGCGACTGGCCACCGATCCGATGGGTCCGCAGAGCGGTGAGCACCACGTGGTGCGTGATTCCAGCTGGCGGCAGGGGAGCATCACGGAGCTGCGTCTGAGCTACCGTGACTACAGTCGTACTCCCCGCAACGATCTGGGCTTCCGTATCGCCCGTTTCGCCGAATGACAGGAGGCACGATGACGCAGTGGCAAGCGATGCTGGGTGGCCTGGTCCTGTTGGTGACGGTGCACGCCGCCGCGGCCCAGCAGGCGCAGGGCGACAGCGAGAGCCCCCGGGACGAGGCCGCAGAGAGCGCGGCACCGGATCGGTCCGGCGGGTCGGGCCACGAGGACCCGCCGCCTGCGACCACTTTCACACCGTCGGAGCGGATCGGCGCCGACAGCGCCGTGTCCTTTCCGGTCGATATCTGAGCAGGCGCGGGACCGGCATGACCAGCGGACAGCGCTTTCCGAACGAATTCGTCTACCAGGTGTTTTCCCTGCTCATCGCCTTCATCGTGGTGCATGCCCTTTACGTGACCCTGATCCGCCCGCAGGCCAAGGTCTTTCTGGAGCAGGAGGCGCTGCAGATGCGGGAGGACCCCGACTACGCGCAGCAGCGCTCGTTTTTCGTGGTCATCAAGGACTATGAGCAGGAGGCCTGCTTTGTATTGATGCTGTGGGCTTTCGCCATTCTGACTTACAAGGGACGTGCCGCCTGGCGCCAGCACCGGCTGCTGAGCCAGGACCTGCTGCGCCTGCCGGAGAATCTTCCCATTGGCCCCGAGGATACCCGCAATCTGATCCGGCGACTGCAGGCTCTGCCGGCGCCCCTGCAGGAATACCTGCTGCCGCGAGCCCTGTTCAGCGCCATCGAGCGATTCGGTGCCACCCGCGACATCCAGAACGTCTCCACCGCCGCGCGCGATCTGTGCAACTCTGAGGGCGAGCGCCTGGAGTCGGAGCTGTCGACCATCCGTTACATCGCCTGGGCAATCCCTTCGGTCGGGTTCATCGGGACGGTGCGCGGTATCGGCGACGCGCTGGGGCAGGCGCACCGCGCCGTGGAGGGCGATATCACCGGCGTCACTGCCAGCCTGGGCGTGGCCTTCAACTCCACGTTCATCGCGCTGGTGATCAGCATCGTGCTGATGTTTTTCATCCACCAGCTGCAGCTGCTGCAGGAGCGCCTGGTGCTGGACAGTGAGCGGTACGTGGACCGCTGGCTGGTGCGAAGGCTGCGGAGCTGAGACCGGCACGCCCGCCTCGCCATGAAGCGCCGCCCGGTTTCGCCTTTCTCGCTGTCGTTTCTCGACATTATGTTCTGCGGCTTCGGCGCGGTGGTGCTGCTGGTGCTGATCCTAAACACGGACACCGTCAGAGTCCGCAACCGGGCTTTCGCGGATCTGCGCGACGAGGTGGTGACGCTGGAACGGCGGTCGCTGCTGAAGCGCGAGCAGCTCGCCTCGACGCGCACCAGCCTCGAAGCAGCCCGGCGCGAGCTGCGGCTCACCCGCGACCGGGCCGCAGAGGCAGCGAGGGAAATCCGCTCACTGAACGGCCGGATCGCCACCCTGCGCCGCGAGAGCGGGGCCAGCCGCCAACGGGTCGAGCGGCTGAGCGCAGACCTCAGGGCGCTCGACCGCGAGCAGCAACAGCTCGCCGAGGTGCCGGCGCCCGAGCCCGGCGACCGGGTGCTGCAGTTCAGGGGCGAGGGGGACCGGCAGTACCTGACCGGCCTCAGGCTGGGGGGCAGCCGGATTCTCATCCTGGTGGACAGCTCCGCCAGCATGCTGGACGAGACCCTGGTCAACGTGATCCGGCGTCGCAACCTGGACGAAGCCCGGAAGCGCAGCGCGCCCAAGTGGCGGCGGGCGCTGCTCAGCGTGCAGTGGCTGTTGAGCAACCTGCCGCCGACGGCGGACTTTCAGCTCTACCTCTTCGATACCGGGGCTCACGCCGTGGTCGAGGGGAGCGCGGGTCGGTGGCTGAAGGCCTCCCGCCCCGAGGATCTGGAGCGTGCGCTGCACGGGTTGCGCGACAGCGTGCCGGCGGGCGGCACCAGTCTCTACCATGCGCTCGCCGTCGCCAAGGCGCTGTCCCCGCCACCGGACAACATCCTGCTGGTCACCGACGGCTTGCCCACCCAGGGGAGCAGAAAGCCGGCCGCCACCACGGTGACGGCGGAGCAGCGCGTGGTGCATTTCGAAAAGGCGGTTGCCCGGCTGCCCTCCGGCATTCCGGTCAACACCATTCTCCTGCCCATGGACGGTGACCCCTATGCCGCAGCGGCCTACTGGAAGCTTGCCGTCGACACCTCGGGCTCCTTCCTCACGCCGACACGGGACTGGCCGTGACGCGACGCACCCGCCGCGCCGTCGACATTTTCAATCTGTCCTTCCTGGACGTGGTCTCCTGCGGCTTCGGTGCCATCATACTGCTGCTGGTGATCGTCAAGGTGTCCGAGCCGCGGGTCATGGAAAAGCTCGGCGTGGACCTCAGCGGGCTGGTCCAGCGCCTGCAGACCGGCCTGCAGCAGGTGCGCGGGGAGGCCGAGGTGCTCGATGGCGAGTTGAGAACAGCAGGGCGGCAGCTCGCCGAGCGCCGCGAGCGGCTCGCCCGCCTGGAGGCTGAGCTGACGGCGCTGCAGGCCGAGCACCGTGCGGCACGCCGCGAGCGCGATGCCCAGGCGCTCATCGAAAGCCGACTGGCGACGGCGAAGCAGGTGCTTTCCCAGGAGATGCGGCGCCTGCTGGGGGCCGACTTCCGGCGCACCGCCGACGCAGCCATCGGCGGCGTTCCGGTCGACAGCGAGTACATCCTGTTCATCATCGACACCTCGGGCTCAATGCAGCAGAACGCCTGGCCCCTGGTGCTGCAGAAGGTCAGCGAAGTGTTGGAGATTTATCCGCAGGTGAAGGGCATCCAGGTGATGAACGACATGGGGGACTACATGTTTTCCCAGTACGCGGGGCGCTGGATCCCCGACACGCCGGCGCGCCGCAGGGCCATCAACGCCCGCCTGGCCGGCTGGACGCCGTTTTCCAATTCCAGCCCCGTGGAAGGCATCGAAGCGGCTATCGGGCGGTTCTACGCCAGCGACAAGCGCATCAGCCTGTATGTCTTTGGTGACGACTTCTCGCGCGGCTCGATCCAGAGCGTCATAGACAGTGTGGCGCGGCTCAACCGGGCCGACGAGTCCGGCCGGCGGCGTGTGCGCATCCACGCCGTCGGTTTTCCTGTGCTGTTTTCCGGCGGCGGCATGTCCGTCAACGCCGTGCGGTTCTCGGCCCTCATGCGCAAGCTGGCCGAGGAGAACGACGGCAGCTTCGTGGGCCTGAACAGCCTGCGTGAGTGAACGGCTGCCGTCACCGCTACCGGTCTGACGAAGGCGGCTTCCTGAAAGAGACGTGCACCCGGGTTCCGCCTTTGTCCTCGATCGAAACCTCGCCGTCGAGCTGATCCGCGAAATCCCGCACCAGCGTCAGGCCCATGGATCCGGCTTTCTCGGATCGCTGCTGCTCTTTGAAACCGACCCCGTCGTCGACGACGGACAGCTCGCGCCGGCCGTCGGGCAGGGTCTGCAGTCGGATATCGATGGTGCCCGAACGCCCATCGGCAAATCCGTGCTTGAGGCAATTGGTCAGGAGCTCGTTCACAATCAGTCCGCAGGGGATAGCCTGGTCTATGGTCAGGTATAGCGGCGCGGCCTCGACCCGCGCCTTTACCCGGTCGCCGGCCCCGTAGGACTTGAGCAAATCCGGTACCAGGGCCCGCAGATACTCGCCGAAATCGATGCTCGACAGATCCCGGGCGCGATACAACCGGTCATGGATCGCAGCCATTGCCTTGATGCGATTCTGACTCTTGTTGAAGGCTTCCAGGGCCGCGGAATCCATTCTGCCACCGCTCGCGCGTGCCTGGAGATAAAGCAGACTGGCGACGATCTGCATGTTGTTCTTGACCCGGTGGTGGACTTCCCGGATGAGCACTTCTTTTTCCCTGACCGACGCCTGCAGCTTGCTTTCGGCCGAGGCTCGATCGAGCGCGTTGGCCAGGACTGTACCGACCAGCTTGAGCAGGCGGACATCATCCTCCGTCCAGACCTTGCGCGTACGCACCGCGTCGAAACCGAGAAAACCGATCATTTCACCGCGCAGCAGGATGGGAACATTGATCAGCGTCCGGATGTCTTCGGCCTCGAACTCCGTCTTCTCGGCGCCGGCTTCCGCGGGCAGCCGGTCCACGTCCTGGACATAAAAGACCCGGCCCTGGCGCATGAGCGCCATGGAATAGCCGAACGGATCCACGGACCAGCCCTGAAGGCGGTCGATGTGCGGCTCGATGCCGTCGGCACACCACTCGTGGGTATTGCTCATGCGGCGGCCGCCTTCCTCGAACTGGAAAACGTAGCTGCGGTCGACGCCGGTGAAGCTGCCGATTTCGGCGATGGCGCGGTCTATCTCCTGGTCGAGGGAAGTCACCGGCACATTGATGAATCGTGTGGAAATGTGCGCCACCAGCGTCTCCATTTCCACCTGGCGGCGCAGAGTCTCCGTAGCCCGATTGCGCTCGATGGCACCGGCGATGATCTCGCCGACGACCTTGAGCAGCTTGATGTGCTCGTCTGTCCAGGTCGCGGCGCGGTGTACCGAGTCAAAGCCGACGAAGCCCAGCACTCTCCCGGCACAGCTCAGAGGCACATTGACCAGCGATTCGACA
Source organism: Gammaproteobacteria bacterium (assembly GCA_050118435.1). Classification (GTDB taxonomy): domain Bacteria; phylum Pseudomonadota; class Gammaproteobacteria; order DSM-19610; family DSM-19610; genus Thiogranum. The sequence goes on along the minus strand of JASFKW010000001.1, from coordinate 103,368 downwards.
CCCTGCCGCTGTAGCTCCGCCTTGACAGTGAAGGCATCCGCAGGCAGATCTTCGACGCGCTCGATGTAGAGCACTTCGCCCCGCTTGACACGCGACAGTGCCCAGTCGAATACCTCTACAGGCGTGTCCTGGATGTTGTCAATGGCCGGTGCGATTCCCGGCGCACACCATTCGTGGGTATAGGAAACGCGGGAGCCGTCGTCGGAGAACTGGAATACGTAGCTGCGGTCCACGGCCTCGAACTCACCGATCTCTCGAAGGGCGTGGGTGATCTCATCGTCCAGCATGTCGGGCCCCAGATTGACGAACCGCCCGGTAAGCCCGGTGATCAGGCCCGCAAAATCGGCGAGGTAGCGCAGTGCCTCGTTGATGTCGCGGTTGCGACCGTGCGCCGTCTCCGGCGCCAGTGCCTCCGGCTCGCGATTATCGTTCATACGGTTTCAGCCGCGATTCCTGGATGTCGCCTGGCGGTGGCAGAGTTCGCAAGAGTACTAGAGTCTCTAAATGATAGCCGATCCCCTGGAGGTTGCCCCTGTCGAATCCCCTATTGTTGAGCCCGGGGTAACCCTGATGAGACAGGCGGGCCTCCGGGTTTTTGGAACGCCGACAAAGGTCACGGGACCGCCGCTGCGTGCAACCGAGGGGACGGCTGTCGGTGGCACACACGCTGGTTTCGTGCGCGATCCGGTAAGTGTTAACAGGCCCTAGGAGGCCGCAATCAGAACAGCATCTTCTCCTCCAAAGCTTCTGCACCTTTTTCCGCGCACTGGTGGTCCTCATCGGCTAGAGGAGCCCCCGAGACTCCAACAGCACCGACAATTGTCCCTTCAGCGTAGAGCGGTACACCGCCGGCTATCATCAGCACATCGGTGACGAATCGGATACCTGAGTGTCCGCTTCCGGGCTTAGTTGCTTTGGCGATGGAGCGCGTGTCGCCATTGAAGCTGGCAGCCGTCCATGCCTTACGGCGTGCTGTGTCCACTGTATGTGGTCCCGCCAGTTGATCACGAAGGATGACTTGAACAATGCCAGAACGATCGACTATGGCCACCGTGACCTGGTAATTCTTCTCGCGACAGGCTTCCATTGTAGCTTGTGCTACCTCAAGGGCGACCTCAGGTTTCAGTGCTTTCATCGTCCAAAGTGGGTCGTCGGCAGCTGTCGAAGGAAGTGCGATAGATGTAAAGAAGACACATACCAGGACTTTGTAGAGGTTGTTCATCGTCATTCTCCTTGTGCGAGAAGTGCAGGCTTACTTGAAGTCGTATTACCCGGCACGCACCCGGCGTTATTCACTCGTAGGCGAGACCCCAGACGCATCTCTCAGTCACTGCCGCATGCCGAGCCCAAATAAACGCGGAGCACTTGCCTAAACTGATCGCGCGACCTGCTGGGCTTCGCTGCAAATAGCTCCATTGCTTGTTTCAGTCTAGTTGATCTGCCAGGCATCGGAGTCAGCCACGACTCAGAACTGTTAGTTACGCTAAATCTCCCGGCCCGGCTTCTGTAGGCTAACGAATCAGCGACTTACGTTGAAGTCATCTTTTGGATCAAATCAGGAGGTGTACGTATTGCCGATAAGGGTCCCAGCACTGGCCAACAGTGCGAAGGTGCGAAACGGATCGCTCTTCGCAATTTTGGGCGCATTATATTTCGGCTAGAGGGCCTGGCTGGCTCGGTTGCGGCTGATTAGCGGCAGCGAACACTCGGCAAGGCGAACGCCGTCGCCATGGCGAATTCAACGTCCGCCGAACTGCGTAAGAACCGCCCCGACATGATTGATGCCCCGAACCTGCTCGACGGTGTCATGGTGCTGGCCGGCGGCGTCCCCGTGCAGGTGGCCGGATCCCTGGTCGGTGCGGTCGGTGTCAGTGGCGCGCCGGGTGGTGACCTCGATGAGGCCTGCGCGCGCGCCGGCGTCAAAGCCGTCCAGGTGGAGCTGGAGTTCGCAGATTAAAGGGGCCGACTACGGTGCCTCGCCGCTTTGGTGCGGCGAGGCCTCGACGTTTCGGGACTGCCCTGCGCTTCTGTCATTGAGCGCCAGGGGCCTGCAGTTTTTGATTGTGACTCGGCCTTGGAGCAGGTTTCCTTTTGAATACTCGCTGAAGATGCACTTGTCTGTTTCGGGGTCGTAGTTCTCGACCCACAGGTTGTCTTCCTTCCAGGTGGTCGCGATATGGTACTGCCCGTCGGGTACGCTGATACTCATGACGCCACCCCAGCGTTTCACGAAGATCTGCTGGAGATAGAAAAAGTAAACCGCCCAGCCTATGAACAGCACGACCGCAGCGCTCACCAGCGCGGCTTTCATATTCTCCAGCTTTGCGCCGAGCACTGCCATGACGGCAATAACCAGGCCGAAAACCAGCATCCAGTATAAGTAAGTAATCATCGCAAAGCTCCCGGCTGCGGGCGCAGGGACGTCCCGTGAGGCTGATGACCGGAGCAGCACGGCGACGCTCGTACGTGCACCCTGGCCGACCCGCCTGCCATACTCCCACAGCTTCGCGGCGAAGTCCAAGCCAGCCCCCGGCTTCGGCAACTGCACGGGCCTGGCAGATGACGCCCGATGCGGTCGTTCACCGGGCGTGCACAAGCCGGCCCTTGTGCCCTTGCCGGATCGCCGAGGCGACCGCGGGCCGTCTCGGAAGTCCGAGTCGGTGGGCTTCCAGATTGATCAGCATTCTACGGGCTTCATCAGGGTTGCTCAGCGATAACCGCTGTGTCGCCGTAACCGTGCGGCTGCCTGGTGAACTGCTGACCGATGAACAGATCGTCATTGACTGTCAGCACATCCTGCAGCCATTCGGTGGACACCCGGCAGGTTAGCGAATAGGGCGGCTCCTTACAGACCTCGGTGCTGCCATCGCTGAGCAGGTTGATGTGCAGGCCGGGCAGGGGGCGGACCCGCATACCGTCAGGTGCCCGCGTGTAATCCATGATCGTCGGCCCGTTGAGATGCAGCAGCTCAAGCAGAAGCGCCGGTATCTCATACATGGAAATGTCGCCGGTATCCACCGGACCGCGCGACCCATCGATAATGACGAAGGGCACACTGACGAACAGCTTGTACATTTCGGCACTGAATTTGCTGCGTTTCGATGCGAGCACGCCGGAGTCTACATAGCCCGCGAAATTCTCACCCAGGAAGGGTAGGTGATCGCCGAACAGCAGGATAACACCGTCAGGGTCGCGCGCCTGAAGCTGCTCGACGAAAGCCATGAGCTCGCGTGATTTGTAGTACATCATGTCGGCGTAGCTGCTCACTTCCCTGACCCTGGAAGACGCATTTATCCTGTTTGGACGGGACTCGTTCAGCGGATAATTCCAGTGTCCAAAATAAGTGACAATGTAATTGAGCACGGGTTGCCCGCCGTCGATCAAACCCGCGATTTTCGCCAGAACCTGCCGGTACAGAGAGGCGTCCGAGAGAAACTCCCGGTTCATATCGTCGAGCAGGAAATCCTGCTTGGACCAGTAGTTCTGAAAACCCAGGCGCCGATAGGCATTGATGCGATTCCAGAACACCGGGACATTGGGGTGCGACGCCAGGGTGCGATAACCCCGCTCGGCCAGCAGGTGCGGCAGACAGGGCACGTCGTTGAGCAGCTGGCGCTCGAATTTTACATTGTCTTCGACCACCGGAAAGCCGCAGAGGACCTCAAACTCGGCGTTGGCGGTATAACCGCCGAATACCGGGCTCATAAGGTGCGACGACCCCGCGCGTTCCCAGAGGCTTCGGAAAGCGGGTGCGAGGGGATCCCGGCTGTAGCCGGCCGTTTTCAGCAGCGTCGGATCCCAGAAGGATTCGAGCAGCAGGATGTGCAGGTTGCGCGGCGTGAAGTCGTCCTGAGCAACGCTGTCCTCGGTGGCGTTGTCCAGCAGGTCCCTGGCAGCGGCTAGCGCCGGATCACGGTCCGGCGGCATCGCCGCATCGGCGAAATAGCGGGCGCTTTCCTGCAGGCTGTAGAGCGTGGCGCCGCGATAAATGTAATTGGAGCGCTGGTCCCACACCGAATTGCCGAAGTGCCGGTCGAGCGGCTCGAGAATGGCGCCGGGTTTGTACACGAGGGTCATGCCGAGCAGGATTGTCAGCACGCTCGCCAGGTAGGCGCTCCAGTGCCTCAGGGTGAAATTGAACAGCAGCAGGGCAATGATTGCCGCCAGTGGCGCGGCTGCCGCCATGAAATGCCAGCCTTCGAGGACCAGCAGCAGCGAACGCAAGGCATACACGTCATCGGGCAGGATCGGGCCACCGAAGAAGGAAATTTTCACCGCATTGCCGACGTAGAGCACACCCATCAGCAGCGCCTGCAACAGCACGAAGACAAAGATCCGCCGCGATAAAGCAAAAAGGACGTACGCGAGGAGCAGCTGCAACAGCCAATCGAACGGCACCGCCGCAGGCTTGATGTAGACATCGAACTGCAGCCCGCTGATCAGGTAATACACTGCATAGAACAGGGTCGTGGTGATGAGCGGCAGAAATTTCAGCAGCACAGTTCGGGGTCTTGGTATCGCGGGGCTGGTAAGGCTGTAGCTTTGGGCCAATGATACCCGAACTCAGGGCACGGCGCATGACCGATCCCGACGGGGCAGCGCTTTACAGCCGGCGGAATGCCGGCTAGTTTTCGAATGGAAACATTCCAGGATTTTTCCAGCGAGGGCTGACCATGATCGATGTTGAGGCGATGTTAGGAGAAGAGGCGGACTTCATACTGGGTCACGAGTGCCGGGGCATCCCCAAGGAGATGCTGCACGCACCGGGTCCGGATTTTGTCGACAGAGTGGTGGTGGCCAGCGATCGGGGTCCGCGGGTGTTGCGCAATCTGCAGGCGTTGTTTGATCACGGCCGCCTGGGGGGAAGTGGCTATATGTCGATCCTGCCGGTGGATCAAGGGGTTGAGCACTCGGCCGGTGCGTCCTTCGCGCCCAATCCACTGTATTTCGATCCGCAGAATATCGTCAAGCTGGCTATCGAGGGCGGGTGCAACGCGGTCGCCTCCACGCTCGGCGTGCTCGGGTCGGTGGGCCGGAAATATGCCCACAAGATTCCGTTCCTGCTTAAGCTCAATCACAACGAATTGCTGAGCTATCCGAACCGCTTTGATCAATCGCCGTTCGCCAGCGTGGATCAGGCCTTTGAGCTGGGCGCGGTCGCCGTGGGGGCGACCGTGTTTTACGGCTCGGAGCAATCGCGACGTCAGATTCTGGAAGTGAGCGAGGCCTTTGCCCATGCGCACGAGCTTGGCATGGCGACCTTTCTGTGGGCGTATCTGCGCAATTCGGCCTTCACGAAGGAAGGGACTGACTATCACCTGGCGGCCGACCTGACAGGTCAGGCCAATCATCTGGCCGTAACGATCGAGGCCGATATCGTCAAGCAGAAACAGGCGGAGACCAACGGCGGTTACAACGCCCTTCAGTTCGGCAAGACCCATCCCAAGGTCTACGAAGAGCTCACCAGTGATCACCCGGTCGATCTGGTGCGCTATCAGGTGGCCAACTGTTACATGGGCCGTGTTGGAATGATCAACTCGGGAGGGCCCTCGGGCAAGGACGACCTGCACCAGGCGGTGCGTACAGCGGTGATCAATAAGCGTGCCGGCGGAATGGGCCTGATCTCGGGTCGCAAGGCATTCCAGCGACCGATGGACGAGGGTGTGAATCTGCTCAATGCCATCCAGGACGTCTATCTGTCGCCGGAGATAACGATCGCCTGAATGGGGCGCGAACTGCTCAGGATGTACTTTCGATTGACCGGGTATGGCGTCCGCGGAAGAGGCGCTGTGGGGCGCCCGGGGCAGTGATCCAACCCCTATCGAGTGCGCGGCCGAGGCGCGCGCCATCGTGGACGCCCCGGGTGGCCGGCAGCGAGCGCTGATCCAAAGCGGCGTGTTGCCCAACGAACCCGGGGCCCTGGCCTTCATGGAGGTGCAGGCGCGCGAATTCAATGTTGCGGTGTGGAAGGCCTACCCGCAGTGGGGACCCGACGGGACCGGCTACTGAATGGACGGGGAAAAGTGGGGCATTCCGTTCATTGAGAGCGCGCGGAACCTGGCCATCAACGTGATCTGTGCGCACCGGGGTATCTCTCTCGGCGGGCTTGAATACAAGTACTCCCATCCGGTGGATATTGCGCGCGCAGCGCGCCGCTTTCCCGCCGTTACCTTCACAATAACCGCTGTCGCCCTCGATATTGCCTCCTCGGTGGCCGGATTCGGCAGACGTCTTTATGCAGTCAATGCCCGATTCGGTGTGCCTCCGACACCGGACACTGAATCCGACGTCGTCAGCGTATTCAGACACTGATCAGTCTGTCGACCCGGGTCTGTCCCTGGATTTTGTCCAGAGGGGCGTTTACCCCTTCCTTTGCGCCGAAAAGCGGTAAGGCTTTCCGGCCGTGCCTGAAGCCGCTGGAGAGGGGACATTCTCAGGTGAAGCGTTCCGAAACGCGCGACCGCCCGGGGTTATCGCACCGTTGCGCTGGAGCGTCAGTTGCAATAGTGAACACCCTCCCACTGCGGCTCTTCCAAGGCCGGCCAGGGTCAAAAAGGCCCGTCAACGTGACGTGGTTCGCGCCGATTCTGCGATGTAGCGCTAAATTTTTTGCCGCCGGGGGCGATTTATGAGTAATGCGCTACCAGACCCGCTTCCAGATCTTCGCCTATTACCTGCTGAGCGTGCTGGTGCTGTGTATTTTCGCCTTTCGTAGCACGTCGACCTATCTCGAATATCCAAAGCCCTATATTATCGCACTGATTGCGCTGCCTTATTTCATAGCCGGCATCGCCCGTACCCTGCTCGAGCCACGGCTGCTGCACAGCGTCCCGCCGTTGCGCCGCGCCCGGCGCCAGTTACAGCTCGATATGAGCCTGTTTGGCCTGGTCGCGCTGGCGCTGCTCTGCTGCGAGCTTCTGGTCTACAAACACGCGCCCTATATCGCTCTGAAGACGAGTGCATGGGCATTGATCATAGGCTACTTTGCCAGCATCGACAGCGCCCTGCACAGGGTGCGTTCCAGCCATGAGCAGGGGGGCAACGGCGATGCACCCTTGAGCGACAAGGCCCTGCCGGTGTCTCAGAAACTGAGCATTTTTCTGAGTGCAACGGTGCTCCTGGTGACTCTGGCGACCGCCGTCACGGCCTATGGCTATCTGGTGCCCGACCAGCTCTTCGCCGGCACGGGGAGAAGGGAAATCAAGCAGGAGTTCATTGTCGAGACGCTTTTCATACTCGGGATTGTTACGACCCTGACAACCCGGGTGATTTTTTCGTACTCGGTGAACCTGCAGACCATGTTCGAAAACCAGATCAGAACGCTGCGCAACGTTCAGAGCGGGTACCTGGATGACCACGTGCCTGTGCTCACCGAAGACGAGTTCGGTTATATCGCCCAGCACACGAATCTGATCATCGGCCAGCTCAGGGAAAAGGACAAGATTCAGCGCACGCTGGAGCAGGTCGTCAGCCCGCACATCATGCAGAAACTCCTGGAAGACAACGAAAAGAAACTGAAAAAAGGTCAGGAGTTTGATCTGGCGATTCTGTTCTGTGACCTGAGAAAATTCACCAGCTACGCCGAGAACAAACCGCCCGATGAGATCATTGTTTTTCTAAATGCCTACTTCACCAAGCTCGCCGACGTAGTGGCTGAGCACAATGGTATCGTCAACAAGTTTCTCGGTGACGCGATTCTGGCGGTGTTTGGTGTAGACGGCAATCCGAACTATGCCGAAAACGCGGTCGACGCGGCGTTTGACATTCTGATGCATTCCGACTCAGCGGTGATGCGCGACGGCACGACTTTCGACATTGGCATCGGTCTGAATTGTGGTCGTGCAGCCGCCGGCACGATCGGATCCAGCGAGCGTTTCGAGTACACGTTTATCGGCGATTCCGTGAACACGGCCAGCCGGCTCGACGGTCTGAGCAAGCGACTCGGTTACAAGATCATCGGCTCAGCCAGTCTTTATGAGCTTCTGCCCGATCATCAGAAGATTCTGTTCTCGGACCTCGGGGAGCACCGTGTCCGGGGAAAATCCCAACCCTTGCGTTTGTACGGTGCGGTGGCAAACGACACCGCTCAGCAGCCAGACAACGTCGTTCATCTCACACCGAACGACACCTCAGCCTAAGGGCATCTCGCGCAACACGTACTGGCGCACGTCGATACCCAAACGCCCGGCATCCACCAGCCGCCTCACTTCGAACTCGTCGCTGTCCAGCTCCGCGCGGAACAGCGCCAGATTGACGATTTTGGGCGGTTCGAGCGGCTTTCTTTGCTCATCCATGATGAGCATGATGCTGGGGAACAGGCGCGCATTCGGGCGCGACGAGACTACGATGCCGATCTGTCCCGAGCGCAGCTCCACGACACTGCCCAGAGGATAGACGCCGACGCACTGAATGAATTTCTCCACCAGCAGCTCGTCGAAGAGAGTGCCGCGCCAGGTGTATATGCTCTTCAGGGCATCGTCCACACTCAAGGTCTCGTATCCGTGAATCCCGCTGGTGATACTGTCATAAGTGTCCACGATCGACACGAGCTTGGCGTTGACGCCGATTGCGTGGCCCGTGAGCCTGCGGGGATAACCGGAGCCGTCGGTGCGCTCGTGGTGGTCGTGAACGATGGCGATGATATTGTCTGAAACACTGTCGAGTTTCCGCAGCATCACTGCGCCTACCACGGTATGGCGCTCCAGAAGTGCGTTTTCCGAGCTTGAAGCATTGACGGCCTTGGCTGGCCTGGTCTCCAGAAGCTTGACCTCGCCGATATCGTGTAACAAGGCGCCCAGCCCGAGCTCCAGCAGGGCTCCTTTGTCAAAGCCCAGGAACCGGCCGAAGGCCAGCGACAGCGTACACACAGACAGCGCATGGTTGACCAGACTCCGGTCCCTGTTCCCGAGCGACGCCAGCAGAACCAGCGCGTCCGGGTGCCGCAATATGCTGCCCACCATTGCGCTGACCGTAGCCCTGGCGCCGGCTACCTGCAGACTCCTGCCCATTTTCACGTCATCGAACAGGCTGCTGACCTGTTGTGTCGCCTGCTGATAACAGTGCCAGGCCCGCCCGACCTCATCCTCGAAGCTTTCGGTATACGGAAGCGGCGCTTTGATGATTTTGGCGTAATTCTGTTTTTGGGGCTTCGACCTTGGAAGGGCGGCATCGAACATCGTGTTCGGAATCGGGACCGTGCTCTTTTCCATGTCCACGAAGACGAAGTCGCACAGACCCTTGATCTGCTCAATTTCCTGCTGGTTGGTGATCCGGAAGCCCTGAAACAGAAAAGGCGTATCGAGCCAGGGCCTGTCCAGCTCGGAAACGTACATACCTTTCTTCAAATTAGAGGGCTCAACTAGGACTTTCATCGCCGCGGCCGCCCCTGGCAATCATCGTTAACAAGTTTGCGGCATTTCGCGACTTTTTTTGAGAGTCGCGTCACATTACGCAAAATCCGGTGGTGAAATACGCAGCACAGCAGGGTCCGGTTGAGCGCCGGCCGTGGTATTCCAGACGATAGCCGGATTTTGGAGCTAACCACCCAGCTGTGCGGCCAGCGGCCTGAACTGAAGGCCGTAGAACATCTGCAGGTACCTGCGTGTCTCGGCGCGCTCCAGGTCACTGACGTATTTCCAGAAACCGTAGATTCGCGACAGGGTCATCATGCGCTCGGCATAGCGCGCCCAGGTGTAGCGTTGAGCGACCCGCTGCAGGCCCCCGTCCGAGATGCGCTTCCAGTAGCCGGGCTCTTCCCGGCAACGGTTGAAGAATTCGGCCATGCGCGTGCAGGCCCGCTCTCCGTGGTTCGGGTCGATATGAAAACCCGACACGCCGTCTTCAATGATCTCGAGTGGCCCACCGAAGCAGGTCGCAAAAGTGGGTAAGCCCGAGCTCATCGCCTCGATGACCGTGAGGCCGAAGGCCTCGAACAGGGCAGGCTGTGCAAAGGCACCGTGACGGTCGGCGACGAAGCGGTAGATTTCACCGGCGAGGGGTTTCTCGAGGTGCAGCCCGAGCCAACGCACCTCTCCGTCCAGCCCGTGGTTTGTCATCAGATCGTGCATCTTCTCGATCTGCTGCCGCTCCTCCGTATCGGTGGAGCGCGCGGGGTCCACGTGACCGGATATCACCAGCAGGTTAGCGTGCTCGCGCAGATCGGCGGACTGAGCGTACCACTCGACCAGGCCGGTGATGTTCTTGATGTGGTCCATGCGGGCCATGGTGAACAGCAGCGGTTTTTCCGGATCTTCGAGAATGCCCCGGGTGGTGTCGTTGGTCTCGCGCCCAAACACCAGCTCCTCGATTCTTGCCGCGAAGTGCGACAGGCGCCTGCCGGCATCGGAGTAGGGAAAATACACATCGGCGTCGGCACCCGGGGATACGATATTGAACTTGGGATCATAAACGTCGATGCCGTGCACGACCCGGTAAAGCCCCGGCATGGTGAAGGCGGCGTGGCTCTCGTACTGGCCGAGGGAGTCACCGGTGCCGGCGATCTCCTGGTAGGTGCTGGTGATAATGAAATCCGCGCTGTTCATGGCGATCACGTCCGCGGTGAACTGGCAGGAAAAGTGGTAGTGCGGCTCGTTGTCCTGCCAGTACAGATCCGAATACAGATACTTGGTCTTCTCCAGGGCGTGCGCAATGTTGCACTGGGTTATTCCGAGCTGCTGCGACATCATCGAGGCGACCAGGTTGCCATCGGAATAGTTGCCGATGATCAGGTCCGGGCGCCCGCCGAGCTCGGCAATCATCTCGCGCTGGGCCTCGGTCGCGTAGCGCTCCAGGTACGGCCAGATCTCGAAGCGTGATATCCAGTGCGGAATCATCTCACCGCGCTGGTTGCGGAACGGCACTCGCAGGATGCGTGCGTGTGAGGTTCCGGCAATCTCTTCGATGCGGCGATCGCAGGTGGTACCCTCCGCCTCGGGGATGAGGCGCGTCAGTACCAGTATCTGGGGTTCGATGTTCAGCCCCTGCTCGTGAAGACGCTCCCGCATTTCGCGCTCCAGCGCGCGCACCTGATCCAGGATATAGACCACCTGACCACCGGTATCGGGCCGCCCCAGCACATTGGACTGGCCGAAATAGCCGTGCGGAGACAGGATTGCCAGCGAAAAGATCATGGGAACCCGGCCCAGGAAGCGTTCCAGGGCTGCCGGCGACGGTGCTTCCAGGATATCCAGCAGCAGGCGCATGGAATCGCGAATGTGGCCTACGGTGTTGCCCCAGCCCGGCTCGAAGCCGATGGATCGCAGCTCATGGGCCACGTTGTCCCAGTTGAGCGTCTGATTCTGAGAACGAAGCTGGCTCTCGGCCTGCCGCAGGGCGCTGCGCAGATCCTGGACGTTCTCCACCCCTTCGTTGATCATCAGCTGCTGGTCGCGGTACTTATGCACGCGCAGGAAGTCCAGCAGCCGCTGGTCACCCTTGCCGAGGTCCTGAAACAACTGGCTGGAGAGATGCCGGTTGAGAAACTCCACGCCGCGCCCGATGGAATCGGACTCTTGCAGCTTGTAGATGTGACGCGAAAAGGGCTCCAGGTCGACTTCCAGCATCCATCGACCCTCTGAGCCATCGCTCACGAGGCGTTCCTTGAAGGCCAGAAACTCCGATGCGTCGATGGCTTCGATGTTGAGAGTGTCCATGTGAATGCGGATATACATCCAGCGTGCCACGCGCAGGCGCAGGGCGAAGTATACCCAGGCGCTTTCCAGCACGGCCTCCTGACACCAGTCGACCAGTGTCGCCAGCGGGCTGTGGCGCAGCGCGCCGCTGTCGTCTTCGGCACACAGCTGCTCGAACGTGTCCTGGATGTTGCTGCGCAGCAGAAAGGTTCGTTCCATCGCTTGCAGGCGGCACAGCAGGCTCAGCACTTCGTTGCGGTGGGTGCGCAGATAGGTTTCAATGCTCTGCAGGGGGTCGACGCGCCGGTTCATCGAGCGGCCAGTCCCCATGCATCGGTGAAGGGGCGGTAAAATTTCTTGTCCTGAATCGTCGCGCCGCGCACACCGACGACCGCAGAGGCAAAGGCCTGGGCCCGTTCCAGGGTCTGTTGTAACGGCCAGTTCGATGTGAGCCCCAGAATGATGACGCTGGTGAAAGCATCGCCGGCGCCTACCGTGTCGACAACGGTGTTTGCGGAAGCGGGCCGGGTCTCGGCACTCTGGCCGTCGTCCGTGAAGGCAACCGCACCCTGGCCGCCACGGGTCACAATGAGCAGCTCGATCTGGTGCTGTTCGCGCAGGCTGCGGGCGCGCTCGCCTAGATCACCGTTCCCGGTGCCGAGCCGTTGCAGTTCGTCTTCGTTGAGCTTGACCCAGCGGGCATCGTCGAGGGCGTCCCGGGTCTCCTGCAGGACCCACCAGGGCGGGCGCAGATTGACATCCATGAACACCGGTGCATCCAGCCGGGCCTTGAGTGAGGCCAGGGCACGTGCAGACGCCGCACCGCGCAACGCGAGTGTACCGTGGTAGATGAGCGACGGGGTGAGCTGCGGGACGGCATCGGCGGAAATGTGATCGTAGGCGCGATCGGCGACGATATCGTAGTGGGGCTCGCCCTGCTCGAGCCGTACCTCGACGCTGCCGGTGGGGTGCTGGGTATCGACCTGCAGGCCGGCGGTGCTCATATCCCAGGCGCTCATCGCTTCGCGGATGCCATGTCCCAGCTCGTCATCACCGATCCTGCTTACAAACAGCGGTCCCGCTCCGAAGGCCTGCAGATGCCAGGCGACATTAAAGGGCGCTCCCCCCAGCACCACGTTTCCGTCCGGGAAACGGTCATAGAGTACCTCACCGAATATCACGGGGTGTCGGTGTTGCTGCATGCTCGAGCCGCTTTCAGGGTATCCAGATCTCGGTTTCGGGAATGTAGTGCGCCAGGCCCTCGAGTATGCCTGCGCTGTAATTGCCGTTCATGCCTCGGAATCCTCCGCGCGCAGTGTACAGCGAGTCGGCGGCTCCGGCTTCCGCCGCGAGCCGCAGCGCCTGCTCACGCACGCTGTCGGTTGCGTTGGCCACCAGAACGGCGTTGACTTCGCTGCACAGCACCGCCAGGTCATTCCCGCTGTCACCCGCAAACAGCGTGTTGTTCAGCGCGTGACCTGTGCTTTTCATCAGAAAACGCACCGCCTCCAGCTTGGATGCCTTTCGCGGCAGAACGTCGATCAGGCCGATGTTCCGGTTGTCGTCGATACTCCAGATGATCTTGGACGGCAGACCCTCCGCGTCCAGACGTGACTGCATCTCCCGCTGCAGCGCCTCGACGTCCGCCGTCAGGGGCGCATAGTAGCTGCTCTTGAAGCGCCCCTGTTTCTCGCTTTCCTGCGGAGTCAGAAGCTCGATGTCGTCGAACAGCGCAATCAGAGCGTGGCCGTCCCGGGTGCCCCAGTCGCTTTCGAGCACCTCGTTCCACAGTGACCACTGCGACCATTCGCCATCGTGGACGGCATAGATGCTGCTGCCCACATCGCCGATGACGTAGTCGGGCTGAGGGAGCTGATACTCGGCGATGGCCGACTCGACCAGGGCACGGTGACGGCCGCTGACAAAGGCCAGCTCCACCTCCGGTCTGGCGGTCAAGGCGCGGAACCGGTCACGCGCGCCCGGCGACTCCGGGGGCGCGCCGTTCGGCAGAAGGGTACGGTCCAGGTCTGTGCAGATGAGTACGCGATCAAGCATCGGCTGCCGCCTTGTCTGATGTGGGCACCCGGCACTGGCGCAGGAAATCATAGTGCGCTATGGCCTCCATGATTCCGGCAGCAAAGGGGCGCTTGGCAAAGTAGATGTGCCCGGCTTCCGGCAGTTGGTGCAGCTCTTCCTCATGGCGATTGGACACCACCACCGCCAGCGTGTTGCCGCGCATCATGTCCTCGTCGGTGCCGGAGCCGCCGGCGGCGAGAATGTGCTCGAGCGGAATACCCCACAGCGACGCGAAGTAGCGCAGTGCCAGCCCCTTCGATGCGCGCCCCGGTACGATGTCCAGGAACTGGCCGAAGGACAGGAAGGTGTTGGTCGACAGCTCGGCCTGGTGCAGCAGACTGTTGATTTCGTCCAGTGGCGGAGCCTTGCGAGGATCGATGTAATAGCTGATCTTGAAGCGGCTCTGCTCGGTCTTCGGCTGCAGGCTCAGGCCGGGAATCTCTGCCAGGGTGCGCTGCACCACGTCGGGGGTCCATCCGTGATCGATGTGCCGGCTCCAGGCCTTGTCGGCGGTGAGCTGGGGTGCGTAGAAGATCTCGGTGCCCACGCTGGTGATGAGCACGTCGGGCATCGGAATGCCGAAGCGCTTCATGATGCTGAGGGCCGATTCCAGACACCGACCGGTGGCGATCCCGAAGCTCACGCACTGGCGGTTTTGTCGCACCACGCCGATGAATTCGGCGAGGCTGTCCGGATCGCCCAGCAGGTTCTGATCGAGATCGGTGAACAGGGCCCGGTCGTGGTAGAGCATCGGCCGGCGCACCAGCGGCGCCCGCGGCAGCGGCTCGACACCCCGCACCAGCGGCTGTACAGTTTCGAGGTAGTGGCGGGCGTGGGCATGCCACGAATAATGCTCCGCGACGCCCTTCAGTCCCTGGGTGACGCTGCGCTGCCACAGCGAGGCGTTGGAAACCAGTTTGAGCAGTGCTTTGGCTAGAGCGTTCTTGTCCAATGGGTCGACCAGCAGGCCGTTGTGGCAGGTGCCGATGATATCCTGGGGGCCGCCGTCCTCGGTTGCCACCACCGGCAGGCCGCTTGCGGCGGCTTCCAGCAGCGTGAGCCCGAACGGCTCGGTCAGGGCCGGGTTGACGAATACACCGCGCGAGGCCGCGGCGATCCTGTAGATCACCGGGACTTCGGCGGCCCGGTGTTTCTTGGGGTAGGCCACCTTACCGTAGAGATCGTATTGATCGATCAGCAGCAGGATGTCGGTCAGCACGCCTTTGGAGCCGCTTTCCATTTCCCGGATGTCTTCGCGGTTGCCGGCAATGATGACCAGGTTGGCAGCGCCCTGCAGCTCCGGGGACTCGCCGTAGGCCTTGATCAGGGTGGCGATGTTCTTGCGCTCGTCGGGTCGGGACAGCGCCAGGATTATCGGTTTCTTCGGATTACGCAGAAAGCGGCCGATCTCCCGAGCGATGGGCTGCTCCGCCTCGTCTCCGTCCGGCGGATGGAAACGCTCCAGGTTCGTGCCGGGCGGGATGACCCGCATCTGCTCCGGCTGGTAGTAATCGTACAGTCCGTACTGTTCTTCGATCTCGTTATGGGTGCTGGCGATCACCAGGTCCGCCGCGCCGAGGACGTTCTCTTCGGCATCGATGCGCCGCGACATGTTGTACAGCTGTTCGATCTGCGCGGGTTTGAGCCCCGCGGCGAGCAGACGGCGGCGCTTTACCCGGCCGAGAGAATGGCCCGTGTGGACCAGCGGAACGCCGAGCAGGGCGGCGATGCGTCCTCCGACAAAGCCCCCGTCCGCGTAGTGGCTGTGGATCAGATCGGGCAGGCGATCCTCTTCCTTGAGATACTCCAGAGCGTTGTCGGCAAAGGTGTCGAGGTGATCCCAGAGCTCTTCCTTGCGCAGATAGCCGTCGGGCCCAGCTTCGATGCGGATGATGTTGGCGCCTTCGGACAGGGACTCGCGCTCCCGGGCATAATCGACGCTGACCTGGCTGTCCACGACGCGCCGGGTGAGCAGGTCGACCCGCTCCACTTGGGGCAGCTCCGCCAGCGCCCGAGCCAGCTCGATCACGTAGAGGATTTGTCCTCCGGTATCCGAATCGCGGCCGAGCTCGAGGTCCTTCCCCCTGATCAGCCCGTGCACGCTGATCAGCACTAGGTAAAGACCCTTGCCGTTATTTGCTCTGTCAGTCATGCCCTGAAGTCATACGCGCGCTGCGCCTGCTGCAGGCGTCGGTTATGCGCCAGCTTAACGGATCGGCCTGACAAATTCGAGCCCGATACCCCACAGGCCGGCGGCGCGCATCAGCGGTTTGCTCGACCGTATACCGCGATCGCATTGTCGAGACGCAGTTTCCCTGCCAGATCCGGTGGCAGCGCGTCGAGCCAGCGGCGATGAAAGCCGATGAAACGGGAATACTCCTGCCATCCTGTGTCGGCGCGGTCCCAGCCGTCGAGCTGTTCCACCGGCCACACGGGGTCCGATCCGATCATGAAGCGGTCCGGATAGCGTTCGATCAGGCTGCGCCATTGCGGCGTCAGCGCACCCGTGTCATCGCTGATCGGGTTGTTGACGAATCGCCAGGGATCCCGAGCCGACAGCTCCGCGGTGAGCTGTGGACAGGCGTCCATCACTTCAGCAACCTCGGCAGGGCTCAATATCGCGCCTGCGTGCGCCCACACCAGGCGCACCTGCGGGAAGGCCCGGCACAAGTGGAGCATGTAGTCGTTGCTGCTGAGCTCCGTGTGCAGCAACAGCGGGACATCGTGCTCGCCGGCGAGCGCAAACAGCCCCTGGATGACCGGGCTGCGCCAGTGCGGCGCGAAGCCGCCGATCAGGTGCAGCTCGCCGATGCCCCGATACCTGCCGGTGGCCAGCGCGCCCCCGGCCCGTTCGAGTACTTCCTCGTCATAGGGCCAGCGCGACCAGTCGTCGGCTTCGCGGTAGGGGCTCCAGAGTGGGACCACGACGTCCGGCGCAAGGTGCGCGAGCTCCAGGGCGTATTCGGCGGGCGTGCCAATCACGACTGCGAGCGCGATGTCGTTCTCGCGCAGGATAGCGACCGCCCGTTCCGGTGCGGTGACCTCCCTCTGACTCCACTTGTAGTGCACGTGGGTGTCGGCCAGGTGAGCGGCGGCGCGCGCCTGCCCAAGAACGAGCAGCCACGCGATCAGCCCGATGCGCGCCAGGGAAAGCATAACCGTGTCACTCACGTGCAGGGCAGCATTGGAAACCTGGCTTGGGGCTTCGAGCTATGTCGCCTCCGGCGCTGCGCCGGGCCGCGCAGGGCCGGAGGCAGGTTCGCGCTCAGGCGTGACGGTGGCCGTCATCCCTGCAGTGCCGTCGCATGCAGGCACGCATATAAATGAACAGCAGAGCCGCAGCGGCCGCAAAGGCGGCTGCCGTCCACCACTGGTTGGCCTCCGGATGAAGTCCGGCCGCTGACAGCGTCAGCCAGGTGACGAAGGCAACAAAGCTGGAAATGAACGCGGTAATCGCGTAGGGCCACGGTTTTCGTAGGCATTTTCCACAAAGTTTCATGTTAAGACATCCCGTCGGACTGGTTTGAGACCCCAAGACAAACCTGTTTCAGCACAAATCTAACCGTTGGCCGCCGACCTCCTCATTGACCCAGGTCAATGTTCCGTTCATCAAACGTTTCCATGAGGTTACAGGGCCGGTACGGGTACGAAGGTAATCTATACTTTTGTATATATTGCAGGCGAATGACTGCCGGGTTGGGGGATCTTCGCAGCATTGCCGACACCGGGGAGGAACAGAAAGATGCAGCATCTTTCCCGTGACTTTATGGCGAGCAAGCCGGAGTGTCTGGAGGCCAGGGACAGTCTGGACCTCATGATCACGCTGTCCGAACACGACAGGGTTGCAACCTTGGCCGATCTTCTGTGGATGATTACCCACGCGGAAAAGGAGTACTCCCGACTCGTGAATTACCGCCGCAAGCGGTCGGTGGGGCGGCGCTGAGCCGGGGGCCGTGCTCAGTCCTGTCATCGCGCGATTGACCGGCAGTGCAACTCGATCCGGGCGACGGTACCGCCGCCGTCGCGCGCCAGCAGGTCGATGCTCCAGCCGTGTGCGTCGCACAGTTGGCGCGCAATGGCGAGGCCGAGCCCGGTGCCGCCGGTGGCGCGGCTCCTGGAGACCTCGAGGCGATGGAAGGGGCGGAACACCGCCTCGCGCTCTGCGGGCGGAATACCCGGCCCCCTGTCCAGTACCTCGATGAACGCGCTGCTGCCCTCGCAGCGGCAGCGCACCGCGACAGGCTCGCCGCGGCCGTAGCGCAGCGCATTGTCGATCAGATTCACCGCCACGCGCCGCAAGGCCAGGGTGTCGAGGCTGCACAGGCAGCAGTCGCCCGGCTGCCAGACCACGGCCGCGCCGCTGTGCCGGTACCCGGTGACGATGCCGTCGACAAAATCGCGCAGGTCCACTTCTTCAGGCTCGCGGGTCCCCAGGCCCCTCGACAACGCCATGCTGTCGGCGATCAGCTGATTCATCTGCGCCAGGTCCCGCTGCAGCCTGCGGACCAGCTTACTGTCGGTTTCCGGAGGCAGCATTTCCAGGGCCAGCTGCATGCGAGTGATGGGCGTGCGCAGATCGTGTGAAATGCCCCCGAACAGGGTGGTGCGGCTGTCGAGCAGCTCCGCGATCTGTGCGGCCATACGGTTGAAGCTCCGGGTGAGGGTGGCGAGCTCCCGCGGACCTTTTTCGGGCAGCGGCTCGAGGCTCTCGCCACGCCCGATGCGCGAAGTCGCCTCACACAGGCGGGCCAGGGGCCGCGTCAGTCGCCGCACCAGCAACAAGGTCGTCAGCAGGATCACCACGCCGCCGGTCGCAATGACCAGCAGGGCCGCCGTGGGCGGGCGGGCGCCGATGCGCTCACGCGGAAAGCTGACCCGGATAGTGCGCCCGCCCATGGGAATATCGGCCGAGTACCAGGTCCCGTTGTCCGCGCGGGCGCTGATGGTGGCGGGCTCGCCGATGCGCCTTGTCAGCGCCTTTTCCAGAAAGCGCAAGAAAGGCAGGAGGTTGTTGGAGCGCGGCAGTGGCTCATCCGCCTCGGCGACTCTGAGCCGGTACTCTGCCTTGAGTTCCTGCTCCAGAAAGGGCCGTGTTTCGGGCGGCAGCTCGACCCAGGTCTGGGCGGCCAGCACCATCAGGGCGGCGAGGTCACCGGCTCCTTGTTTCGCCAGCGGGATGAGAATGAAGCTCACCATTGCGGCAGTCGTGAACACCATGAAGACGGCCAGCGCCACAGCGAGCGTCAGACCGGTCCGGGCGAACAGCGACAATGCGCGGCCCACGCTCACTCGGTAGCGGCTTCGTCCGGGGAGAAGCGATAGCCTTCGCCCCAGACGGTGCGTATATAGACCGGCGCGGTGGGATCGGCCTCGATTTTTCGGCGCAGACGCGTGACCCGCACGTCGATGCTGCGATCGTAGGGCGAGCGCTCATAGCCCTTGAGCATGTCGACCAGCGTGTCGCGGCTCAGCACCCTTCGAGGATGCTCGACAAATATCTTCAACAGCGCGAATTCCCCGCTGGTCAGCGGAATCCGTTCGTCTCCGCGGCGCAGCTCCTGGGTTGCCAGGTCGAGGCTGAAGGGCCCGAAGCGGTGCTCGCGTTGCGTGTGCGCCCGGTCCGCGTCCTGGGCGCCGCCGCCGTGGCGCCGCAGAATGGCGCGGATGCGCGCCAGCAGCTCGCGCGGATTGAACGGCTTCGGTAGATAGTCGTCGGCCCCGACCTCCAGCCCGACAATCCGGTCCACTTCGTCGCCGCGCGCCGAGAGCATGAGAATGGGCAACCCCTTGTGACTGACACGCAGCCGCTTGGCGATGCTCAGGCCGTCTTCGCCCGGTAACATCAGGTCGAGAACGATGAGCGCTGGGACATCAGTGGCCAGAAACCGGTCCATTGCGGCCCCGCTCTCGACGCTGCCGACCCCGTAACCCTGATCCGCAAGATAGTTTTCCAGAAGCTCGCGCAGCTCCGGGTCGTCGTCCACCACAAGGATGAGGGGCTTGTCCGGCTCCATCTGCAAAAGCGTACCAGAAACCGGTGGTTACAGTTACCGTGCCGGCGAAACAATTTGTTACAAATCGGCGGCAGGATTGAAATCAGAGCGAAACATCTCTCGCGTAGGCTTTACGGCCAATGGAGAGGTGCAGGTGCGGGGCTGCGTGGCTGAAGCGTACAGGGGAGAAAGGATGATGCAATCAGCCGGTCTTGCGGCATGCGGTGTCGCCACACTCGCTGTCCTGTTCGCCGATGTGGTGTGTGCCGCTACCGGCGCACAGCGCCTGGACCTCCTTCCACGGGCACAGGAGCTGCGGCCGGCCGGTGAGGTGTCCGCTGAGCTCCCGGGGCATGGGGCCGATGACGGCAGCGCGGTCTCCGGCCGACCCGCGGACCGGCGTGACGTGTCAGCCGGGTCGGCCCTGCGACTGGCACGGCAGGATCCGCTGCTCGAGCGGACCCGGCAGCGCTCGGAGGAACATTTAAATGCGCAGCCGGAACGTACGGGAGATGCTGAGGCGGCCGCCGCGGCCGCGCGTGCGGAGGCCCGCTTCGGCGTAGGCTATGAATGGCGCATGCGACATCGCCGCCAGCTGGATTTCGGAGCGCCGGGCGGCGCCGGCATGCGAGGCGGTCGGCGCTGATGAGCCAGTTCGGGCGTCGAATGGTCGGTCGCCACAGGGTCGGGCAACGCTGGCCGGATCGCAGATTGTTGCGGTACAGCATTGCCGGCCAATGAAACTGAGTGTCACGTGATGAGTAATAAGGAGCAGTGTGATGGTAATGGATGAATTCACTTATGCAGGCATCATTGCATTGGCCGTCATGGCCACTGTGCTGGGCGCGCTCTGGTGGTGTAAGAGCAATAAGCGCTGCTCCTGATGCGCTGCGACAGCATCCCGCCGTCATATCTCACGGTCGGATTGACCGGGGGCGACTCTCGCCTGCCGGTCCCGGTCCCGGTCGCGCTGCGGCGGGCGCTCCCTTTCGCATGAACATTAGCCAACCGCAGGTCGTGTTGCGGCGAGCGGCACCTGTTGCGTGCCGAGAGCCCATTTTCTACCACTGGTAGCCGAGCTTGAGCGTGTAGGTGGTGTCCAGCTCGTCCGCGCCCGGCGCGGCGCCGCTGTCGTACTCCACTTTCAGCTCGGTGCTGGCGACCAGGCCCAGTATCAGGGGGAAGCGCATGCCGGTCCAGGTGTCCAAGATCACGTCACTGGTGTCATACAGATTCCACAAGCCACGCTGAAGGTGATAGAGCTGCAGGTGGTAGGACCCGAACAGCTCCGGCAACACGTACTTGTCGAAATTGACCTGCCAGCCGGCGCCCCAGTAGCGGTCGTTGTCCTGGGTCTTGAAGTCCTCGTACACACGTATCAGCCCCGATTCAACCGACAAGTTCAGTGGCTCGGTTTCGAAGAACTGGTAGCCGACACCCGGTCCACCCCCCACCCGCAGGCGCAGCTCGGCGAAGTCGTCGGCTTCGGCGAACAGCAGTGCACCGTAATATCGCTTGCGGGTCACGAAGTAGTCGTACTTGCCGTTCAGCTTCCAGTCGTCGGCGGTGGTCCTGCCATCGGTCTTGTCGTGTTCGAGCTCGCCCCTCAGCGTGAAGCGGTCGTGCTTGCGCCGCCACAGCAGGTCGCCGTCCAGATCAATCTCGTCTTCATCGGTGTTGCCGCGCTCAGATTCCAGCGCGAAGTTCACGCGGCCGGTGAACCGGAAGCCCTTACCGACCCGCCAGGGCTCAGGGTTGATGAGGGCCACGTCCCCAGCAGGGAGCGTGCGCTCGGCTGCCCCGGTCCCCGTCTGCACAATGGTGTGGTCGGCTTCATTGGTGAAAACGCGCCCGCTTATTAATTCATCGTTGCTCAACAGCACTTGCGCCGGCCGCTGCGTCTTCAGCGAGCGGACCTGATCCCATTTGACCTGGAGGGTGCCGGCGAAAGAGGTCTTGAACTCCAGCGTGTTGCCTTCCTTTTTCATCACTGTGCCCAGAATGTGCGAGCCGTCCCGCAGCAGCAGCTCATCGGCCGCCGTGGTGAAGCTCCCAAAAAACGCGGTGAGTGCACAGAAGGCAAGAGATAGGATGCGACGTCTCATGAAATAACTCCGAGAGGGTGAACGGCGGCTGCGACCAGGGCGGTCGCCGGCGCTCAGGGCAGATAGCGTGACTCCAGCCGCATGCGCAGCTGTCTCGATGCGTCGCGCAGCTCCAGCGACTCGCCGATGATCTGCTGGGAAGCCACGGCGTTCAGCGCGTCCAGAAACCGGGCTTCGAGATAGCCGATGGCCGGAGAGCACGCCATGCGGGTGGTGGCGAGACCTTCGAACCCTAAGCCGTCCGCGTCCTGCTCGAAACTGCCTGCCATGCGATTGCGCCCCGTGAAGCCCTGGACCCGGTGGCCTTCGGACGCGAGCACGAAATGGGGCTCACGCTGCTCGGGTGCCAGCGTGACCGCTTCGCCATCAATTTCCATGGGCCGCCAGTAGGTGTTGGTGAGGCTCGCCTGTGCCCGGGCCTCGCGGGCGCGGGTCTCCCGCGGCCGGGAGCGCTCGAGACGCTCGATGATCAGGTGCTCGCGCGGCGCGGCGCCGGGATCGGTCGCGCGCTCCGCGAAGCGTCCCACCACCGATGCGAGCACCGGCGCATTGACGCTCAGGTAGGTTCGGCGCGGACGGTAGCTGTGGTCCGGAAAAAGCGTTAGGAGCAGACGCTGGCTCGGGCAGTCGGCGCAGGGGGGCTCGCTGGCATAGGTGGCCGGCGGGGATAGCCGTGCTGGCGGCGCAGCCACGTGCTTCCGGTGGCCGGCGGTGCCCCTCATGGTCGTATCATCCGCCTTTAACAACCCGCAAAAAAGCGAAATTCCCATCGCAAGAGCGATCAAATGGATATAGCTGAAAGCGTGTGTCGACATCCTCATAGCAGGCCTCTGCAGCAGTGTTGAATGCTCGTGTAGCGGACGGGTCCAAGCGTAATGGACGTCCTCCGGGCTTGCATCATCCAGTCCCAGCGAATATAGAAATTCAGCGCATTGGGATTCAATTCATGCGGATCGGCGTCATCGCTCTCTTCCGCAAAACCGCGGAGGCGGTCAGTGAGAAGCGATCAAACAGCCTGCGCGTGAGTTTCGCGGTGATGGGATGCGCCGGGCCTAGCGGCTGACAGGTACCGTCAGAACAGGGGCTGCGGTGCCCGTGGCCGTGCTCTCGGCGATGGCCACTGACAGCAGCGCGCTCAGCAGGCGGAAGAACTGCTTGGTGGCTTGATCCCGCTCATCGATGTAGAACCAGCCGCTGCGATACTCGACTGCCACCGAAGCGTGTTTGGGTCTGGTTTTAGCATACCGAATGCGCAGTTCCTGTCCGGCCAGACCCGGACTGGGGAAACTCGCGGTTATTCCATCGGCCTGATCTTTTTCAGGGACCTCTATGGCGGCTGACAGAATCTCGAGCAAATTCAAAATCGAGCGTGTGATGATTGCGATCCCGCCGGTGTTGCGACCCAATACCGCCAGGCTCACCGGCAAAACGATCTGCGAAGATCGGTTCTGTGGGCCGGGGAGCCCAAGGAGGTTCAGCAGCTCTCTCACCTGAGCTCCAAAGGCGGGTGCATACTGGTCGATGACGATCTCGAAACCGCCGTTCTGTTCGGAATCCTGTACCCAGTGCAGGTGGTGAGCTCGGGTGAGCTCCGTCATGATTTCAACGAAGCGGCCGAAACGCGGATCGAGCTCCGATGATGGGGTCAGAAAATCCGGGTTGTGAATGCCGTTTACTCGCGCGACCAGCGCGGTATAGAAGAGAGCCGGATTAATCCTCGTACTCGTAAGCTGCGCCACGGTCGCGACAGGAACCGGAGACATCAGCTGCTGCGCATACTGTGATCCGCCAACGGGAACGTAGGAAATCGTTGGATTTTCCTCATAAATGACCCCGCCGCTGAAGGGCACCAGGTTCCCGGCAAAATTGTCATCATCGCCAAACCCCAGTTCGATACCAGTGCTCGTGGTGACACTGACATTGGCTGTGACACTGGATACTGCCAGCAGGTTGCTTGTCTCCTGGTAACGATTGCGGACCACGGTCAGCAAAATCTGCTGATTCTCGGTCTCGATAATGGCTTCGTTGTAGGCAAGCCGTCCGCTGTGCATGGCAGCGGGTCCGACAACCGTACAACCCGTCAGCACGCCGCTGCAAAGACAGGCTGTTACTAGATTTCGAAGTTGTCGGTTCGCCCAGGGTCTCGATTTCATAGACGGGTCTTTTGCCTCAACGGCGGCAGCGGCGAATCCGATGAGCCGGCGTGGATGTTGCGTCGGACGATCCACCGGCCTGAACCCCGGCTCAGCGATAGGTCGTCACATATTCTTCGCAGACATCACCCTTGTGCTTGATGCTGAAGCTGTGATCGCGTAAGTCAGCGTTCAGGGTCGCTATGCAACCATGATGTGTCCAGGTCAGGTGCAAACGGTGCTCCTCGGAGCTGTGGATCTGAAGCTGGCCCTGGAAAGCAGGCGAGCTGTTGCGCAGCCTCATGAGCTCGAGCTGATCGCGCACCACAATGCGGGTGAGACCCTGCTCGATATCGCCCTCTGTGAGCGTCGTGCGGTTGATCTCCTTGTGCCCCGCCGCGCCGCTCTTGTCCGCCGCTTCGTAATCGTTCTTTCCGGCGAACAGATCCAGATACCATACCTGGGGAAGCCCCGGCATGAACATCTGGATTGCCCTGGCGAGACGCAGCTTCCTCTCGTCTTCCCCGAGGGCGCTGAAGAACGTGGCATTGACCTGGTAATACGCTATCTTCTTGCCGTCCGGGCCGTAGAGGTTTTTCACCCGCCCGCCCCTGTCCATGATTCTGTCGATGACGGCGGCGATCTCCGGCTCGCTCAGTAAGCCCTCGCCCGGATCGCCGGCGTATTCGCTTCCTCTCAAATCGAGGACAGGGATGCCGTCGTGACACCCGAGCATGTTGATTGTCTTGATGTCCTTCTCAATGATTTCGTTGATCCAGCGCAAAAGGTGGCGATTCGTCCCGCGGTCCAGGGCGTCGATAACCAGACCCGGGAAAAAGAAATCGTAGATGGGGAACCCTCTCCCTGCGACCTCCTCGTGGAGCCGGGTGCCATACTCAGCGTGTATTTCGGGCAGCAGAATCAGATCATACTTACTCGCGATCTGCTTCAGCCGCTCGAGATAGTCCCAAGTCGCAGGTTTGTTGAAGAAGTTGTTCTTGCCCGGTTCCTTGTGGAGATAGGCGAATGCATCGAGTCTGACAAGCTTGCCGCCGTGCTCGTGCAGCTTTTTCAGGGTCTCGTCGTAAAACTCCCAGACTTCCTCCGACTGCGCGTTCAGATCCATTTGCCCTAGGTATTTGCGGTTCTGCTCGACAAGGGCAGCGACATCATCGTGATGATGGGAATAGTCGCCCAGATCGAGCTCGCTGAGGTCCTGCCTGGCGCTCAGCAGCCCATTCACGATGGCAGCAATTTTCTCCGCGTCTTCCTGGGTGAGCTCTTCGATTCCGAGCTTGTGCAGCAGATCGTGGGCGGTTACTTCGTTGTACACGACCTCCTGGTAAAATGTGTTCCAGTAAGGCCGCTCGGAGCCATCCGGAAAGCGTACTTTGAAGATTGGAAGCCCTGGCTTTCGGGTGAAAAGCTTCTGCAGGTATTCTTCCCGGGGAATCACATAACCTTCGGGGCCCATCTCTCCGTGTAAACGCCAGAACTCGTTCCAGTCAATGAAGAAGGTCTTGTATTTTGATTCGTCTCCCTTCGCCAACAGGTCCTGAAACTGAGGCGACGCTGTCGAGAGGTGATTCAAGACCAGGTCGAGCTTGAACATGACATTGAGCTCGTGGAGTTTCTCCAGATCATCGCGGGAAGCGAGCTCGTCATTGAGGTCGTAATCGATGATCGAAAAGCCGCGATCCAGATCGCTGTTGAAGATGGTGGGGAGGATGTAGAACAAGGAAAAAACGTCCTTGAATTCCGGTCTCCTGAGCATACGTACGGCATCAGCCAGGTTTCGGCCAATGCTGTCGGGGTAGGCGTTGAACATTACGCCCTTCGGAAGCACGGTTCTGCTCGGCACGGCTTCGGTGGCCGTGACGCCCGAGCTGCTGTCTGATTGTGTATTAGCGGCCATACGGGTAGGAGATGTGTCGACGTCGCCAGTTGCGGGAAAATTCGCTATTCTAATCAGAAAAGCTCCATATGGAAACGTAGCCGGCGCTCGCGGCGCCGGAGGATAGGCTTTGGCGGGTGGCCAGCGCGGCTGCCGGAGCGGCGCAGGGTTTGTGTTGCCGCGGCGGATGCTGCCGTTCGGACCCGGTCGGACAACGGGGAACCGCTTCCGAAGAGGCCACGCACGGGGCACCCAGTGGGAATCGCCGGTTTCCCGGGTCGAGCCGGTATCATGCTCATACGCAAAGACGCCGAGGAGCTTCCATGTTTCGAGTAATCCGAAACGGCCCGAATCGGCTGGATGTCGAGCTCAGCGGCAAGATCGACAGCGACGGCATGAAACTCGCCCTCGACGAGCTGATCAGTAAAGCGGAGAAGATCGAAAACGGGCGGATGTTGTTTCGAATTCCCGAATTCGACCTGCCGACGCTGGGGGCCATCGTCGTCGAGCTTTCGCGTCTTCCCGAGCTGTTCCGCTTCATTGCCAGGTTCGACCGGGTTGCCGTTCTGGCCGGTCCGGGCTGGGTCAAAACGGCAAGCGAAATCGAGGGGGCCCTGCTTCCGGGCGTGAAAGTGAGGGGTTTTGATCTGGACGAGGTCGCCAGTGCCGAGGTGTGGCTGGCCGAACCGGGCGACTGATGATCGAGTTGGTCGGGACAGGGATCTACGGCCTGTCGGACTAGACGATCGAAGCCCTGCGCCTGCATTAGCCGTATGCAACCGGGCAGTTCCCGGCCGACGGACGGCGCGAACGGCTGCAGCCTCCTGAACTTTGTTCCGCAAACACAGTCTGTACGGTACGATTCCGGATCCAGGGTCGCGATTTCAGAGGAACAAACCGGGTCCGCCGCCCGGCATCTCGAGCATGATCAGCCTGTGCGTTTCTCGGGCCCTGTGCCCGCTCCTCGTCTGCGCCCTCGTCCTGTCCGGGGCCGCCGCCCAGCCCGGGGGAGGGCAGCCACCGAAGGTGATTGTCTCCGAGGCCCGTGTCGCTCACTTCGTCGACCGCGTCGAGGCGCTCGGGACGCTGCGTGCCGCCGAGTCCGTGACGCTCACGGCGTCGGTCACGGAGACCATCAGCGCCACTCACTTCGAGGACGGTGGCCGGGTGGAGATGGGCCAGGTGCTGGTGGAGATGACCAGCGCCGAGGAGCACGCCCAGCTCGAGGAGGCGCGCGCCCTGAAGGACGAGGCCTACCGCCAGTTCCAGCGGGTGCAGTCGCTCGAGGCGCAGGGCACGGCCGCCAAGTCGCTGCTCGACGAGCGTCGCCGTCAGTGGGAAACCGCTCGCGCCCGCCTTGCTGCCATCGAATCGCGGCTCGCCGACCGTTTGATCAAGGCGCCCTTTGCCGGCGTGGTGGGATTGCGGGACCTGAGCGTGGGTGCGCTGGTCGAGCCGGGCGATCCGATTATCACGCTGGACGACGATTCGGTGATGAAGCTCGATTTCGAGGTGCCGAGCACCTACCTGGGCAGCCTGCGGCCCGGCCTGGCCATCAGCGCCCGGGCGCACGCCTTTCCGGGGCGCAGCTTCGAGGGCAAGGTGAAGGCGGTGGGCAGCCGGGTCGACCCGGCCACCCGTTCCATCCGCGTCAGGGCCGTTCTGCCCAATCCCGACCGTGCGCTCAAGCCGGGGCTGCTGATGCGGGTGGAGCTGCTGAAAAACCCGCGGGATGCGCTGGTCATTCCCGAGGAAGCGTTGCTACCGGTAGGCGACCGACAGGCCGTCCTGGTGGTCGACGGCGAGCAGGGCAACACCGTGGTCCGGCGTGAAATCCGCATCGGGGCGCGCCGTCCCGGCGAGGTCGAGGTGCTCGAAGGTCTGGCGGCGGGGGAACGGGTGGTCAGCCACGGCACGCTCAAGGTGAGGCCGGGACAGCAAGTTCGCATCGCCGCCGTGGACGACGGCAGCACGCCTTACGCCGAGCTGCTGCAGTCACTCGATGACGGTAGCGCTCAGTGATCCTCTCCGACCTCTCGATCACCCGGCCGGTGCTCGCCTCGGTGATGTCCCTGCTCCTGATCGCCTTCGGCCTGGTGTCCTTCGACCGATTGCCGCTGCGCGAGTACCCGGATATCGATCCGCCCGTGGTGTCGGTGGAAACCCTGTATCCGGGTGCCGCCGCCAATGTGATCGAAACCCGCGTCACAGAGCTCATCGAGGACCGGATTTCCGGTGTCGAGGGTATCCGCTTCATCGAGTCCAGCAGTGAAGACGGCCGTTCGGTCATCAATGTCGAATTCAGCGTCGACCGTGACATCGACGGGGCGGCCAACGATATCCGTGATCGGGTGTCGAGTATCCTCGACGACCTGCCCGAGGAGGCCGATCCGCCGGAAATTCAGAAGGTCGACAGCAACGAAGAGGTTATCATGTGGCTCAACCTGGTCAGCGACCGCATGACCGTCCCCGAGCTGACCGACTACGCCGATCGCTACCTGGTGGACCGATTCTCGGTGCTCGACGGCGTTGCGCGGGTGCGCATCGGCGGCGGTCAGGTGTACGCCATGCGCATCTGGCTGGACCGGCGCGAGCTGGCTGCCCGCGACCTGACAGTGGCTGATGTCGAAGCCGCGCTGCGGGCCGAAAACCTGGAGCTGCCCGCCGGAAGCATCGACTCCGAAGACCGGCAGTTCACCGTACGCACCGAGCGCATGTTCATCGGCGCCGAGGATTTCGCGCAGCTGGTGCTGGCGCGCGGCGCCGCTGGCTATCTGGTACGCCTCGGCGACGTGGCGCGGGTGGAGCGCGGGACCGCCGAGGACCGCCTGTTCTTCCGCGGCAACGGGGTGCCGATGGTCGGCATCGGCATCATCAAACAGTCGACCGCCAACACGCTCGCGGTCGCCAAGGCCGCCAAGGCGGAGATGGCGCGCATCAACACGGGCCTGCCCGAGGGGATGACCCTCAAGCAGAGCTATGACAGCTCGGTTTTTGTCGAGGGCGCGATTCGTGAAGTCTACAAGACCCTGTTCATCGCCATCGCCCTGGTCATCGGGGTGATCTACCTGTTCCTCGGCAGCGTGCGCGCCATGCTGGTGCCGGCGGTGACCGTGCCTGTGTCGCTGGTGGCGACCTTCCTGGTGCTGCTGGCGCTGGATTTTTCCATCAACATCCTCACGCTGCTGGCGCTGGTCCTGGCCATCGGTCTGGTGGTCGACGACGCCATCGTCGTGCTCGAGAACATCCACCGGCGCGTGGAACAGTACGGTGAGTCGCGTCTGGTGGCGGCGTTTCGCGGCACCCGCCAAGTGGGCTTTGCGGTGATCGCCACCACCGTGGTGCTGGTCGCGGTGTTCGTGCCCATCGCCTTCCTGCAGGGCGACATCGGCCGGCTGTTTTCCGAGTTCGCCCTGACCATGGCCGCCGCGGTGTCCTTTTCCAGCTTTGTCGCGCTCTCGCTGTCCTCCATGCTGGCCTCCAAGGTGCTGCCGGAAGGGGCGAAGCGGGCGCGCCTCTCCCAGGGCGTGGACTGGATGTTCGGCAAGGTCCGGCGCGGCTATCACGGGATGCTGCTCGGCGCGCTGCGCCACGCCTGGGCCGTGGGCCTCGCTTTCCTCGCCATTCTGGCCGCCTCTCTGTGGCTGCTGGAGCGGATTCCCGATGAATACGCGCCCAAGGAGGACCGGGGTGTCTTCTACCTGATGGTGACCGGACCCGAGGGCTCATCGTACAAATATATTGCCGGTTATATGACCGAGATTGAGCGGCGCATGATGCCGCTGGTGGAAAGCGGTGAGATCCAGCGTCTGCTGGTGCGCGCGCCGCGCGCCTTCGGCAACTTCGAAATCTTCAACACCGGCATCGTCATCAACGTGCTCAGCGACTGGTCCGCTCGGCGCTCGGCCTGGGAGATCATGGACGACGTGCGACAACGCCTCGCCGACCTGCCCGGCGTGCGGGTTTTCCCGGTGATGCGCCAGGGCTTCGGCGCGCGCATCCAGAAGCCGGTGCAGTTCGTCATCGGCGGCGGTACTTACCCCCAGCTCGCCGAGTGGCGTGACATCCTGGTGGAAGAAATCGAGCGCAACAACCCCGGGGTCGTGGGCCTCGACTGGGACTACAAGGAGACCAAGCCGCAGCTGCGCGTAATCATCGACTATGACCGCACCGCCGAGCTCGGCGTCACCGTCGGGAGCATCGGACGTACGCTGGAAACCATGCTCGGCTCGCGCCGGGTGACCACCTATATCGACGCCGGTGAGGAGTACGACGTCATTCTCGAAGGCGAGCGCGAGGCCCAGCGCACGCCGAATGACCTGCAGAACATTTATGTCCGCTCCGAGCGAAGCGGCGCTCTCATCCCGCTGTCGAACCTGGTGCAGTTGGAGGAGTTCGCGGATTCCATCCAGCTCAACCGTTACAACCGGGTGCGTGCCATTACCCTGGAGGCGAACCTCGCCGAGGGCATCGCTTTGGGCGATGCGCTCGCCGGCCTGGAGCAGTTGGTCAGGGAGCATCTGCCGGGTAATGTCATCATCGATTACAAGGGACAGTCCCAGGACTACAAGTTCGCCGGGGAGTCCATCATGTTCACCTTTTTGCTGGGCATTGTGGTGGTGTTCCTGGTGCTGGCCGCCCAGTTTGAGAGCTGGGTCCACCCGCTGGTGATCATGCTGACGGTGCCGCTGGCCATGGCGGGCGCACTGCTGGGGCTCTATGCCACCGGCCAGACCCTCAACCTCTACAGCCAGATCGGCCTGATCATGCTGGTCGGCCTGTCGGCCAAGAATGGCATCCTCATTGTCGAGTTCGCCAACCAGCTGCGCGATGCAGGCAGACCATTTCGCGACGCCCTGCTGGAGGCCGCCGAAGTGCGGTTGCGGCCGATCGTCATGACCGGCATCACCACCGCCGCCGGTTCCATACCGCTGCTGTTGTCGAGCGGCGCCGGGACTGAGACGCGCGTGGTCATCGGCACCGTGATCCTGTCCGGCATCCTGGCGGCCACGCTGTTCACGCTGCTGGTGGTTCCGGTCGCCTACGACCGCATGGCCCGGAACACCGGCTCGCCGCAGCGCGTGCGACGCAGGCTCGAAGCGGAGCTTGCCGCTCCGGAGAGGTGACATTCCCTCGGTCGATGCTGATATTAAGTCGAGGTGCAAGATGAATTGTGGCTCATAGTGCAAGCGTTTTTCCGTTCACCAAATTTGCGCACGCGGTATAGCCATGCCAAGCGTTGAATTATCGGCAACGACACAGCCAGAATCTGCGCTATTCAAAGCACTGCGCTTCCCGCCCTCGTATATGCTACTTTTGCCTTATGGATTGCTCAGCTCTCAGCCCGCTCCAGATCGACTTGCTGAACCTCATGTTGACCGCCGCACCATGGGT
Organism: Gammaproteobacteria bacterium; assembly: GCA_050118435.1. Classification (GTDB taxonomy): domain Bacteria; phylum Pseudomonadota; class Gammaproteobacteria; order DSM-19610; family DSM-19610; genus Thiogranum. The sequence goes on along the minus strand of JASFKW010000001.1, from coordinate 72,144 downwards.
GCCCGCCATTCTGATCTGGATATTCCTGACCAGCTGGTGCTGGCGGCGCATTGAGGCTACCTACCCGAGCCATGAGAACAAAGACAGGCACACCGCCCTCTGCCTGGTAACAATACTCGGCACGCTGTTCGTGTTTTTTGGGGTTTGGTGCGTTGGAATGTTACTTACGGAAGGTCTCCGCTGCGCGTTCGCATAATCACTCGTCGGCGAAGTCCTATGATGCCCGACGGCGGGAATCAGCCCAACCCAATCGTTCCTGGAGATTGGTTGCATGACTGTAAGTGTTCGTTCCCGGGCAAGGCGCTGGTCACCCACTACCGTTAGCTGCGAGATAAGCATCCCGTGCTGGTCAGTCGGCGCACCGGGGAAACCCTTAGGGGGCGGGGTACAAGATTCCGGAAATCGACAAAGTCAGCAGAGCCTATATTGGCTATACTATTTTAGCTCACTGGTCGATGGGGCCGCCGGTGCGGGCAGGTCGCCCAAACTGGCTATTTCTACTGCGCAGCTTTCTCATTGGTCGCTCGTCGACCGCAAGTAGGATTGAAACTGGAGAAAATCGAGATCACCGGGGGCAGCGTGCATGTCGGCCACGCTCTTCACAAGGGGGCGCCTAGGAAGGGCTAGGACGTCTGCGTCCCGATCGTGCCCTGTAATATTAAACGGGGGATCATGTGGTGAGCATTAGCCGCGGGGGAGAATGCTTTCTCGCGCGGATTCCCCGGGGGAGGTCTGCTAATGAGTCAGATGCACGATGCGACGACCGGAGAGCGCCGGATAGATCTTGCTGAATGGACGCGACGGAGAGACATCCATCAGATCGGTGATGAGATCTATGCGCTCATCGCTGACCTCTACCCCATTTGCCGCAGTATCACCGGCAATGGAGTGCGCGAGACACTGCGCCGTCTCGCAACGCGGCTGCCCCTCGAGATACACGAGGTGCCTACCGGCACCGAGGTGTTCGACTGGACGATTCCGAAGGAGTGGAACATCAGGGACGCCTACATTAAGGATAGACAGGGCAACCGCGTCGTCGACTTTCAGGCTTCGAACCTGCACGTCGTCTCCTACAGCGTGCCGGTACACCGCCAGATGTCGCTCGACGAACTCAGGCCTCACCTGCTTACGCTTCCCGAGCATCCGGATTGGATTCCATTTCGCACTTCCTATTACAAAGAAGGGTGGGGCTTCTGTCTGAGCCACAACCAGCTCCGGACGCTTCGCGACGAGACCTACGAAGTAGTGATTGACGCTTCCCTGGAGAGCGGTCATCTGACCTACGGAGAGTGCTACCTGGAGGGTGAGCTCGATGACGAGGTGCTCTTGTCGACGCACATCTGTCACCCGTCGCTGTGCAATGAAAACCTGTCGGGTACCGCGCTCCTTACAGTTCTCGGCGGGGCGTTGGCATCCATCGAACGGCGATACTCCTACCGCCTGCTCTTTATTCCGACGACGATTGGGTCGATCGCCTGGCTAGCGCTTAATCATGCGCGCCTTGCGACGGTCAAGCACGGACTGGTCATGGCGTGCATGGGCGACGGAGGACCGTTTACATATAAGCGCAGCCGGCACGGCAATGCAGCGATCGACCGCGTCGTGGAACATGTGCTACGACACGCTGGTGTCGCCTATGAGGTTCGGGACTTCACTCCCTATGGATTCGACGAGCGCCAGTTCTGCTCGCCCGGGTTCGATCTTCCGGTCGGCGGCCTGACGCGCACCCGACATGACGAATACCCCGAATACCACACCTCGGCTGATAACCTCGATTTGGTGCGGCCGCGCTACCTCGCGGAGTCGTTTGCAATCTATGCGCGAGTGCTCGATTTCATCGAGCACGACCGTCGCTACCGCTCGCGCTCTCCACACGGAGAGCCTCGGTTAGGCAAGCGTGGTCTCTACCGGGCCGTCGGCGGGCAGGCGGACGGCCGTCGGGCCGAGCTGCCGCTTTTGTGGGTCCTCAACTTTGCCGACGGCAAACACTCGCTTCTCGATGTCGCCGAGCGGTCAGCCTTGCCGTTCGACGCCGTCTGCGATGCCGCGTCAGCACTTGTCGAGGCGGGGCTCCTGGACGAGGAGGCGCCACCGTGAAAGTCGCGGTACTCGTCCACGAAACGTTCCGGCGGCATTTCGATCACGAATTGTGAATAGGCCTGCGCCAAAAGTCAGCATCGGGCTACCGGTCTTCAATGGGGAGAACTATGTCGCAGAGGCGATCGAATCGCTGCTTGGTCAATCGTTCGAGGACCTCGAGCTGATTATCTCCGACAACGGCTCGACCGACGCGACCAGCTCGATCTGCGCCGAGTACCTTCGGCGCGACCGGCGCGTGCGCTATGTACGTAACGTCGAGAACATCGGTGCCGCCCCGAACTACAATCAGGTGTTTGCCTTGGCGCGCGGCGTATACTTCAAATGGGCGGCACATGATGACGTGTGCCGGCGGGGCTTCCTCCAGCGCTGCGTCGCAGCGCTCGACGAAGAGCCGCGCGCGGTGCTCGCGTACCCGCTGACTGCGACCATCGACGATCGCGGAGAACTGATAAAGGAGTGGTCGGCCCGACCGGAACTCGGCGCCCTGCAACCGGCAGCGCGTTTCCGCGAGGCGCTCCGCGAGGTCGAGACGCATCCGATCTGGGGCCTCATGCGCGTGGACGTGCTCCGACGCACGCCGCTCTTCGGTAGCTATCCCGCGCATGACTTACCGCTGCTCGCTGAGCTTAGCTTGCTGGGCCGCTTCATTGAGATCCCCGAGATTTTGTTCCTGCAGCGCGAGCACCGCCAACGATCGGTTCGCGTCTATGACTTCCGCAATCCGCACGGAGCGGTCGCCTGGTATGACCCGCGCCGCGCCGGTAAGCTGACTTTTCCGCGCTGGCGGATTCTACGAGAGTATCTGGCGGCGATTCGGCGCGCGCCGCTCTCGACCGTCGAACGCCTTCATTGCCTGGCTCAAATGCCCGGATGGATGCGAGACAACGCCGATAAGCTCTCAGGCGATCTCGTCTGGGCGACGGAGCGTCTGCCAGCAATCGGCCGCGTCGCGACGCACATCTACACCTGGTCTTGGAACGCGGTCGACCGGCGCCGTTGGCGGCGCGCGGCTGCCGAGATCCGCCGATCGACCGCATCCGGCGATGTCGTGCTTCTTGCCGACGACTGCTGGTTTGGACACGAGCCGCTGATCGGCCGACGCACGCTTCCGTTCCTCGAGAAAGACGGTCAGTTCTTCGGAGTCCCCGCTGGCGACCGTGTGGCGATCGAGGAGCTCGAACGCATGCGCGGGGTGGGAGCGACTTACATGGCATTCGCCTGGCCGGCGCTGTGGTGGCTCGATCATTACACCGATTTCCATCGGCATCTGCGCAGCCGCTATCGTGCTGCGATTGAAAACAAGCGCCTCGTGGTCTTCGACCTGCATCCTTCCAAAGAAGCAAGGTCATGATCGAAGGCCCGGTCGAGGGAGAGTTACCAGTGTCGCCCGAGGGTTCGGAGTAGCACGCCGCCTCCGGTATCGTGCTGAGCACCATGGTGGCCACCGAGGCGCGAGTTCCGGTTTCTGTCGCATCCGCATACCGCCTCGAGCCGATTCCCAGCCGGGAATCTCTCGAAGCCGTGCACTGCATTCGCAATAGCGCACGTGGCAGATGTTGCCGTCGAGTTATGCGAAACGCAAAAGGTCCATCGTCGCTTCCAGCAGGAGCTCGTTTCAGATGATTTACTCAGGCACCTCCAGTTCCGGCGGCGGAGGCTCGGGCTTAGGCGCATTCTGATGAACGATCAGGCGCCAGCCCTGGTCTTCTTTTCTGTAGATGTTCGTGCCGTAGAATGGCGGTGGTGGGTTGCCCCCCGGCGGCACCTTCTGGACGGTCTCCTCGACATGATGGATGGCAACGCCTTCAGTTTCGATCCAGCCCAAGTGCGAGACCGACAGCTCCACTCCCTGGCCTTGAGACAGCAGGTGCGCGAACAGGTCCTCTATGTCCTTGCGGCCCCGGACCATCGGATACATGGGTAAGAGGCAACAGACGTCGTCGGTGTCCGCCCACACAGAAAGCAGCCGGTTCAGGTTGGCATCTTCCAGCGCATCGTAAAAGGCGTCCTCAGCCTCCTGGGGTGTGCTGTAGGTCTGGTTCATGTTGTCTGTCCCCGATCGTTAGCTTCCGATGGTTGCATCGCCGGCCATCAGAATCAAGCGTTGTCGGTTCGGCGGCGGATCTCCCAGTGTTTCGGGAGGATGGCCGGCCCTGACCCGAATCAGACACCACAGGGGTCTGGCGTTGCTAAGCCGCCGACTGAGGCCTATGGTGTTGGTGAGGCTGTGCATTGACTCATCTGATGTCGCGTCGGAGGTCCGGCGAAGCGAAAGGCCGCGATCTGTTCCTTACCTGTTGCGCGAAAAGAATGTTTAAAAGCGAACGGACGTATTGGGCTGCCGGGGTATGACCGAAACCGACTACCTTGGAGACATATTGATCCTGCTGGCGGCGGCCGTTGTCATGGTCCCGGTGTTCCAGCGGCTGGGCCTGGGACTGGTGCTCGGCTACCTGGCCGCCGGCGCCGTCGTCGGTCCCTGGGGGCTCGGCTTCATCGACCAGGTCGAGGAAATCCGGCATATCGCCGAATTCGGCGTCGTCTTTCTGCTGTTCATCATCGGCATCGAGCTGAAGCCCGCACGCCTGTGGTCGATGCGGCGTCTGGTGTTCGGTCTCGGAAGCGCCCAGGTCATGGTGACGGGGCTGGCCATCGCGGCTCTGGCGCTGCTGCTTCATCAGCCGCTCAGCACGGCGGTGATCGTCGGGTTCGGTCTGGCGCTCTCTTCGACGGCCTTTGGTCTGCAGATTCTGGGCGAGCGCAACGAAATGAGGACCGCTCACGGCCACACGGCATTTTCGGTGCTGCTGTTTCAGGACCTGGCGGTGGTGCCGTTGCTGACGCTGGTGTCGCTGCTCGCCGCCGACGCCACGCTGCTGGAAGGCCTGGAATTCGCGATACTCAATGCGGTGCTGGTCATCGCCGCCGTGATAGTCGTGGGTCGGTTTCTCCTCTCGCCGCTGCTGCGGCTGGTGGCTGCGACGCGCACAGCGGAGGTGTTCACCGCCGCGGCGGTATTCGCAGTGCTGGGCACGGCGTGGCTGATGCACGCGGTGGGTCTGTCGCTGGCCCTGGGCGCATTTCTGGCCGGCCTGATGATGGCGGACTCCCATTACCGGCACCAGGTCGTGGCCGATATAGAGCCGTTCCGCGGCATCCTGCTCGGCCTGTTCTTCATGGGCGTCGGCATGGGCATCGATTTCGGGCTGCTGGCGACCCATGGTTTGGTGATTGCGGCGCTGGTGCTGGGTCTGCTCCTTGTCAAGGCTGCGATTCTCTGGGTGCTGTGCCGGGGTATGGGCGTCGGCAGGTCCGACGCCACGCGGGTATCGCTGCTGTTGTCACAGAGCGGTGAATTCGGCTTCGTCTTGTTCGGGTTGGCGGCCGTGAGCGGCCTGTTGCCAGAAGAGCTCTTCCATATGCTGACGCTGCTGGTGGCGCTGACCATGGTCACCACGCCACTGACGGCCAATCTGGGCGACTACCTCGACAGACGCCTCACGCGAACGGCGCCGCCGGACGATCTCAGCACGGAGCACATCGATGCGGGGCGGCAGCACGTCATCATCGCCGGCTTCGGGCGGGTGGGGCGCCGCGTGGCGCGGGTCCTGGAGGCGGCGAACGTGCCTTATCTCGCCGTCGACATCAACGCAGACCGGGTGCTCGAGGGCCGGCGCAACGGTTTTCCGGTGTTCTACGGCGACGCCACCCAGGTCGACCTGCTGAGGGCGGCCGGGGCTGCCCAGGCCGGCGCCCTGGTGTGCACCCTTGATCGCGCCGTGCCCGCTGTGCGAATGGTCAGCATTCTGCGCCAGCATTACCCGGAAATCGGCATCCACGCGCGCGGCCGTGACCGCCAACACTGCGAACAGCTGTTGAAGGCCGGTGCAACCCTGGCCATCTCGGAGACCCTGGAGGCGAGCCTGCAGATGGGGGCGGCGGTGCTCGGTACCATGGGTGTTTTCGAAGACGATGCGGCCGCCGTCATCGAGTCGTTTCGAAAGGAGTACTATGGATAGCCGGTTGCTGGAGGGCGAGCCGGGCTGAGGCGCCTGAAATAGCGCCCGATCATCTTGCGCGGGCGGACGGTTCCGCCGGGGAGCTTACCGGGATCGACCTGTGTTCGCCTTGCAACGCGCGGCAAAGCGTCCACGATCTCTAAGCCATTGTTTTGAGCATTTCCATGGTGTTCTGGAAGGGGCTGTCATGCACCAGAGTGGCGTTGCCATCCTTGTCTTTGTTATCGGCACACTGTTGCTGGGCGCGCTCCTCAGAGCCGCCCTGAGAAACAGAAGACTGCCGTACACCGTCGCACTGCTGCTGGTCGGTGTCGCGGCTGGCGGGATCCATCAGCTCGAGTTTTTTGGTGCGGAAAGTCTCATAGGCGGAACCTTGGAAAGGGTGGGCCATATTGACCCTCACCTCATCCTGTTTCTTTTTCTTCCAACGCTGATATTCGAGTCCGCCTACTCGATGGAGCCGCACCTGTTCCTCCGCATGGCGCCGCAGGTCACGCTCCTAGCCGTCGTCGGCCTCATCATTTCCGTGCTCTTAACCGCCGTGGCGGCAAGCTGGTTGCTTACGTGGGGGCTGGGGACAGGCTTGCTCTTCGGGGCGCTGATCTGCGCCACGGATCCGGTAGCTGTCGTCGCGCTGTTGAAGGAGAAGAGCTCGCGCAAACGCCTCGAAACACTTATCGAGGGCGAGTCTCTGTTAAACGATGGCACGGCGATCGTTTTCTTCTCGCTGTTTTACGGCTTTGCGCTGGGAGCCACAGCAGAAGTTGAGGCGATGTCCGTGATTGGTGAATTTGTCTGGGTCGTCTCCGGGGGGCTGGCCATCGGTTTGACTGTCGGATGGCTGATGCTGTGGATCATCGGGAAACTGATCAATCAGCCGCTGATCGAGATCACCCTCTCTGTCGCCGCCGCTTACCTTACTTTTTTCATCTCAGAGACGTTGCACGTTTCGGGGGTGGTCGCGCTGGTGGCGCTGGCCTTAATGTTCTCCACGCTGGGTCGCACCCGCATTTCTCCGGAGATTTCGCACTTTCTGCATCAGTTCTGGGAAATGATGAGCTACCTGGCGAATACGCTCATCTTTCTGATCGTGGGTATCGTTATCACGGCTCACGCAAGGTTCGATTCGCCGCAGTTATGGATCGCTCTTGGTCTTCTGTACGTCCTGCTTACTGTGATTCGCGCCGCTTCCGTGTGGGCGCTTATGCCGCTGCTCGAAAGAACCGGCGTAGGAATGACCCGCGAAAAAGCCACAGTGCTCGTCTGGGGTGGCCTGCGTGGTGCGGTCTCTCTTTCGCTCGCCCTCTCTCTGGCGCAGGACAACGCCGTTCCCGAACAGCTTCGCGAGCAGATTCTCTTCCTGACCGCAGGAATTGTATTTCTGACCATTGTCATCAACGGCTCGACGATGGAGAGGCTGCTGCACCTGCTGCAGCTTGACAGGCTCCCTCCCGCCAAAGAGAAGTCAATGCAGAAGGCTCGTCAAGCCGTCAATGCGCAGATGCGGACCTTTTTCAAGACCCTGACTCACAATCCGTTTTTCGATAAGGTCGAGGTCGACACGCTTGACCGGCTCATCCAGGATAGCGATGCTCGCGCTGGTACACCGGATCAAATGCGGGAGAGAGAGGAGGAAAGCGATGTCGCCTTTATGCGCAGGCTGCTCGAAATAGAGCGCAGCGACTACCGGCGCCAGTTCGAAGAGGGATATCTCGGACGGCAGGCTGCCACTGAGCTCTCTCGCTCCGTTGAGCACGCCCTCGACAACAAGCCAGTCATTGCACCGCGCGGCTCCCTTGAGGAGAGCTTCAAAGTCCCCGCGCCGCCAGAATGGCTGGTGAGCCTGCCTGTCATCGGGCATTCAATGGAGGAATGGCGCTTTACACAACTTTCGCTCAGCTACGACATCGCGCGCGGCTTCGTTACGGCCCAGGAGGAGATGCGTCACCATATCAAAGCGTTGCAGCCTGATCAGGGAAGCGGGGATCGCGTCGCGGCGATGATCGATCAGAACTGTGCAACGGCATTCGCCTTTACTCGACACCTCAACCAGGAATATCCTGAGTTCGTTGCAGAGCTTCAATCCAAAGCAGCCAGACGCCTGCTGCTCAACCATGAACGCTCGCTGATCTGGAAGATGCAGCACGAAGGGGTGCTCGAAACTGCCGAGGCACAGCATCTGATCGACGACATCGAGGCACAGATGCTCAAACTGCGCGATGAAGACGATAGGTAGCGGACGACAGCCCCTCACCCGCGCGGTGCCGGGCAGTTGCGGATTTAACAGCGTCGCTAAGGGGCGTTCCTCACGCGAAGCTGCGCGGCTTCATCATGAGGCGCCTGCTCAGGTATCTTACTCCGCTGATATGCGTGATTGGTCAGGAGTCGGCAGGAGCCGCGTTCGCGGCGGTGATCGACATGTACCGTGAGCAGGGTGAGGGTCATAAAGCCGCCCTGCATCTGAAGCAGTTACGGCAACGCTATCCCGATGACCCCGCCGTGCGGGAGCTGCAGCGGGATATGAATCCCTGGGCCAAAAAAACAGGGACCCGGCGCGCCGGATCCCTGTCTGCCCTGAATCAGCCTGGGCTACCTTGTAATACGGTAGCCGACGCTGACGCTATTTCACGCGCCCCAGCACCAGGACGTCGACGCGACGGTTCTCCGCGCGGCCTTCGTCCGTGGTGTTGCTGGCGACCGGCATGCTTTCACCCATGCCTACGGTGACGATCTTGCTGGGGTCCACACCAGCCGAAACCAGGTAATCGCGAACCGCCCTGGCGCGCTGCTCGGAGAGGTCCTGGTTGTAGGCTTCATCGCCCACGTCGTCGGTGTGACCGACCACCTCGATGTAGGAGGCGCGGCTCAGGAGCTCACGCGAAGCCTCGCGGTTCTGCTCCAGAACCGCCCGGCCCTGCTCGGTGATTTCGGCGCTGCGGCGCGGGAACAGGGCGACGCTGGGGAAACGGATGGTATCCAGCGCCCGCGGCTCGGCGACCACGACAATGTCGACGCGGCGGTTCTGGGCCCGGCCTTCCTCGGTATCATTGGAGGCGATCGGATCGTTCTCCCCCCGCCCGACAACGCGCAGCTTGTCCGGATCTATACCCGTGCTCACGAGGTAATCCGCCACGGACTGGGCCCGGCGCTTGGAGAGCTCCATGTTGTACTCGTCGTTGCCGGTGCTGTCGGTGTGACCGATAATGATGCCGGCATAGGCCTCCGACAGCTCGGGCCGCAGCTTCGCGCGGTATTCCTCGATGGCGTCCTTGCCCTGGTCGGTGAGCTCGGCGCTGTCGAAGGCAAAGAGCGCCACGTCTGGAATGCTGATCGCGCCGATCAGCCCCGACGGCGCCCCCTCGATCACTTCGATTTCATATTCCAGTGTGACCCCGTCGCAGCCCACGATGTTGGCGTCGCCGGGTGTCCAGGTGCCGGTGTGCAGGCAGTCGCCGCTCCCGGTGAGGACCACGCTGTTACTCGAGTCCTGGGGATAGCCGGGTGTCTTTTCACGTCGCTCCGCGGCGTTGACACTGGACGCCGCCAGCAGGGCAGAGGCCAGGACCCCCGCCAGTATCGAATGAAGCTTGTTAGTATTGGATTGCATCCTGGTCTCTCTCCTGTAGCAGGTTAAAAACAACGCTTGCGTGACCGGCCTTTCTTGTCGGCGTCACGCCGCCGGCGGCTATTCTGCCATATATTTTTGAGCGCAACATGCCTTTTCACGCGTACGAAGTTGGGCTGAAGCCCGTTTGGCGGTGGTCCTGCCGGCATGTTGTGTGGTTGGAACAGTCGGCTCACGTCCGGCTCGGGATCACAACGGAGGCGAGAAAAGCCGGCAATGCGCTGTGCGGGTCCAAGACAGGCACCAGGCGGGTGGCGCGCATTCTGACGTGGTTTCCACTATATTGCAGGCGTCTGTGTTCCTGATTCTGGATTGCTGAGATGTCTGTTTCTGACACTGTGGGGACCGCTGGCGGCACCTCGCGACCCGTCGAGATTCGAACGGCGGGTCCGGCCACCCGTGTTTCCCTGCAGGTCGGCATTGCCCTGGCATTCACCCTGCTCATTGCCGCAATGGGTATCACACTCATCTGGTATAACTACAAGGAGAGCCGGGATGCCGCGCTGATCGCGGCCGACGACCTGTTTGGGCGCGTCACGCGCCAGACCATCACCAATGTCCAGAAGCTGTACGCGCCGGCAGAGGCCCTGGTGGATCTCACCGTCACCCTGGACGCTGTCACCAGCGATGCGCCCGCGGAGCGCCTGCGCCTATTGCCCTATTTCGCCGAGTCGCTGCGCACCGCGCCGACCCTGTCCAGCTTCTACGTCGGCTACCCTGATGGTGAGTTTTTCCAGCTGCGCGCGGTTCGAGGTGATGACCGGCTGCGCCGGCGCCTGCGCGCGCCGGCGGGAACCTGGTTTGCGCTATCGACCATCGAAGCCGACGCGGCGGACCGCCAGTGGCACTGGTTGTTCTACGACGAGAATCTGGTACCGCTCGGCGCCCGGGAAGCGGCGCCAGCGGATTACGATCCGCGCGAGCGGCGCTGGTACCGGCTGGCGATGGGCAGCCCGGGACAGGTGGGCACCGGTTTCTATCGCTTCCAGGCCTCCGGCGAGTGGGGCGCCACGCTGGCGCGGCGCACGCCTGAGGCCAAGGTGGTGGTTGGGGCCGATGTCACCCTGGATACGCTATGTGCCGGCATGGCCGCAGAGCGGGTCACGCCATCGACGGCGATTCTGCTGCTCAATGCCAGCGGCAGGATGTTCGGACATTCCGGAGGCAGGGTGAGCACCTGTGCGGAGCCCGATGATCCGGTGTCCGGAAGGGTGCAGCAGCGCTTCAGCGGCGGGACGAAGGAGGGGCGGCTTGACTTCGACGTCGATGGGCGTGACTGGTTGGGTTCTATAGCGCGCTTGCCACTGCGCAGTGGCAAACAGGCTTATTTGGCCGTGATGGTGCCGCGCGATGAATTGCTTTTCCGTATCAATGAGTTGCGAAATACCAGTCTGTTGCTGTCCCTGGCGGTGCTGCTGGTTGCCATTGCGGTTGCCTGGTGGATGGCCAGACGCATCGCCCGGTCATTGCGCAGGCTGGCGGGTGAGGCACAGCGCATTCGTGATTTCAAGCTGGACACTCCCATCACCGTGCGTTCACGCTTCCTGGAGGTCGATGAGCTGTCACACAGCATGGCGGTGATGAAATCGGCGATCGAACGTTTTGTTGCGATCTCCAAGGCATTGTCGGCGGAGAAAGACTTCAATCGTCTTCTGGAGCGGCTGCTGAGCGAGGCGCGCGCCGTGTGTCGCGCCGACGGCGGCAGCATATTTCTGTTTGATGAGGACAAGGCGACTGTGGAGCTCGCGGTGGTTCAGAATGAGCGCAGCCGGATACACTACGGCGGCACGAGTGCCGATGCAGTGCCCGCCGCCTTGCGGGCCCGGTCGGTGGGGAATGCCGCAGTTCCGACTGACATGCCGGAGATTGCCAGCCTGCGGCGTGGTAGCACCTTCGTGATCGGCGACATCGCCGCGGACAAGCGTTGCGACTTTTCCTGGCTGCACCAGCGCTACGAGCGCGACGGCTACCGGTGCCAGTCACTGGTGCACCTGCCGCTGCGCAACCGAAAGGGCGAGCTGATCGGTCTGCTCGAGCTGGTCAACGCGCGTGATCCCGCCTCCAAGGGGGCCACCGGCTTCAGCCCCGAGATGGTGTCCTACGTGTCGGCCATTTCTTCGCAGGCCGCCATCACGCTCGACAACCAGCGTCTTCTCAAGTCGCAGAAGGATCTCCTGGACGCCTTCATCCGGCTGATCGCCGGCGCCATCGACGCCAAGTCGCCGTATACCGGTGGTCACTGCCAGCGGGTCCCGGAGCTCGCGCGCCTCCTGGCGCGCGCCGCGCAGGAGTCCGAGGAGGAACCCTTCCGGGATTTCGCCCTGGACGAGGAGGAATGGTACGAGCTGCATCTGGCCAGCTGGCTCCACGACTGCGGCAAGGTCACGACGCCGGAGAACGTGGTCGACAAGGCAACCAAGCTCGAATGCATCTACAACCGCATCCACGAGATACGCATGCGCTTCGAAGTGCTCTGGCGCGATGCCCAGATCGAGCACTACCGGGCCCTGACTGCCCGGGCGGGCGACAGCGACGCGGCGCGCCAGGCGCTCGAAGCGCGCCTTGGGGAGCTGCGGGACGACTACGCCTTCGTGGCCGGGTGTAACGAGGGTGGTGAGCTCATGGCGCCCGAACGCCTCGAGCGCCTCGAGCGCATCGCCTCGCAGGTCTGGCTGCGCTATTTCGACGACCGCCTGGGGCTCTCCCGCGACGAGCTCAACCGCAAGACGCGCAGCCCCGCAGCGCCGCTGCCGGCCGAGGAGCGGCTGCTGGCCGACAAGCAGGAGCATCGGGTCATGCGCGACGATGGCGGCAATCCCTTTGGCGACAATCCGCACGGGTTTCGCATCGAAGTGCCGCAGTACGCCTTCAACTACGGCGAGCTGTACAACCTGAGGGTGGCGCGTGGCACGCTTACCGAAGAGGAACGCTTCAAGATCAACGAGCACATCATCCAGACCATCATTCTGCTGAATCAGCTGCCGTTTCCGAGGGAGCTGCGGCGGGTGCCCACCTGGGCGGGGAACCATCACGAGAAGGTGGATGGCAGCGGCTATCCCCGCCGCCTGACGGCAGACGACCTGTCCGTGCCCGAGCGCATCATGGCCATCGCCGATATCTTCGAGGCTCTCACCGCGTCTGACCGCCCCTACAAAAAGGCAAAAACGCTGAGCGAGTCCATCCGCATCATGGCGTCCATGTGCAAAGAGGGGCACATCTGCCCGGATCTGTTCGCCCTGTTTCTGCGTTCGGGCGTGTACCTTGAGTATGCGCAGACCCACCTGTCCCCGGAGCAGATCGATGCGGTGGACGTGGCGGAATTTCTCGGCAAGACGGGGCGAGCATAGACCAGGTTCGTCGCTTTCGCGCTATTCGGTCAGATCTGGGCTCGAGAAAGTCCAACCGCGCGGGATAGGCAGGCCGAGGTGCGGCACGTCTCCGTGCGGTCCCGGTCCCATGTTTGGTCGGAATCGCCTTGGGTTCCGCCCGACAGGCCGGCGCCGCGGGGCGCCGTCCCGTTGTGTTACGGGAATGCACCGTGAGAGGAACGAACGGGAGGGCGGAATCCCAGGATTTGGCTATACTGGAGCCCGGCCTGATGCCCGTAAAGCACAGACGTCCGCCTTGCAGCGATTCTAGCGCTGGCAAAAGCGGATGAGAACATTCACAGACCGAGGAGAAAAGAACCATGAAAGCCAGACTGCAGACGACCCTGATGTTGTTGCTCATGGTTTTGCCGCTCGCCGTTAGTGGGGCGGAAGAGAAGGACGAAGAGTCCAAGTACGCGGAGACTATCAAGATATTCAAGAAGGCCGGCGAAAGCGGCAGCTTTTTCGACAACAGCTACGGCTACGCGGTATTTCCCACCATCGGCAAGGCCGGTATCGGCATCGGTGGAGCCCACGGCAAGGGCCGGGTCTATGCCCAGGGCGAGTATGTGGGCGACACCACGATGACCCAGTTGTCGATCGGATTTCAGCTGGGTGCTCAAGGCTATAGCCAGATCGTATTTTTCGAAGACAAGCGGGCGTTCGATGAGTTCACCAGCGGCAACTTCGAATTCGGCGCCCAGGCCTCGGCGGTGGCGATCACGGCCGGAGCTTCGGCCGGTGCCTCTACCGCCGGTTCATCTGCCGGTGCCAGCGGGGGCAAACACGACGCCACCACAGTCGGTGACTACCACAAGGGCATGGCCGTGTTCACCGTGGCCAAGGGTGGCCTGATGTACGAGGCGAGCGTCAGCGGACAGAAGTTCAGCTATACGCCGAAGTAGGGAATTCAGCCATATGGCTTCGGGAGCTCTGAAGGCCCCGTCATTGCGGGGAACAGAGTGCGCTGAAGGATAGAAACACTGCCGTCATACTGCTGTAGCGCGCGCTCAACGCAGTGTAGCGATCCCATCAGCCAGCCCAACTAGGGGAAGCCCTGATAGACGAACTTTCAGGCTGTCAGCCGGGGCGCAGTTTCGAGAGGACTAACTGGTGGGCAGTGGTCCCGGCACGGCCGCCCGCAATATAGTTTGACCGATACAGCACTTGGTCTCGGGAATGGGGTGACGAAGCAAGGCAGATTGCACAAGGTCTCTCCTAGGCAGACCTAACGGCGATCGTTTGAACCAGATTCCCGGGCCGCTTATTGCGGCCCGGGCGCGCTGCTCACCGCTTGTATTGCTGTACTCTGATGGCGCGCGGACACTGTCGGAATACATCCAGCAGATAATGTCCTCACATATCGGTTGACGCAGGCTTTGTATGCGTCTCGAACCAATGCTCAATTTTTTGCCCGACTGTCTCTTTCTTGTTCTTGGTGCATTCGGCAACGACGTACTCCACCGGCTCGCTGTATTCATCGATATCTACCATGTCGACCTCACCCGAGCTGCCGTGCAACCAATACACGACATAGGACTGCTGCTCCTCATCGAGCATAAGAGACTCCTCGCAGGTCATCTCCTCCGGCTTGACCTTCTTTCCGGCGAACACAGAGCTGGCAGCAAGCGATACGGCGAGTGTCGTAACCACGAACGGTAAAGCCATAAACGTTTGTTCATCAGCATAATGCCCCAGAAATGATGACGACGCCGACATGCGTCGGCTGCCGAACTATAGCACCCGATCAGAGACCGTCAGGGCCGCGTTGACGCGGCTACTCACGAGTGGAAAGGCTGGCAGTTAGACCGGCGTCTGCTAGCATTTGTTTGCACGGGTAAATGCTTCCGAATCCCAAGGAGACCGACCATGCCCAACAGAGCACCCTCATCGGCCGCGACGCTGGCCATTGCGCTGACAACGACGTCCCTGAGCGGAATTGCCTCGGCCGGCGCCTTTGACGGGACGACCAATCTGGTTTGTTCCGCTATCGATGTGGTCGGCTGCACCGACGGTCCCTATTGCCTGGAGGGTCAGGCACGGGCGTTCGAGCTGCCGCAGTTCATGGTCATTGATTTTGAAAACAACATGATACGCGCGACGGCTGAAAGTGGATACCAGGAAACCTCGCCTATCAGAAATGCTGACCAGACCGAGAAGCAGATGATTCTGCAGGGTGTGGAGAATCACCGCGGCTGGACCGCGGCGGTCGATCGCCACAGCGGCGACCTGGTTGTCACGTCGGCGGGACCCGGGGTGAGCTTTATCATCTACGGTGCGTGCACAACCCTTTGAGGAGGTAGCAACATGTTACAAGGGAATCCAATTATCAGCCGGATCAGCGGAGGTTGTCTGCTCGCGGCCGTCATGATCCTCGGTGCGCCGCTTCAGGCGAGCGAAACAGGCGCATTTATCGGTGGCATGTTCGCCACCAAGCTGCTGGGCAGCATGGAGCGCCGCACCAGGGCCGAGGAAATGCAGGCCTATGAGGGTGCGCGTTCGGCTCAGCCTGTGCAGCGGGCGGCACCGGCGCCGGCACCGAGCTCCGGTACATCGATGTCAGCGGAGCAGAAGCTCAACCAGCTCGACAAGCTCGCGGCCGGTGGTTACATCACGCCGGCGGAGTACAAGGCTCGGAGGAAGGCGATTCTGGACGCCATGTAAAGTCAACATCAGGACAGCCGGGGGGGCGCCTCCAGGGACGGTATCATTGAGGAGGACTTCGAATAATGAAATACGGTTTCATGCTTGCGGTGACGCCGATCGTGCTCGCCCCGTGGCTTGCATACGCAAATTCGCTGGAGTGCCATGGCACGATCATTTCTGAAGGCGACAGCGAACAACAGCTGCTGGAAGCCTGCGGTGAACCTGTCTCACGCTCGGGTGCTGACTGGCGATACGAAATACCAGGCTCGCTGCCGGTGGTGGTGACACTGGGAGAGGGCATGGTGATGTTTATCCGCGAAGCCGACGAGCTTCCGGACACATCTGCCTCGCCCATCGGTGATCATCCATGAGTGGCGATGGGGAACCATCAGCCAGGTTGCCATGGTTGCCTCAGGCATCGCTCTGTGTGCAGAATTGTCTCATCCAGATTGAGGGTCGGACATGAAAATCAGGAAAACAACGAAGGCGCTCAGCGGGGTTTCATCCCTGTTTCTCACGTTCGGTACCGTGTCGGCCGGTACCTTTTTCTGCGGTACTCACGAAATCAGCGATAATCAGATTCCCGGCCAGTCGCGCGCGGAAATCCAGCAAAAATGCGGGGCGCCGCAGGACAGTTCGGGCGACAACCTGTTTTACAGAAAAGGCAGTGTGACCTACCGTTTACATTTCAATGACAATGATGAGCTTGAGTCGATTGAAGAGATGCGAGAATGACCCGGTGCTTAGACGCTCTGTGAAACGCTGAGGAAGCCCATGAAACCCGGTCACAGAATATCGGCTATTGGGAAGAATGTGGTGGTCGCCTGCTGGGCCCTGCTGGGTGTGGGTGCCGCTACGGCTGACGATAAATCCAACGCGAAATCGGAGGCAGTCGGCAATAGCGCCGGCGATAGCCCGACTGGAGAGCAACGCGGTGGCGTTGAGCACGAGGATGTGCTCGACCGTCTGTTCTCGCCCCTCGATAATGCGGTTTCCGACATCAATCGGGATCTCAATAAGGGTGATAACAGCTCTGACAACGGTTCCGATCCCGAGTGGAACGAGTGAACGCTTGGGTAAATAGGGCGTGATAAGGTCAGCGAACTGCACCATCTATTCAAGCTGAGGAAGCACGGCTTGGTGAGGCCTGCCTTGAAAAGCCTCATGCCCCTAAGTGTGATGCCCTGAATCCGGCCTTTCGCCATGCTACGTGTATTGCTCAGCCTGCTGATGCTCACTCTGGCAGCGCCCATCCAAGGCGCCAGCCGGGAGACCGGAGTCTCCGAGTGCAAATTTCCCGACGCGGTACGCCATTCCCGTCCCGGCGCCGGGCAGGGCGCCACGCAGATCAGGGTGGGCGTCTATCTGGTGGATATTCCCAAGATCGACGATGCCGACCAGAGCTACGTTGCCGACATCTTCCTGCGTTACGAGTGGCGGGACGAGCGCTTGGCGAGTGGGCGGGACACACCTTGCACGGTTCCGCTGGCCGCTGTGTGGAATCCGGACGTTCTCGTAGTCAACCGGCGCAGCGTGGAAAGTCTGATGAACCAGGTGGTGGAAATACAGCCCGACGGCAGGGTGCGGCACTTGCAACGATTTTATGGCAGCTTTGCTCTGCCTTTGGATCTGACACGCTTTCCGTTCGACAAACAGCAGCTGCCGGTGACCCTCGTCGCCCGTTTCAGCCCCGAACAGCTCAAGCTGATAGCGGACGATGAGCTCGCCGCCATGGCGGAAAAGCTCTCCAACCCCAACTGGACGATCGGTGCCCCCCTGCTGTCCAGTGGCGCCTACGAAGTACTTCCAGGCAGGTCAATCGCGCAGCTGGAGATCCTTTTTCCCGCCGAGCGCCGCTCCGCCTATTATATCTGGAAGCTCATCGTGCCCATGTCGTTCGTGGTATTCATGTCCTGGGCGGCGTTCTGGATCAGCCCGCAGAACATTGCTCCGCGGATCGGCCTCTCGGCCACCTCCATGCTGACTTTGATTGCGTTTCGTCTGGCGCTGGGGTCCAGCCTGCCGCCGATTCCCTACCTGACCGAGTTCGACGTATTCACCATTGGCGCGACCATGCTGGTGTTCGCCGCGCTGGTCGAAGCGGTGGTGACCACCGCCTTGTGGGACAGGGAACGCCAGCAGCTGGCGCACCGTCTGAACCATGTATCAAAGGTTCTTTTTCCCACGGCGTTTGCGATGGTGGTGGTGCTGTCCTTCAGCCGGTTAGCCATCCCGCTCTGAATCCGAAATCGCGGATAGGGCAGGGGCCCCCAACCGGGCAGGACACCTGCGTTCCGTTCAGAGACCTTGGGCTGCTCTATCCAAGCGGTTTGTTGCGGGCGCGCCATTGTGCGGGTGTGCTGCCGGTCCAGCGCTTGAACGCACGGCTGAATGTGCTCATGTCGGCATACTGGAGCGTTGTTGCGACCCTGTTGATTGGCATCGTGCTCTCGACAAGGAGCTGCCGCGCCATCGCGTAGCGCACCTTGTCGAGCTCGCGGCTGAAGCTGGTGCCTTTTTCGCTGAGCCTGCGGTGCAACGTCCGCTCGTGTACGCACAGTTGGCGGGCGACGTTGCCAACCGAGCATTTCTGCTCCATGAGCAACCTGCGCAGAAGCCGGTGCAGATTGCCGAGCACATCCGCATTATGCTGCAGGTGGAGCTCAGCCGCTTCCTTCTCGAGATGTTGGTGAAGCAGGGGGTCCGCGCTCGCGATCTGATGGTCCAGCCAGCGGGTTGGGAACACCACGGCGCTTTGCTCCGCGTTGAACCGCAGCGGTGCACGGAAGAATCGCCGGTAGGGCGGCAGTTCCTCGGGTGGCCGCCGCGAGACCAGGACCTCGGCGGGATTCCAGCTCTCGCCGCACAGGGAGCGCATGATGTTGCATGCGATTGCGACCGCCAGGTCGTAGATCTGGTCGGTAGCCTCAGCCTCGGGTTGAATGATGGCGTAGCCGAGCAAGGCGGTGAGCCCCCGAATGAGCAGGGTAGGGATGCCACCCTGATCGTGCAGATTCAGATGCTGCACCAGCCCACGCAGGGCGGTTCCGACATCGGGGGCGCTGCGCAGCATGAAGCCCGCAATCCCGAGCGAGGAAGGCCCGGCACGCGTGCCCACCAGCAAGCCGAAGTGGTCGCATCCGGTAGACGCCGCGCAGCGCGCCAGCAGTCTGCTCGCGGCAAGATAGGAGATCTCGGTGTCCGGGTCCTCGAACTGGCTCAGTTCCAGTCCGGCAGAGTCGAAGATGGTCTCGGGCGCGTGACCGAGCTCCCGAAGAACCGCAGCGATACCCATCAGCGGGCCGACGCGAACCACTGCCTCCATTGGTCCGTTCTGCTTCCAGGTTGGCGGTCCGGCGTGTCTTTTCTTCTCCATTGTCTCCGGTTTTGATTCACTGCTTGTCCGAAATTGTCTGTCTTTTGTCGCGATCTGACAACATCGAGCAGTCCAACCTTGTTTACGCATCAGGTCCCGTTGCCTATTCTTCGGAAGTGCCAGTGGGTTGCCCGCGTGCATCAGGGGACACGCAGCTGGCGTGCCCAGGTCGCTCGGATCCGACGTCGTGTCGGCGAATGCGTGCCGTGACTTGGCAACAGCACACCGATAGGCGGGGTGGCTGCAGGCTGCAGCCGACGACAATAACGGGTCGAGGTGCAGACATCTCCGCCCTGCGGCGAACATCGGCAACATTTCTTATTACCCAAGGAGAACGCGCATGAATGGGCTTATCAAACGTGGCGTCGGATCGTTCATGGTTGCTTTGCTGCTGTCGGCCAGTGCCGCCACAGCCGAAGAGAAATCGCCCTCGGGCAGCGTAGTCATCGACGAAGACCAGATCATGTGGATCGTGGGGGGCGATATCGGTGGCGGTATCCTGCACTACCAGGGCGAGGAGTATAAATTCAAGACCGACGGGCTCAAGCTGGGCGGTTTCGGTGTCACCAAGGTCAAGTTGGAGGGCGACGTCTACGATCTGAACGACGTCGAAGATTTCCCTGGCGTCTACGGCGTCGCCGAGGCGGGCGCGGTCGTGGCCAAGGCCGGCAAGGGCGACTTCGTGATGAAAAACGACAAAGGTGTGGTCCTGCACCTGAAGGCGCATGATAAGGGGTTGGCACTCGATCTCGGCGTCGAGGGTCTGAAAATCACCATGGAATAACCGGTTCGACGTTGGAAGAAACGCCTGGCACCGTTGGGGTTACTGAATTGTACGTTGACAAAGCCTCATGTCTGTCGACGCGTGTCGGCCGCAGGGATGCGGCCGTCAAGCCTACAAGGATGTATCCGCGGCGTCCCGTTGAGAGACATGGGGCTTTGTCAATGCGGCGTTTACTAAGTCGGGCGTGAGGAAGGCATTGTCGCGGGATGTTCGCAGTCGCGACGCCGGCGGTTGCGCGGGGCATCAGCCGGGAACTCAGGAGGCGGGGGAACCATGCTCAGAAAGAGTACAGGGGCGCTTGCGGCGCTGACCCTGGTGCTGCCCGGCATGCGGGTCGAAGCCGCAGGGCTGTGGCTTTACGAGATGGGTACGCCCGACGTGGGCACGGCCAGCGCGGGGATGGCTTCCCGGGCCACCGACGGTGCCACGGCCTTTGCCAATCCCGCCGGCATGACCCGGCTGTCGGAATCGCAGCTCATGGTCGGGCTGCAGCCGATGTATTCGAACATCAAGTTCGATACCGAGGAGGCGAGCTTCGGTGGCGGCGACGGCGGTAATGCCGGTGGCTTCGCTCCGACCGGCGGTGTCTTCTACGTGCACAGCTTGTCGAACAAGCTGAAACTGGGTTTCACCGCCGGTTCCTACCTTGGTCTTGGCGTCCAGTTCGAGGATGACTGGGCGGGCCGCTACTATGTGCAGAAGGAGGAGTTCCTCACCGCCTTCGCGAACGGCGCGGTCGGCTATCGTGTCAACGAGTGGTTGTCGATCGGCGGTGGAGTGTCGCTGGTCTACGGTGAGCTCGAAGCCGAGACGGCGATCAACAACCGGCTGGACGGCGGCGCAGACGGTCGCATGAAGCTGAAAGCCGACGACACGGATTTCGGCTGGAATGCGGGTCTGCTGGTCGAGCCTGCCGCCGGTACGCGCGTCGGTCTTACCTTCATCTCCGAGGTTGACCTGGAGTACAAGGACAAGCCATCGTTCAAGGGCGCCGGTCCGCTGTTGAATACGGCGCTGCAGTTATCCGGCATCGGCAACGCGCAGACCACCTTCGACTTCACACTCCCGGACCAGCTTATGCTGAGCGGCTACCACGATCTGACGCCCGACCTCGCGCTCATGGCGGATCTGGGCTGGCAGAACTGGTCCCAATTCGGTGAGATCGGCCTGTCGCTCGACACGACCACGGTGACCGGCACGGCAATTTCGCGCAGCACGACGGCGGACGCCAATTTCCAGGACACCTGGCACACGGCGGTCGGGGCGCGCTACCGGCTCGATCCCCGCTGGTCAGTCTCTGCGGGCATTGCCTATGACAGCTCGCCGGTGAGAAATTCCGACCGATCCATCGTCCTGCCGCTGGACCGTCAGTACCGGTACGCGCTGGGCGTGCAGTACGAGCTGCGCAAGGACCTTACTCTGGGCGCCGCCTACGAGTACATGGATGCCGGCAGCGCGCCCGTAGACCAGACCGGTGGCGCCTTAAAAGGGGATCTCGAGGGGGATCTCAAGGACGATGTATTCCACATCCTGGCGCTGAGCGCAAATTGGAAATTTTGAGAGACGACCGCAAAGCCGGGCTGTAGGGCGCTCGAGTAAGGTCAGCACCAGAGCCACCAGCCAGCCACAAGACCGGGGCACAGACATCGGGAGGGAAAACTAGTGACCACAATCAAGCCAAGTCCAGCGCCGCTGCTTCTGGGAGCCTCGCTTCTGCTCACGGCTGCCGCGTGTCCAGCGACAGAGATACAAACCACCGGCGAGCTCGGTTCGCCGAGCGCAACCACTACGATCAGCGGCAAACAACTCCCGCCACCCGACCCGGTATTCGGCGGCGTGATCAAGGAAGATGCCCTTGAATCCAAGGCCTGGTGGCCGCCGCGCGTCGTACCGCCCGAGCAGGCGCCCAACGTCCTGCTGATCATCACCGACGACGCCGGCTTCGGCGTGCCGAGCACTTTCGGCGGCGTCATCCCGACGCCGAGCATGGACCGCATTGCGAAGGAGGGCCTGCGGTACAACCGGGTCTTCTCCACCGCACTGTGCTCACCGACCCGGGCGGCGCTGATCACCGGGCGCAACCATCACTCGGCGGGTTTTGGCGTCATCTCCGAACAGTCGACGGGCTTTCCCGGCTACAACAGCATCATCGCCAAGGACAAGGCCACCATCGGGCGCATCCTGCTCGAAAACGGCTATGTCACGGCCTGGTTCGGCAAGGACCACAACACGCCGGCCTACGACGCCAGTCAGGTCGGTCCCTTCGACCAGTGGCCCACCGGCATGGGTTTCGAGTATTTCTACGGCTTCGTCGGCGGCGACGCCAACCAGTGGCAGCCGAACCTGTTCCGTAACACCACCCAGATCTATCCATTCGACGGCAAGCCGGGCTGGAACCTCATCACCGGAATGGCCGACGACGCGATCGACTACGTCTACCGCATGCACCAGACCGACCCCTCCAAGCCGATCTTCATCAAGTACGCTCCCGGCGCCACGCACGCGCCGCATCACCCGACCAAGGAGTGGGTCGACAAGATTCACGCGATGCATCTCTTTGACGACGGCTACAACAAGCTGCGCGAGCGCATCTTCGAAAACCAGAAGCGCCTCGGCGTGATCTCCGAGGATTCGCAGCTGACGCCCTGGCCGGATGATGTTCTGAAGCCCTGGGACAAGCTCACAGACGAGGAGAAGAAGCTGTTCATACGGCAGGTGGAGGTCTTCGCCGCCTACGCGGCTTACAACGACCACGAAATCGGGCGGGTGATCAAGGCCTTCGAGGATCTCGGCAGGCTCGAAGACACCCTGGTCATCTACATCAACGGCGACAATGGCACCAGCGCCGAGGGGGGGCCGCTCGGTACGCCGAACGAAGTCGCGTTTTTCAACGGTGTCAACGAGATGCCGGTGGACGTGCAGATGAAATGGTACGACGTATGGGGCACGGAACAGACCTACAACCACATGTCGGCCGGCTGGTCCTGGGCCTTCGACACGCCCTTCGACTGGTTCAAGCAGAACGCCTCCCGGCTGGGTGGCATCAATCAGAACATGGTGGTGTCGTGGCCGGCGCGCATCAAGGACAAGGGGGCCTTGCGCGAGCAGTTCATTCATGTGATCGACGTCGTGCCCACCATCCTGGAGGTGGCAGGCATCCCGGCGCCCGAGTACGTGGACGGCGTCAAGCAGGCGCCCGTCGAGGGTACGAGCTTCGCCTACACCTTCGACGCGGAAAACGCCGATGCGCCGTCCCGCCACAAGACCCAGTACTTCGAGATGATGGGCCAGTGGGCGCTGTACGATGAGGGCTGGCTGCTCAGCACCAAAGTGAACCGCGCACCCTGGCAGGCCTTCGGCGCCGCCAACCCGGATCCACTGAACAACCAGGTGTTCCAGCTCTACGACCTGACCAAGGACTTCACACAGTCCAACGACATCGCTGCACAGCATCCGGACAAGGTCGCAGAGCTGCGCAAGAAATTCGTGGCAGAAGCGGAAAAATACCAGGTCTTCCCGCTGGACGCCTCGGTGGCCGCGCGCATCGTGGCGCCGCGCCCGAACATCACCGCCGGTCGCACCGAGTACGTGTACACCCATCCCATGACCGGTCTGCCGCAGGGCGACTCGCCGTTCCTGCTCAACAGCTCCTACACCATCAGCGCGGACATCGAGGTGCCCGAGGGCGGCGCCGAGGGCATGATCCTCACGTCGGGCGGACGCTTCGCCGGCTATGGCTTCTACCTGCTCGAGGGCAAGCCGGTGTTTCTGTGGAATCTCATTGATTTAAAGCGCATCAAATGGGAAGGCCCGGAAGCGTTGACGCCCGGTCGGCACACCCTGGAGTTCGACTTCAAATACGACGGTCTCGGCGTCGGCACGCTCGCCTTCAACAACATGAGCGGTCTCGGTCGCAGCGGCACCGGCACGCTCAAGGTCGACGGCAAGGAAGTCGCCACGCACAAGCTGGAACGGACCCTGCCCATGATCCTGCAATGGGACGAGAGCTTCGATATCGGCTCGGATACCCTGACCGGTGTGAACGATGCCGACTACCAGCCGCCGTTTCCGCTGACGGCCAAGCTCAACAAGCTGACGATCCGCGTGGACCGCCCGAAACTCACACCGAAGGACATCAGGAAGCTCGAAGCGTCCCAAGCGACCGCGGTTGATGGCAGTCCGATTCATCATCTGCAGAGCGCGCCACATTAGTTTGGCATTTCGGCGCCGAACGGCCGGTCATTCGCTGAGAAAACCAATCCGTTATTGGGGTCCGCCGGGGTTTCTGCGGTCCGTCAGTACATGAATAGGTGGTGCGAAGCGGCGGCAAATACATGCGTTTGACGGAGGGGGTGATGTCGTCTAAGTGCCCTCGGGGATTGTTGCGCTGCCTGGTGTGGCTTTCGCTGTTGGTGCCATACGTTTCGGCGGCCGACGCCGACCACCCTTTGGAGCCGCTGGACCTGTCGAGTCCCAGAGCGACGCTGAACAGTTTCCTCGAGACAGGCGATGCCTATTTTCGCCTGCTCAGGGAAGAATACTGGAATACGCCCAGCCGTGCCCTCCTCGAACGGCTGCACGGCATGGGCACTGAGGCTGAGCGCGCGCTCGACCTGAGTGAGGTTCCCCCGGCGGCGCGTTACGAAATCGGACGGGACGCAGCCGTTTTTCTGTACGAAGTGCTGTCCCGAATCGAGCTGCCTCCCGAAGGGGAAATTCCCGCCGCGGCGGCCTATGAAGACACGAATGAGAACGAGAAAGCAGACGGCAAACCCGCAAGTTGGACCCTTCCTCATACGGAGATCACCATCGCGCGTGTTGAGGAGGGCCCGCGGACCGGTGATTTTCTGTTTAACCCCTCGACCGTGGCGCGGGCCGAGGCGTTTTATCAAAAAGTGCGCAGTTTGCCCTATCGGCGCGACGTCCCTCTAAAACACTATGCAGAGAAGCGCCAGTATCTCAGCATGGGCAGCGGAATTGCGCCGAGTACCATTGAAGGGTTTCCGGGCTGGCTGAAGCACAGTGTCTACGGGCAGGCGGTCTGGAAGTGGCTTGCCCTGGCCATCGTCGTAGTGTTCACACTCCTGATCGTCGTCGCCGTTCACCGCCTGGCGCGCTGGCGGCTCACCGGTCGATCGGCCAGCGTCTATCTGCGCCGCCTCGTGACTCCCTTGACGCTGCTGGTGCTGACGCCGCTGGTCCTGGACATGGCGAACCGGGAGCTTACGCTTACGGGCTGGGTTGCCGAGGGTTTGACGCTGATGGCCGCAGCCGTCGCCTATATCTCGCTGGCCTGGATAGCCTGGACGGCTTCGCTCGGTATCGCCGAGGCGATTATCGTCTCGCCGAAAATTCCCGAGCAGAGCCTCAACGCCCACCTGCTGCGTCTGGCGGCCCGGATCGTCGGCATCGTGGCCGTGATAGCCATCATATTCTATGTCAGCAGTGAGCTGGGCGCGCCCCTGTATGGGATCGTCGCGGGTCTGGGCGTGGGCGGGATTGCCCTTGCGCTCGCCGCCCAGAACTCGATCGAGCATTTCATCGGCAGCCTCAATCTTTTCGCTGACCGCCCCGTGCGGGTCGGTGATCTCTGCCGCTATGGCGAGGACCCGTCACCGAATTGGCAGCGCATCGGCGTCGTCGAGTCGATCGGGCTGCGCTCGACACGGATCCGCGGCATCGACAATTCCCTGACCACCATTCCCAACGGTGACTTCTCGAAGATGCAACTCGTCAACTACAGCATGCGCAGCCGCACGCTGCTGCTGACTGTTCTGGGTCTTCGCTACGAGACGACGGACGATCAGCTGCGCTTCGTGCTGGCTTCGCTGCGCAACATGCTGCTCGCCCATCCCCGCGTCGTCGACGACGAGCCCCTGGTGCGGTTCAAGGGCTTTGGTGACTTTGCCTTGAACGTGGAGATCCGCGTCAATATCAATACGGCAGACCTGACTGAGTTTCGTGCGATCCGGGAAGACATTTTCTTGCGCGTGATGAAGATCGTGAAGGACGCGGGCACCGGCTTCGCGTTTCCTTCGAGAACCGTTTATCAGGCCCGTGACGGTGGCCTCGACGCCGAGCGGCAGAAGGCGGCTGAAGCCCAGGTGCGGGCGTGGTGTTCCGCTCAGGAGCTGCCGTTTCCGCACTTCAGCGCTGAGTACCGTAAGCAGTTTCGCAACACGCTGGATTACCCGCCCGAGGGCTCGCCGGAGGCGAGCAACTGACGCGTGGGCGATCGGTCAGCTTCACGCGAATGATTGGCAGGGGAATCGGAGTGAGGAGCGAGGCGTCGTGGCGAGAGCTGCGACAGCGTTCTCTGCCTCATTATCAGGCACGCCGCTGGTACGCCGTCGAGGTAAGATCCGGTCCTGTGTCAGGAACCTGTGCAAATCCGTTGTGCATCGGCTAAAGTACGCGGCGGCGCGCTGTCATCTATGCTGGAGCGATTAGTGTAATGATTAAGATTCTCAGTTCCTTCCTGGCCGCAGTCTGGTTTTCCAGCACCGCCTGGGCCGCGAGCCACCCGGCAGTCAATGTCGAAGACTACGATTATCCGATCGCCGATTCTTACGAAGCGACGGTTGTCGGTACGCCGCCCCAGTACCAGGCGGATCTTCCGAAGAGGATTCCCGTCAAAGAGGCGCGGCTCAAGGTGTTCAAGGACCGCGAGGTCCCGGATTTTCTGTGGTACGAGGCTGAGCTGCGTTATTCCTACGCACTGCAGAAGAAACCTGCGCCCCTGGTGTTTGTGATTGCCGGCACCGGTGCCGCGTACAACAGCGCGAAGAACCTGCTGGTGGGGAAGGCGTTCTACGAGGCAGGCTTCCACGTCGTGGCTTTGTCTTCCCCCACCGTCCCCAACTTCGTGGTGGCGGCTTCGAAAACCTCGGTGACCGGTCACGCGACCAAGGACGCCGAAGACCTCTACCATGTCATGGAGCTGATCTGGGACAAGCTCAAGAAAAAGGCAGAGGTCACCAATTTCTTTGTAACCGGCTACAGCCTGGGCGGCTTCAACACCGCGTTCGTGACGCTGCTGGACGAGGAGCGCAAGGTCTTTGACTTCAAGGCGGCGCTGCTGATCAATCCCCCGGTCAGCCTCTACAGCTCCATATCGCTGCTCGACCGGATGCTGGAAAACATTCCCGGCGGACCGGACAACTTTCCGCAGTACTACAACGACCTGGTCACCAAATTCAGCAAGGTCTACAAGCGGGCCGACCGGCTCGACTTCAACGAGGAATTCCTTTACGACGTATACCAGGAGTTCAAACCGCGCGACGAGGAGCTCGCGGCGCTGATTGGCCTGTCGTTCCGTTTCTCGTCGGCGCACCTCGCGTTCACCTCGGATGTCATGACTGACTTTGGCTACATCAAGCCGAAAAACGTCGAGCTGACGCGAAACAGCTCGCCGGGCCAGTATACCAAGGTGGCCTTCCGGCTCGGCTTCACCGACTACTTCCATGAGTTTTTCTACCCGTATTACAAGGCGCAGGACCCAACGCTGACCCGCGAGCGCCTGGTCGAGGAAATGAGCCTGACGCACATTGAGGATTACTTGCGCGAATCTGACAAGATCTACGTCATACACAACGCCAACGACGTCATCCTGGAGCCGGGCCAGATCGATTTCTTCCCGCGCGTGTTTGGCGACCGGGCCAAAATCTATCCGACGGGGGGGCATTGCGGAAACATGGGCGACAGACGCGTGGTCGGCCACATGCTGAGCGTGTTCAAGTCGCTCGTGCGCCAACCTTGAGCGTCTTCACGCAGTGAGTAGAAAGCAATGACGACAATACGAAGAATGTCTGTGTCGCTGTATCCGGTTGCCCTGATCGTGGTGCTGACACTGACCGGATGCAGTACGGCCCCAAAACAGAAGGGCGAGATCATCGAGCCGGTTTTCCCCGCCGATCGCATACTCCAGGAAGGCGTTGTCTACGAGGGCGAGAGGATCATCTCGGACCCTCTGGAGGGGCTGAACCGCCGGATCTACCGCTTCAACTACTATTTCGACAGGTACCTGTTTCTGCCGGCGGTGCGGACCTACAAGGCCGTCACCCCGGATATTGTCGAAACGGGCTTTCACAACTTCTTTCGCAATTTGCAGGATGTCACCACGCTCATCAACAGCATCCTGCAGCTGAGTCCGGAGAAGACGCTGCACACCTTGACGCGGCTGAGCCTGAACTCGACCGTTGGCCTGCTGGGCTTCATCGAGATCGCCGATGACGTGCCGCGCAGTGATGAGGACTTCGGCCAGACGCTCGGCCACTGGGGCGTCGGTACCGGACCCTACCTGGTCCTGCCGATCCTGGGGCCGTCGTCGCTGCGCGACGGTGTGGGTTATGGTGTGGACTGGGCTGTGAGAACGGCGCTTTGGGATGCAGCAACCGATTTCGAGACCTGGCAGGACTGGGCCATAACCATCTTGTGGGGTATCGATGTGCGCGCCCATGTCGCCTTCCGCTACTACGAGACCGGATCGCCGTTCGAGTATGAGCTGGTGCGCATGCTATGGACCACCAAACGCCAACTGGATGTCGAGAGATAAGACGTGAACGCTATGCATAAGACCCGCAGCATCTCGATCCCGGCCGGGTTATGGCTTGTCATCGTGTTTGCCGTGGCAGGCCGGATGGCCATAGCCGCGGCGCCAGAGGTTCAACCCATCCGGGTGGGCCTGACCGTATCGCTGACCGGAGAGCTGGCGGCGCCCGGAACGGAGCAGCTGCAGGGCATGCAGATGTGGGCGGAGGATCTCAACGCCCGTGGCGAGCTGCTCGGCCGACCCGTGGAACTGGTGTATTACGACGACAAGTCCGCCCCTGACACCAGCGCGCGCCTGTATGAGAAGTTGATTGCCCGGGATAAGGTCGACCTGCTGCTCGGTCCCTATTCTTCGGATCTGACGCTTGAGGCAAGCACGGTGGCGGAGCAGCACGATTTTCCCATGGTCGCGACCGGTGCGGCGTCGACGCGCATCTGGTCGCGCGGCTACGACAACATCTTCGGCGTGGACGCCCCGGCCAGCACCTACA
Source organism: Gammaproteobacteria bacterium (assembly GCA_050118435.1). Classification (GTDB taxonomy): domain Bacteria; phylum Pseudomonadota; class Gammaproteobacteria; order DSM-19610; family DSM-19610; genus Thiogranum. The sequence goes on along the minus strand of JASFKW010000001.1, from coordinate 43,185 downwards.
TGGACCTGGTCATGGATTCGGCGCACAGGGTGGGGCTGAGACGCGTCGCGCTCATTTACGCCGACACCGAGTTTACCCGCGAGGTCGCCGAGGGCGCGCGCACGCGGGCCCGGGATCTCGGGATGGAAATCGTGTTCGACGAGCTTTTCCCGCCCGGTACGACCGATTTCGAGCCCGCGGTTCACGGTATGCGCGTGGCCAGCCCGGACGTCGTGATCGGTGCGACCTATCTCGACGGCTCGGTTGCCATCATGCGTGCCGCCAAGCGTGACCAGCTGTCGCCGAAAGCCTTTGTATTCACCGTCGGACCGGCGCTCGAGGAGTTCGGCGAAGCGCTGGGGCCCGACGCGGAGGGTGTCATGGGCGTGGTGTCCTGGCTGCGCAGCGTGCGCCAACCCGGGGCCCAGGACTTTTCCTATCGGTTCAAGCAGAAGTATGGGTATGACGCCAGCCAGTACGCGGTCTATGGCTACGGCGCCGGACAGGTGCTGGAGGCCGCGGTACGGCTGGCGGGGTCGCTCGACAAGGACGCGGTGCGCAAACAGCTCGGTGAGATGATCTTCCGGTCTTTGCTCGGGCGTTACCGGGTGGACGAAACCGGCAAGCAGGTTGCCAAGTACATCTATGTGATGCAGTGGCGGGATGGACGAAGGCGGCTGGTACTGCCGAAAGACCTGCGCGAGTATCCGATCGAGTATCCGTTCAAGCCCTGGTCAGAGCGCTAGGTGCGACCCGCCCCCGAAGGGTGATGCCATAGCGTGATGCCATGTTCCGGTGAGACAGGGATCACGCGCCGCGTTCGGCCTCGACCGTTCGCTGAGACAGCTGCGAGCACTGCGTCGACCTTGGCGTAATCGAGCTGCGCGAAGCAGGGTGTGGATGGGACTTCGCGACTGCTCCCAGGTGACACGGCGGTAAGTCGCTGATAATGTTGCACCCCATGCTTCAGCCCGTTCAGACTCCGGTGACCCGCGGTGAGCTCGTGGCCTGTCACGAGTGCGACACCCTGCTTCGGCTTCCACCACTGGCCCCCGGACGCTCGTTGCGCTGCAGCCGTTGTGGCGCGCTGCTGCTGCGCAACCCGAAAGGCGGCCTGGATCGGCCGATTGCGCTCAATATCGCCGCGCTGGTGTTGCTGGTGCTGGCGAATGCGTTCCCGTTCCTGACGCTGCAGATTTCCGGGCGGGAACAGACCACGACCATCATCGGCGCGTCCCGAGCGCTCTACGAAGCAGGCATGGGTCCGCTGGCCGTGGTCGTGCTCATCACCACGCTCATCGGTCCGGCGCTGGTGGTCATCAGCAGCCTTTACGTGCTGCTCGGCGTGCGAATGCGAATGCCCCTGCCGATGCTGCGCGAGATGCTGGCCTGGATCAGCCACGTGCAGCCCTGGGGTATGCTGGATGTATTCATGCTGGGCGTGCTGGTGTCCTCCGTCAAGCTGGCCGGCATGGCGGACATGGTGCTCGGACCCGCTCTGTACGCGTTCGCCGGTCTGATCCTGGTCTCGGCGGCCGCCACCTCGGCGCTCGAGCCGCACGTCCTCTGGCAACGGCTGGACCCGCTGGGAGAGCCACCCCATGCGCGCTAAGGACCTGGGTCTTGCGACCTGCCATACATGCGGGCTGTTGATGCGCCTCCCCGCAGCCGATCATCTGCACTGCCCGCGCTGCGGCTCGCCCGTGCATATGCGCAAACCCAACAGCATCGGCACGACCTGGGCGCTGCTGATCGCGGCGATCATCATGTATCTGCCGGCCAACCTGCTGCCGGTGATGTCCACCACCTGGCTCGGCACCACTCAGGCCGATACCATCATGAGCGGGGTGATCTATCTGCTGCACCACGACTGGCCGCTGGCCGTGATCGTGTTCGTGGCCAGCGTGCTGGTGCCTTTGTTGAAAATCATTGCGTTGCTCTATCTGCTGATTTCAGTCCAGCGGCATTCGCTTCTTCGCAAGGCGCAGCGAACCCGACTGTACCGGGTTACCGAGCTGGTCGGGCGCTGGTCCATGGTGGACGTGTTCGTGGTGGCCCTGATGGCGGCCCTGGTTCAGGTCGGGGCCCTGGCTACCATCGAGCCGGGCGGCGGAGCGCTGGCGTTTGCGTCGGTCGTGATTCTCACCATGCTCGCCGCCATGAGCTTCGACGCGCGGCTGATCTGGGACCAGCACGGAGAACCGAGTGGGCTCGCCGAACAGCACTGATAAGCTCGACCAGCTGCCCGAGGCCGTCGTCGACACCGAGCACAAGGGCCTGCCGGTGGTGTGGTTCCTGCCCCTCGTGGCGCTGCTGGTCGGCGGCTGGCTGCTGTACAAGACTTTTTCCGAAAAGGGGCCGGAGGTGATGATCAGCTTTCAGACCGCCGAGGGTATCGAGGAGGGCAAGACCAAAATCAAATACCGCGACGTGACCATCGGCCAGGTCCGCACGGTGCGCTTTGCAGATGATCTCTCGCGGGTGCTGCTGACCGCCGAGCTGGTGCCGGGCATGGAGCGTCACCTCTCCGAGACCACCAAGTTCTGGGTGGTGCGACCGCGGGTCGGCGGTGGACAGATCACGGGGCTGGGCACCCTGATCAGCGGGGCCTACATCGCTATGGATCCGGGCGCAGGGGGGGACGCGCGACGCAGCTTCAAAGGCCTCGAAAAGCCCCCCATCGTTACTTCGGATGTCGAGGGCACCAGCTATCGGCTGCGCGCCAGCAAGCTCGGCTCCCTGTCGGTGGGCTCGCCGGTCTATTTTCGCCAGTTTGTGGTGGGGGAGGTGACCGAATATCACCTTGCCGAGAGCCACGACCACGTTGACATCGGGATCTTTGTGCGAAGTCCCCACGACCGGTTCGTGCGCAACGGATCGCGCTTCTGGAACGTCGGGGGGATCGACTTCTCGCTGGATGCCTCGGGTGTCAACGTGGAGATGGAATCGCTGGTGGCGCTGATGACCGGGGGAATCGCCTTCGAGACGTCCCCCGGTCTCTCGGACTCGGGGATCGCCTCGGAGGACAAACTGTTCACGCTCTACGAAAGTCATGCCAAGGCGGTGGAAGAACCCATCACCAAGGGTTTTCCCTTCGTGCTCTATTTCGATGAGAGTCTGCGCGGACTGAGTGTTGGGGCGCCGGTGGAGATGCGCGGCATCCGCATCGGGACGGTCACCGCGATCGAGCCCCGCGTGGGCGATGACCCGGGGATACTGCGGATACCGGTGCGTATCGACCTGGAGCCGGAACGCACGCTGACAGAAGAGGAGCAGGCCAGTCTCGACGAAGAGGCCATGAAAGAACGCCTGTACGAGCGCGCTCAGGCACTGGTCGAGCACGGTCTGCGTGCACGGCTGCAGAGCGGCAATCTGCTCACCGGTCAGCTGTTCGTCGAGTTCGATGTATTTCCCGACGCCGAGCCGGCGCAGGTGAATTTCGAAGGCGAATATCCGGAGCTGCCGACGCTGCCGGGACCGTTGACCGGCATCGCCACCAGTGTCAGCCGCCTGCTCGAACAGCTCGAAGAACTGCCTCTGGAGCAGACTACCCGGAACCTGAACGAGCTGGTGGTTTCGCTCAATGCCATGGTCGAAGCCATGGACAGACAGATGCCGGGGATGGCGCGCGATGCGCGGCAGACTTTGCAGGCGGCCACCCAGACACTGACGGCGCTCGAGGGTATCGCGTCCAAGGATGGCGAGATCGGCAGCCAGCTCTACGATACGCTGCGTGAGCTGCAGACTGCGGCGCGCTCCATCCGTGTAATGTCCGAGTACCTGGAGCGCCATCCCGAGGCGCTGCTCCAGGGCAAGGACACCACCCGCTGAAGGGACCGGGTTATTATGAGCTATGTCTATCAACGGGTAGGGGAGTCGGCCGGCATGGATCTTTCGGGGCACGCTGTGAAGACATCTCCGTATGCTCGACGATCGCGTGTGTGGGGCCGACCGTCCGGAAAGCGCTTGTCGCCCAACTTGAGCACGCCTTGGTACGTGCTCGCCGCCCTCCTGACCGTGCTTGTGGCGGGCTGTATCGGCAGCCCCACGCGCCCGGCGAATTTCTACGTGCTGAGCGCGGAAGAAGCACCGCCCGTGGCGGGGCGCACCTCGCCCGCGCCACCCCTGTCGATCGGAGTGGGACCGATCGAGCTGCCCGATCTGTTCGACCGACCGCAGATCGTTACACGGCCGGACCCGAACCGGATCGATCTGGCCGAGTTCGACCGCTGGGGCGGGGACCTCAACAAGGACCTGAGCCGGGTGCTGGCCCAGAACCTGATGGATCGGCTGAACACCGACACCGTGCTGCTGCATCCCTGGTCGAGCCGGCGCGAGCTCGATTTCGAAATCACCATTCGGTTTTTCCGCTTCGACGGTGTGCTGGACGAAGCGGCCGAGCTCGACGGCGTGTGGCGCCTGATAGACGGCCGTGAGGGTTGCGAGCACGCCGGCGGCCGTTTCCGCATCGAAGAACCGGTGCCCGGGTCGGGCTACGGAGGTCTGGTCACGGCCATCAGCCGGGCCGTAGCGCGCCTGAGCGATGATATGGCGGCGGCGGTTGCGGCGGCCGATCACACCTGTTGACGGGTCCGGAGACCTGCGTGAGGTGGCCGACATGAGCTGGAATCCCGGCTGCAGCGCCCGATCGGCCCGTCAATTGGTCCGGGCATCCCGGGGTCGGGCGCTGTGATGGACGTTCGTCCATCGGCTTTTGCCATTGATCGTGAAACGATTGCTGGTATGCTTGCGCGCAGACGCAGTCCATCCTTCGCAGTTTGACCAAAGCTCACAAAGGAGCGGCTCCCCTCATGGACACCGCGGCCAACCGGAATGACAAGCGGCAGTTTTTCAGTATCTGGATGACCCTGGTGGTGGTCTGGATCGTGGCCAACGATTCCGTGGAGGTCGAGATCCTGGCCGTCGGGGCGGCCGTCGCGGCGCTGCTTGCGGCGCTGTTCATGCCCTTCGCGCGCGTTTATGCCGATATTCGCTGGACGCCGCGGGTCCTGATCTACGCGGTGGCCTTCCTGGGTGTATTCCTCTGGGAGCTGGTGAAAGCCAACCTCAACGTCGCGCGCCTGGTGTTCTCGCCGCGCATCCGCATCAAACCGGGCATCGTGGAAATCAGGACGCGGCTCAAGTCATCCATGGGTCGGCTGGCCCTGGCCAATGCCATTACCCTGACACCGGGCACACTGGTGGTGGACATCAAAGACGACGCTCTGTTCGTCCACTGGATCGTGGTTGCAGAGCCGGATCCGGAGGGAGCGACCCGCGCGATCGCGGGTCGTTTCGAAAGGTTCCTGTCGGTGGTTTATGGCTGAGCTGCTGTTGAACATTGCCCAGGTGCTGATCCTGTTCAGTATTGTGTTCGGCATCGTGCGTCTGATCAGGGGGAGTACGACGGTCGATCGTGTGATCGGCGTCGACCTGCTGACAGTGGTGTCGATCGGGGTCATCGCCCTGTTCGCACATCACACGGGGCGGTTCATCTATCTGGATGTCGCTCTCGTCTATGGCCTGCTCAGCTTCCTGGGTGTGCTGGCCGTGGCCCGCTATCTGGAGAAAGGTCTCTGAGCCGCATGGCGCAAGGGTGAATTCATGATCGAGATTCTGATGATCCTGCTGTGCGCCGGGATTCTCACCGGCGGCATTCTGGCGGTGCGCCTGGAGAGCACGGTTGGCGCCGTGGTCAGCGCCGGTCTGGCGAGCCTCTTTGCGGCGGTGACCTACGTTCTGCTCGCCGCCCCGGATGTGGCCATGACCGAAGCTTCCATCGGCTCGGGTTTGTCCACCGTCATTTTCCTCTATGCCATCCGTAACACGCGGGGGGAGGACTGAGCTGTGGCCGAGCTGCTGGGCAGCGTCACGATATTGCTGGGATCGGTGTTTCTGTTTTCGGCGGGCCTCGGTGTGCTGCGCATGCCGGACGCCTACAACCGCATCCAGACCGGTACCAAGGCCTCCACACTGGGCACCATTCTGGTGCTGCTCGGGCTGGCGGTTCTGCATCCCGCCTGGACCTGGAAGCTACTTATTCTGATTTTCTTCGTGCTGTTGACCAACCCGGTGTCTTCGCACGCCCTGGCGCGGGCGGCGCATGCCACGCGTGCGGCGGGCGACACCGGCCCGATGGTTGTCGACCGGCTGGAGGAAGACGAAGCCGGAGATGCCGCGCGGGAGCGAGACTGATGTGCAGCGCCGGCAATCTACGCTGCATCGGTCGGGGAGACGACTCCCCGCCAGCCTCTGCGCCGCAAGGGACGGGGTGAGGCCATGATCAAGCGACTTGTGGTGGTGCTGACGCTGATCCTGATCGCGGTGATATTTTCCGATCTGTTGCTGCACTACAGCGAGCACGCGACGCTGAGCACCCTGGGGCAGTACTACGCCGCCAACGGGCCGGGCGAGCTGGGCGCGGCCAACCTGGTGACGGCGGTCATCGTGACCTACCGCGGTCTGGATACGCTCGGCGAAGTGACAGTGCTGTTTATATCGGCCGCCGGCGTCGGGTTGCTGCTGCGCCGGCGTGGTGGGGACACAGCCACCGGCGATTCGCGCAAAGCGGCGAGTGAAATCGTCCAGACCGCAGCACAGCTTTTGATGCCGATGGTGTTTCTGTTCGGCATCTATGTGTTCGTCAACGGACACCTGACGCCGGGCGGCGGCTTTCAGGGCGGCGCCATTATCGCCTCCGGCGTCATGCTCTTGCTGCTGGCGCAGCCATACGCCGACGTCAGCCGCCGCCTGATCGGCTTCACGGAGTCGCTGTCCGGCTTCACCTATGTGGTCGTGGGTGTGCTCGGCGTCGTCCTCGCCGGCGGCTTTCTGGATAACCGCATCATGCCGCTGGGCGACTTCGGCGCCCTGTTCAGCGCCGGAGCCATTCCGATCATCTACATCCTGGTCGGCTTAAAGGTGGGTGCCGAGCTTGGCTCGGTGCTGGACCGTTTCCGTTCTGTCCCGGAAGAGCGCCAGCCGTGACCAGTATCCCGATTTCGACCTACGCTCTGGCAGGCGGCCTGGCCCTGATCCTGATCGGGCTCTGGGGCATGCTGAACCGCAAGAACATCATCCGGATGATCATCGGCTTCTCGCTGGTCGACACCGGGATCCACATGGTGATGGTTGCCATCGGCTATGTCACCGGCGGCAGCGCGCCGATCATCGATGAAGCGGTCCCGGCGGCGCAGGCGGCCAGCCGCATCGTCGACCCGGTGCCCTCGGCGCTGGTGCTGACAGCGATTGTCATCGGCCTGGGCGTGACCGCCGTGATGCTGAGCTTCGCGGTTAGGATCTATCGCGCCAAGAACAGCCTGTCCATCGACGACTGCACGGAGTCCAGATGGTAACAGGCTTGGTGCACCCGCTCGGCATCTTCGTTCTCGCCCTGGGCAGCGGCTTTCTGATTCCGCTGCTGTTCCGTGCCAGCGCTGCCCTGGCGGCCGCACTCTTCATGCTGGCGCTGGCCGGCATGACCCTGATCGCGGGGACGGGCTTCGCCTCCCTGCTGCAGGGGGCGCCGGCCATCGATATTCAGACGGCAGGTGTGGCACCGCCTTTCGCCATCAACCTGCGCTTCGGGCTCGAAGAGAGTCTGTTCGTCCTGTCGGTCAACCTGGCCGGCCTGCTCGCAGGCTGGCACTTTCTCCGCCGCCTGCGGGAAACGCCGGCCTCGCTGCTACTGTGCATCATCCTGATCATGGGCATCGACGGCATGATCATGACGCGGGACCTGTTCAACCTGTTCATCTTTATCGAGATCACGGCCCTCGCGACCTACGGGCTGATCGGCTTGGAGGGTTCGGCCGGCTCGCTCGCCGCCGGCTTCAAGTACATCATCGCCACCTCCGTAGCCTCGGCCCTGTTCCTACTCGGCACGATCTTTGTTTACCACCAGACCGGTACGCTGAATCTCGATGACATCGTGGCCAACCGGCAGCTGATCGGCGGGCCCATCGGCTTCGCCGCCCTGGTGCTGCTGCTGACCAGCATGCTGATCGAGCTCAAGCCTTACCCGGCCAACGGCTGGGGCCTGGACGTGTACGAGACCGCCCCCGGGGGCATCGCCTCACTCATTTCGGTCGGCGTGTCCGCCGGGGTGCTGTTCGCGCTGTTCAAGATGCTGCCGCTAATGGACGGGTTTCTGACCACCATCGCGGTGGTGGGCGGGCTCACGTTCCTGGTGTCCAATCTGATCGGTCTCAAGCAGACCAATGCACAGCGGCTCCTGGGGTACTCCTCCATCGGCCAGATGGGCCTGCTGGCGCTGGGGCTGGCGCTGCTGCAGCAGCTGGCATTGCCGCAATACCTGCCATTGATCGTGGGGGGGCTGTTCGTCAATCACCTGCTGGCCAAGGCAGGGCTGTTCTGGCTGGCCGGGCTGGTGCAGCGCGAGCGGATCGAGGACTGGTCGGCCATCGCCGGGCGGCCACTGATCGTGGTGAGCTTTGCTGTCTGTATCGCCGCGCTGATCGGTCTCCCGCCGTTCCCCGGCTTCTGGGCCAAGTGGGAGCTGGTCTTGCAGCTGGCCGAGGCCGGGGGCTACGGCTGGATCGCCGTGGTGCTGCTCGGCTCACTGCTGGAAGCCGCGTACCTGTTCCGTTGGTTCGGCTATGCGCTGAGACCCGGTGAGGCGCCCGCGGCTCGCATCGAAGCGCTGCGGCTGCTGCCGGTTCTGATCGCGGCGCTGCTGTTGTTTATCGTCAGCTATCCCCCCGCACGGGCCGGTCTGAGCGAGCTGCTGCCGGCGTTGCTGCCGCTCGGCGCGGGTGCGCTGCTGTGGCTGCTGGACGGCCTGCCCGGGCGTTTCAAGGGACTGCTGACACTGGCAGCGGTCGCCGCCGGGGGGACCTGGCTGGTCGGCGAGCTCGAAGGATTGAACCTCATTTTCGGCGTGCTGCTGGTAGGCGGCGGCGTGCTGGTCACCGTAGCGAGCCTCTACCGTGACGATGTCAGGAAGGGTTTCTACCCGCTGCTCGCGGTGTTACTGCTGTCGCTGGCCGCGCTGTTGCGCGCGCATACCAGTCTCGAATTCTTCTTCAGCTGGGAGCTGATGACGGTGAGCTCCTATCTGATCATCACCCTGGGCCGCGACGCCGTCAGGCCGGCCCTCAGCTACCTGCTGTTCTCGCTCGGATCGGCGTTCCTGATCCTCACCGGTTTCGCCGCCGCCTATGCGGCCACCGGAAGCACCGAGTTATCCGCACTGGGCGACAGCGGCGGGCTGACGGCCGTCGTTTTCTCCCTGCTGGCGGCCGGTTTTGTCATCAAGCTGGGTGCGCTCGGTGCGCATATCTGGCTGCCGGGTGCCTATACCGAGGCCGACGACGACTTCACCGCCATTCTGTCGGCGGTGGTGAGCAAGGCCGGGGTTTACGGTCTGATTCTGGTGGCCGCCCAGCTCGGCGTGCGGTCCGAGATCGGGCTGGACCCGGCCTATGTGCTGGGCTGGATCGGCCTGTTGACGGCCACCTTCGGCGCGCTGATGGCGGTGTTCCAGGAGGACGTCAAGCAGCTGCTCGCCTACTCCAGCATGGGCCAGCTGGGCTATATCGTCACCGGCGTGGCGCTGATGAACCATCTCGGGTGGGTCGCGGCGCTGTACCTCACGGTCAACCATTCCCTCTATAAGGGCATTCTGTTTCTGGCCATCGCCGGGGTGATCCACCGCACCGGCACCCGGCTGATGTACCGCATGGGGGGGCTGATCAAGAACCTGCCGTTCACTTTCTTCGCCGTGATGATCGCCATCATCGCCATGTCCGGGGTTCCACCCCTCACGGGCTTCGGCGGCAAGTGGCTGCTGTTCAACGCCATGATGGACAAGGGCTGGTACTGGCTGGCGGCGCTGGCGTTCTTCTCCAGCGCCGTGGCATTCCTGTATATGTTCAGGCTGCTGCAGACGGTGTTTCTGGGCCAGCGTAAGCTCGAGCACAGGGAGCTTCGCGAGGCGCCGCTGATCCTCCTGGTCCCCCAGCTTTTGCTGATCGTCGCTATCCTGGTCTTCTCAGCATATCCGAAGCTGCTGATCGATCCGCTGTCCGCGGCCATCGAGCCTGTCTTCGCCAGCACGCTGGTCTGGGAGGGCGTGGCGCTGCAGACGCGGCTCGGCTATTGGAACGCACCGCTGATAATGGTGATCGTGGGTGCGGTCTGGGCGGTGCCGCTGGTGATACTGGGGCTGCTCTCGCTCACCATGAAAATCCAGCCGGTGAAGCAGTTCAACATCGTCTACGCGGCCGAGCGCCCCGACCGGCCGGAAAACACCCACTACGCGTACAACTTTTTCGCCCACTATGAGCGTGCGCTGGGGTTTCTGGTTAAACCCCGGGCGACGGCGTTCTGGGTGGGCGCGTCCGAGTGGGCCCACACCATGGCCGCCTCTCTTCGCGTCCTCTATACTGGGAACGGTCAGACCTACGCGCTGTTTATCCTTATATTCTTCGTAGTCTTGTATTTCGCCAACGGAGGCGCGGTCTCCTGATGGACCAGTGGCTGACGAAAACCGGCTATTTCACCTTTACGCTGCTGTTCGTGACCCTCTACGGCATGTTGATGGGTGCGTTCATCGAGCGCATCATCGCCAAGGTTCAGGGGCGCGTCGGTATTCCCTACTCCCAGCCGTTCATCAACATCCTGAAAAATATCTTCAAGCGCACCGCCGTCAGTCACGGCGTGATGTTCTACCTCGGGCCGGTGTTCCGCATCGCCGGGGGCATCGGCACCCTGGCTTTCGTCCCCGTGATCTACGGCAGCGAAGTGTTCGGTAATTTCACCTTCGCCGGCGACCTGTTCCTGGTGATCTATTTCATGTTCTTCGGCCAGCTGGGCATGGCGCTCGGCGCCGGCGAGAGCGGTCACCCGTACAGCGCCATCGGCGTCGCCCGCGGGCTGGGACAGATGACCGCCTACGAAGTCCCCTTTGCCCTGGCGGTGGTCGCCATCGTCATACAGTACGAGACGCTGTCGATCACGGAGATCGTTGCGGCACAACAGGGCGGGTGGGAGAACTGGACACTGTTCACCAACCCGGTCGCGACCGCGGCGGCGATGCTGGCGTTTCTGGGCATGACGGGGTACTCGCCATTCGATATTTTTCTGGCGCCCCAGGAGATACCGATTGGTCCGCCCACCGAGTTCCACAGCGCCTATCTGTCGCTGCTGCAGGCCAACCGGGCGCTGTTCGGGGCCACCAAGCTGATCCTGTTCATGAATCTGTTCTTCGGCGGTGCAACCGGCCTGATCGAGCTGGTCATCAAAACCTGGGCTATATATATGGTGGCGATTGCCGTCGGTGTGGCGTTCCCGCGTTTTCGCGTCGACCAGTCGATCCGCTTTTTCCTCAAGATTCCGACCCTGATCGGCATCGCTGCCATCCTTTACGTGCAAATGGTTATTGCACCTTGAAAATGCAACGGCCAGCACCCAAGGTTGTCTAATTAGGCATCGACTCTGAAGGTTGCGCCAGCAAGCCCCGAATCCTGTGGGAGGACTGAATCATGATCAAGAGCCTGAGCACCGAAGCCACGCTGGAAAACGCCGGGCTGAGCGCCGAAGAGCAGGAGCTGTTCTGTAACGCGCGTCCCAAACCCTACGAGCCTTATCCCATCAAGGCGGTGGAGGATTTCGCCAACTGGTGCCGCGCCAATTCGCTGTGGATTCTGGCCTTCGGCACCGGCTGCGGTGCCATCGAGCTGCGCCCGCTGATGACCGCCCGCTTCGACGCCAACCGTTTCGGCGTGGCGGGCCGGCCCACACCCCGCCAGTCGTCCGTGTTCGTCATCGGCGGCTACTCCTCGGTTAAGACCCTGAAGCGCATCGTGCGCAGCTACGAGCAGATGCAGGGGCCCAAGTTCGTCATTTCGCTCGGCATCTGCCCGATCAACGGCGGTATGTACTGGGACAGCTACAACACCATCAAGCGGCTCGATCAGTACATCCCGGTCGACCTCTACATCACCGGCTGCATGCCGCGCCCCGAGGTTCTGGTGGGCGCCCTGGTGGAGCTCAAGAAGATGATCAGGGAAGGCAAGTGCGACGGTGCCAACCGCTATGTCGAGCATTTCGACTGGTACAAGGCCAACCAGAAGAAGGTCATCAAGAACTGGAACATGCCCGATTACAACTGGTGAGGCTGCCCGAGAGAGCGAATCTGATGAGTGGCATGCTGGAGAGACTGTCTAAGGAGTTCGGCCTCAGGGACATCGTGGAACGCAAGCCGGGGCTGGTTACGTTGAGCGTCGACAAAGACCTGGCGGAGACCCTGATCCGAGAGCTGCGCGACCGCGAGGGGTACACCCACCTCAACTTCATGACTGCGATTGACTACATCGAGCAGGGCATTTTCACGCTGGTGTACATGCTGCACAACTATACGACCCGTTCCAGCCTCGCTGTGCACGTCGACATCGACCGCGAGAACGCGGAAATGACCTCCATTCACACCCTCTGGGCCCAGGCCTGGACCTATCAGCGCGAGCTGCGCGAGATGTGGGGTATCCGTTTCCCCGGCAGTCCGCGCCAGGACGAGGATTTCTGCCTGGAAGGCTGGGAGGACATTCCGCCCATGCGCCGCGAGTTCGACACCGTGGAATTCTGCGAGCGCACCTTTGCCAGCCGCGACGGACGCCACACCGAGGACCCGCGTCAGCACATGCACGAAGTGATGTTCCCCGAGCGCGGAGGAGATCGCTGATGCCACAGACCCCGCCCCATTCCTCCTCGCTGGACATGAGCCCACCGGAGCCCGTTGACCTGTCCTCGGGCAAGTACGTGAAGCTCTGGCAGGGTCCGCAGCACCCCGGCATCACCGGCAACATGTCCCTGGAGCTGACGCTCTGCGGTGACGAGATCGTCGAGTGCAAGACCCACGTGGGATACCTGCACCGGGGGTTCGAGAAATTCATGGAGCGGCGCACCTTCATCCAGAATTTCACGGTGGTGTGCCGCATCGCCGTGCCGGAGCCGACCTTCAATGAATACCTGTACTCGGCGGCCGTCGAGGAGCTGGCGGGCATCCAGGTGCCCGAACGCGCCCAGTGGCTGCGCGCCCTGAACCTGGAGATGATGCGGCTGGCCAGTTTCCTGATGTGGACCGGCGGCATGAGCGGCGCTTTCGGTATGTATACGGTGCCGAACTGGACGCTGACCTACCGCGATTACATTCTCGATCTGTTCGAGGAGCTGACCGGCGCGCGCATCTATCACATGTACATTGTCCCGGGCGGGGTACGCAACGTGCTGCCCGAGGGCTGGAAGGAGCGCACCCTAGAAATCCTCAAGGGCACGGAAAAGCTGCTGCACGAGATCGAGCGGGTGATGTTCGACAACGCCGTATTCAAGCGGCGCGCCAGGGGGCTCGGCTACATTTCGCCGGACATGATCGATCCCTACGGCATCGTCGGGCCCAACGCCCGCGCCTGCGGTTTCGCGCGTGATCTGCGCAAGGACGAGCCCTACCTGGTGTACGATCAGCTCGATTTCGATGTCGTCACGGCTACGGCCTCGGACGCCTACGAGAGAGCGCTGGTTCGCCACCAGGAGATGTTCCAGTGCATCGATCTGATCCGGCAGATGCTCGAGCGCACGCCCGACAGCGGTCCCTTCCAGGCCCGCATGCCCAATGTGCTGCACTGGAAGATCCCGCCCGGGGAGACCTACGTCAAGGCCGAATGCACGCGCGGTGAATACGGCTACTACCTGGTGACCGACGGCAGCGAATACCTGCGCAGGGTGCACGTGCGCGGCCCCAGCTATACCCACGCCATTGCCGTGATGGAACGGCTGGCGGTGGGTACCAACATTGCGGATATCGCCGGCCTGATGGTGTCGCTGCACACCTATCCGCCGGAAATCGAGAGGTGAGCCCATGAGCCTCAAGGACCTGATTTCACCCTTTTACGTCTGGCAACGGGCGTTCGAAAAACCCTATACCGTGGGCCTGCGTCCCATCGAGGAGCGTCCGGGCGCACCGGCCTATCGCGGATTTCACATCAACCTCAGCGCAGAGTGTGTCGGCTGCGGAAGCTGTTATGCCATCTGCCAGAACCACGCCATCGACATGGTCGAGGTGGAAGGCCTGGAGCCGCGCCCCGGTGACAGCGGCCTGCGGCCGCGCTTCGATTATGGACGCTGCTGCTGGTGTGCGCTTTGCGTTGACATCTGCACCGCCGGCTCTCTGCGGATGAGCAACGAGTACGCCTGGTTCACCGACAACGCGGACGAGTTCCGTTTCGTCGCCGGGGTCGAGAACAAGAGCTGGGATGGCCGCACTGCCGGTTATCACCGCCACCCCGACTATCACCTGTTTCCGACCGAGCGCGTCGAGATGCAAATGCTGGCACCGGAAGAAAGCCTCGAGTCCTTCGCCGAGGTGGTCAAGGGCTATACCGAGGAGCAGGCCAAGCTGGAAGCGGATCGGTGCGTCGAATGCGGCATCTGTGTCGCGACCTGCCCGGCGCACATGGATGTGCCCGATTACATCCGCAGCATCCGGGAAGGCGACTACGAAAAGGGCCTGCAGCTGATGTACCGGACCAACCCCTTCCCGGCCACCTGCGGTCGCATCTGCACGCGGCGTTGTGAAGCGGTCTGCCCGGTCGGCATCCAGGGCGAGCCGATCGCGATCCGCTGGCTGAAGCGTTTTATCGTCGACCAGATTCCGGCTGCCGAATACGGGCGCATCCTGAACGATCAGCCGGATTCCAGCGGCAATAAGGTCGCCATCATCGGCGCCGGCCCGGGCGGGCTGAGCGCTGCCTACTATCTGCGCCGCAAAGGGCACGCGGTGACCGTTTTCGAAGCCGAGGCGCAGGCCGGCGGCATGCTGCGCTACGGTGTGCCCAGCTACCGACTGCCGGACGAGGCCCTGGACAAGGACATCGAATACATCCGCTCCCTGGGCGTGGACATCCGCTTCAACACGCGGGTGGGCAGGAACATCCAGCTCGCCGATCTGCTCGAGGATTTCGATGCGGTGTTCATCTCGACGGGGCTCTGGGTGCCCTCCAGCATGCGCATCCAGGGCGAGGACCATCCGCGCGTCATGGCGGGGCTCAGGGTCCTGGACGAGGTCGCCAATGGGCGGGATCCGGGCATCGGGCGTCGGGTGGCGGTCATCGGCGGCGGCAATGTCGCCATGGATGCGGCGCGGGTGTCCCGGCGGCTCGGCGCGGAGGTCACCATCCTGTACCGCCGCCGCATCGAGGACATGCCGGCGGATCCGGAAGAGATCCACGAGTCGCAGGCGGAGGGATGCCGCATGGTCATCCAGGCCATTCCGGTGGAAATCATGGACGCCGAAGAATCGGACCGGGTGGCGATCAAGTGGGGTGAGGCCGAGATGGTGGCGGACGCCCGGGGCGGCAGGCCGCGGCCGGTGCTCCAGGAAGACCGCATGCACGTAGACAGCTTCGATACCATTATTTCAGCCATCGGCCAGGGCAGCGATCTGGATTTCATCTCCAGGGAAGAGCAGGAAATGCTCGAGGTCAAGTGGGGTAAGTTCCTTGCCGGTGACTACCAGTCGACCCAGATGAAAAAGATCTTCGTCGGCGGCGACGTCGCCAACAGCACGGCCGATGCGATCAGCGCTATCGAGGACGGCCATCATGCGGCCCGGGGTATTGACCGGTTCCTTTCGGGGGCTGCGGTTTCTGCCCCGACTTGAATTTGCAACAAGGTGAACTGACATGAATACCGTCGACGAGATACTCGATTACGCCATCGATCAGGAGGAACAGGCGGCCGCGTTCTACGCCAGCCTGGCCCAGCGCGCCGAGAAAGCGGGCCTGAAAGGCGTCTTGCTGGATTTTTCCCGCGAGGAACAGACGCACAAGGAACGGCTGCTGGCGGTCAAGCAGGGCGAGCGTAATCTGACCCCCGAGCAGAATGTGATCGACCTCAAGATTTCCGACTATCTGGTAGACGTCGATGCGAGCGATGACATTTCCTACCAGGACGCGCTGATCGTGGCGATGAAACGAGAAAAGGCGGCCTACCGGCTGTACACGGATATGTCGGAAAAGGTCTCCGACGGCGAGCTGAAGCAGGTTTTCGTGGGGCTGGCCAAAGAAGAGGCCAAGCACAAGCTGTTTTTCGAATCACAGTACGACGAACGGGTGCTGTCCGACAACTGAAGCGCCTCCGGAGGTAGGTTGGGCTGAGCGCCGCGAAGCCCAACGCGATTGCAGCCGATCACGCCTCAAGGGTGAGCCGGCGACGGCGCTGTTGGACCTCGCTCTGCTCGGCCCAACCTACGCTGCTGTGCAGTCGGCAGCCGCCCCTTGCAGATTGTTTCGTCGCTGCGTTCCTCGCAATGCGGGATTGATAAGATTCCCTAAAACCGGTACATAACTCCGACGCCCATGGTCCACAGCGTGGAGTCGTAGAAACTGATGTTCGAATCGGCTTCGTAGTAAGCTGCCGTGGCCGTAGCCCACCAGTTCTTGCCGAGCACTCTCAAAAGGGATTTGTCGAACAGCGTTCCACCCACGCCCCAGCTGTCGTCTTCGCGGGTCTTGTCATAGATCGGGTGGCGTTTGTCGTAATCGCCATAAAGGTAGCTGCCGGTCAGCGCCAGATTGTAGCGCTCCCCGAGCTTGGCGTAGGTCAGCTGCACACCCCAAGTTTCGGCGGCGACCGCCTCACCGTCACGATCGTCGTCGACATAGATAAGCTCGGGAACCAGGGATTCCCGCGGGGCGAGCTCGAAGCTGTACCCGAGGCGCAGCTCGTGCTGGTCGCCGTCGCGGTCGAGCCGACTCTGTTCGGCAGGTGTAAGGCCCAGGAATTGACCGCTGCGCTCATCGTCGATGTTGATCTTGCGGTAGGTATACTGGACGTGAGCCCTGCTTCCAAACATGCGCCCGTATCCCAGGCGTATCCCCTGGGAATCCCGGTCGCTCTTGCCCCTCTTCTGACCTTCCACGAAGGGGTCTTCCCAGACCTTGGTCGGAATACCCGAGAAGACAAAAGCCGCCGAAACGAAGCTTTTGTCGGCCAGCTCCTGTTGCACGCCCGCCTGCTGGGTGAAATCGAAACGCACGGCGTCGACCAGCTCACGGCCCAGAAAGAATTCGAGTCGCGACGGCAGGGTGTAGCTGATCTGATAGTTGAAGCCCGGCAGGGCCTCGGTGACCTCGTCGGGGCTACTGAACACCGAATCGATGGTCTCGGGCGTGAATTCTTTGTAGCCCGCGATCCCTATGCCGGCCACCTCGTTATTCTCGACCCCGTTGTACGAATAGCTCAGCTGGGCGAAGCCGCTCCATCCCGGCTGCTCGGGCACTCCGTGTATGGCCCAGCCGGATTCGGCGCAAGCTGCCAGTACGGCCGCTGTGATGACTCTTCCTGTTGTTGACATCGGTATCTCCTCGTCGCGGTTGACGTCTGCATATAATCATATAATCGAGCGTGCTTGGCGCACGCCGGCTTTTGAAAACACGCCTCGGCGAGGCCCGATCGTCCGGCAGGTGCGCGTCCCGGCGGGCTGCGGATTCCAGCCGCCCGGTCCGAGGCGTCGTCTCGGATCGGTCCTGCCATTTCACGCCGGGGCTGTTCTGCCGTGTGCGGCCGGCCCTCGGCCCGCAGGGATTTTAGCGGTTTTTTCACCGCGGTGGGATGGTATGCCGGAATCCGTTCGCTACACCGCATCCGGCTGTCCCTTTTCCCTGTGGATGCGGATATCGAGCGGCTTGCTGGTATCCAGGTGAACGTCGCGCTGCGGGAAGGCGATCACCAGGCCGGCCTCATTGAACTTCCGGTTGATAGCCTCGTGCAGCGCGCTGAAGGTCGCGAGACGGTTTTCCATCGAAGGCACGAAGCATCGCAGCTTGAGTGACAGGGCGTTGTCACCGAATTCATCGAAGCTCACCCAGGGTTGCGGGTCATCCAGGACGCCCGGGTGTTCTCTTGCGGCTTCGACCATCAGGGCCATGGCCTTGTTGACGTCGCCGCCGTAGACCAGGCCGACTGGAAGCACCAGACGGGTGGTCGGGTCGGACAGGGTCCAGTTGAGCAGGCGGCCGGTGATGAATTCCTTATTCGGCACCAGCAGCTCCTGCCCGTCCCAGTTGCGGATGGTGGTGGCGCGGATGCGAATCCGGGTGACCAGACCGGTGGTGTCGGCGACCGTCACGGTGTCGCCGACGCGGATGGGGCGCTCGAAAAGGATGATCAGGCCGCTGATAAAGTTGGCCACGATCTCCTGCAGGCCGAAGCCGATGCCGACACCGAGGGCCGCCACCAGCCACTGAATCTGCGACCAGCTTGCGCCCAGAGTGCCGAACACGAAAACGGTGCCTATGGCGGCGATACTGTAGCGGGCCAGCGTGGTAGCGGCGTAGCGGCCGCCCGGCGTCATGGTCAGACGCTGCAGCAGACCGATTTCCAGCAATGCTGGGAAGCGCTTGGTCGCCACGATGGTGACGATCAGTACCAGCAGCGCCAGACCCGCGTCTGCGACCGTCACCGGAATGCGCTGTTCCTCTCCCTCGACCGTGCTCAGGTAACTCCACAGCGTGATGTGGTCCATTACGGCGAACGCCGGCAGGACCGGGGACCAGATCAGCCAGATGCCGATGATGCCGATGATGTCCAGCGCCGTGCTGAGCAGCTTGCGGCTGTCCTCGCCGAGCGAGTCCAGATCGACCTGCTGGGGCTCGATCTCGGGGAGCTCCTCGGCCGCCGACGCCGGGGGGCTCTCGGCGGCCGTCTTCGCCAGCTCGCGTTTCTTCACCGCCGCCTGGTACATCAGCCGTCGGCGCACCAGCAGCAGCCAGCGGATCACAAGCTGGTGGATGACGACCAGCACCAGCACGAACCACATGGTGTCGATGAGGGTACCGGTCAGGGTGCCGGCGGTGTAGAGGTATCCCGCCACGCCGAGCACGGCTAGGCCGGAGGGCACGAGGATGCCGAGTGCCAGCCACAGGTGGCGCAAACGGGCCAGCAGAGTCTTTGGATGGCGCGCCATCACGGGCGCCAGCACACCATTGCGGGGGTCGAACAGACGGTAGAAGAACAGCCCGATCGCGACCAGCACGATCACGAAGCAGAGCCGGCCCAGCCCACCGCCCATGGCGGGCGTGTCGATGGTGAGGATGGTGCGACCCACAAAGGCGGCCGGCAGGAACACCACCATCAGACGCACCAGACTGCGCCGCAGTGCCTTGAGAGCGGACTGGGGCCAGCAGAAGTGGGCCTCGGCCAGCCCCTTCGGGTAACACAGCAGACGAAAGGACTCCAGATAGAAGTAGGCGTTCGCCACCCAGATCAGGCTGCCGGCCACCGCCTTGGAGAATACCGTGGCATCGATGGCGATGGCCAGCTGCCACCCGGCGACGGCCAGGAGCAGGGGCCAGGGAGCCGCCAGCAGCAGTGTCAGACCCAGCGCCTCCAGGGTAAGCAGGTAGTTGTCTGTCCGCAGTTTGCCGACCTGCTCCCCGGTCGCCTGCAGCCTGCGGCGCAACGCTGTCGCCTTCCAGAGCAGAACGCCGAAAACCACCAGTGTGAGCACGAGGACCGGTGACCGGATCGCCCGTCGGCCCAGTGACTCCAGCACCTCCAGCCAGGTGCCAGGTGACAGAAATTCGAATGCCTGGGGTCCCATGCCCGTCACCATTTCCAGGCCGGGCGGCGCAGAGCTGCGGATCCACAGCAGCCGCTCGGCGAGAAACTGGGTGTAGGTTTCGACCGTATTCAGGAGCTGCCTCTGGGCGAAGTCGAGCTCGCCGAGTGCGCGCAATACCGCCTGCTCGGTATCGATGGCCTTGGCGAGCAGCTGCTGCCGGCTCCTGGCCAGGGTCTTCAGCGCGTCGCGAATCGCGGCGGCTTCCTGCTCCGGAAGATCGGAGACCATATCGTCCACGTAGCGGTCGAGGTCCCGCAGCTTGCGCCGATCTTCCTCATGCTGGATCTGGCTGAGGCTGATCTCCGAAATCCGGGCTTCCCGCTCCTCGGCCTTGGCGCGGAACAGGCGCGGGTTCGGCAGGTTGCGGCGTTGCTCCAGGAGCACGCGTCCGAGCGCCTGGCTCATGCCCGCCAGCTCCACTTTCTGCTCGGTGTTGCGCAGCTCTTCGGTCAGGCGCTTGGCCTCCCGGCTCGCCCTGGCTTCGGCTGTGGCGATCTCCTCGAGCTGAGCGGCCATGGAGCCAATCTGCTCGCTGAGCGCCGCATTCTGTTCTGCCAGCTCGCGCACCAGCCGGTGCTTGCCCATGGCTTCCTGTTTCGCGGTCGCAGCCTCGGCAATCGCGCGCTGGGCTTCCGCCAGCCGCTTGCCGCCCAGCATGGTTTCCAGCAGCTGGATTCGGGTGTCGATCCGTTCCAGCGACAGGAGGTTCCGGTCGCGCCTTGCCTCGAGCAGCTCGAGGCGTGCCGGCTGACTCAGCAGCTCCTGATCCAGCATCTTGATCTCGGAGGCGAGCGCGGCGTCCTCGGTCTGTAGTACCCAGCGCCTGGCCTCGGAGACCTCCGCCGATTGATCCGTGGGTATTGTCAGTTCGAGCTCATCGGCGATCGCCTCGCGGCGCTGCACCGTCTTGCTCATCCGCTCCCGGGCCGACGCGGGCCGGGCGGCTTCTCTGGCGAGCTGCTCCTCAATATCGTCGAGCTTGGCCTGAACGGCGGTGCGGTTGGCCTTCTCCTTGATCAGCAGCTGCTCGATCTCCGACAGTGGTGTCTGGTCCGATATCCGGAGCTCCTCTGCCGCGGGCGTCTGACGGGTTTCCTCGAGTTTCTCCCGAATGACTGCGGTTTCTTCGGGCGCGGTTCGCACGGCCTCCCGGAAGGCTTCGGCCTTGGCTTCGTAGGAGCTCCGCCTTTCCAGATTCGTGAGACTCTTGCGATATAGCTCGGTGAGCCGGTTCTTGACGGTATCCTTGAGCTCGGCTGTCGCCTCGACTTCGGCGATCAACGCCTTGAGCGTGTCTCCGGTGACGGGCGGACTCTCGTCGGCCGCAAGCCCGCTCCGGGACAGCCCGAGCAGCAGGAGCAGGCCGAGCAGACTGAGCAGGCGAAGAGACTGTTTCATGGAGGCATTCCTGGCGGGTGCTGGCACCGGGCTTCGTCACGATCGATTGCGCATGGTAATCCGAATCGGCGGCCATTATCGAGTAGCACCTCCCGTCGCGAAAAGACGGGCGTCGGTGCAGTGAAAACCTATTGCAGCAGGCCGATCAGCGCCGTCGCCGCATTGGACAGGGTACGCTCCCGGTGATGCACGACGCCCAGGGCGCGTTGCAGAGCCAGCCCGGGTACCCTCAGCAGCTGGAGCTGCTGGTCCAGCATGGTGGCAGGGAGCAGGCTCCAGCCCATGCCAACCGAAACCAGCATTTTGATGGTTTCCAGGTAATTGGTCGACAGTGCGATATCCAGCTCCAGCCCGAGTCCGCGGAACTCCTGTTCGGCAATCTGCCGCGTAAAGGTGGTCGGCGCCGGAAGAATGGCCGGCTGTTCGGCCAGATCTTCCGGTCTGACCTCGCCCCCGCGCGCCAGCGGGTGCTCCCGGGACACCGCGACTTCGAGTGGATCCGGCCAGATCATCCGGGTGCTGAGGGCGGCTGACGGCCGGGGGGGAAGCGTGACGATCGCAAGCTCAAGCTCGCCCTGCTCCACGGCATGACAGGCGGCCTCGGAGTCCATGAAGTGTATGTCGAGCCGAACCTGGGGGTACTCGTGGGTGAACCGTTTCAAGACCGGGGGCAGGCGGTGCAGCCCGATGTGATGACTGGTCCCGAAATGCAGCCTCCCGCGAACCTCGCCGCTCAGACTGGCGATGGCGCGCGCGCTGTCTTCCAGCTCCAGTAGAATCCGCCGGGCCCGTGGCAGCAAGGCGCGTCCCGCCTCGGTCAGCACCACGGTGCGCCCGATACGGTCGAAGAGCCGGGTTTCCAGCTCGGTCTCCAGTCCGGAGATTCGCTTGCTGACCGCGGGTTGAGTGAGGAATAGCTCGGCGGCTGCCAGCGAGAAGGATCCAGTCCGGGCTACCGCGATAAAGGCTTTCAGCGCAGCGACTTCCATACTTTTCTCGAAAAACTGTCGGCGGAGCCCCGGCCGACCGCGCTTGTCGCTGATTGCTGGCCGCGCGAGACGAGTCGGGTGCCGCAAGGGTTCATGACGCGGGGATTCGGCACTTCGATACTTTTATTCCGGGTGGAATGTATTCTAATAGGTTATGAAATAAATTAAAAATATGAATTTGAGTTATTCATCAGAGGAAGTTAGGATGCAGATCCAGGCGGGAGGTAGGCATGCGTCACAGGACCCTTTACGACAAGCTGTGGGATGCGCACGTGGTGCGCGAGGACCGGGACGGCACCTGTCTCATTTATATTGACCGTCACCTGGTCCACGAGGTGACGTCTCCCCAGGCGTTCGAGGGCTTGCGGTTGGCCGGGCGCAGGCCGTGGCGCACCCTGTCGGTACTGGCGGTGCCCGATCACAATGTGCCCACTACGGCGCGCGCGGGCGGTGTCGGGGGGATCGAGGATCCGGTGTCGCGGTTGCAGGTGCAGACACTGGATGAGAACTGCGATCACTTCGGCATCACCGAGTTTCACATGAACGACCTGCGCCAGGGGATTGTGCACGTCATCGGCCCCGAGCAGGGAGCTACCCTGCCGGGGATGACCGTGGTCTGTGGTGACTCGCATACCTCGACGCATGGTGCTTTTGGTGCTCTGGCTTTCGGCATCGGAACCTCCGAGGTGGAGCACGTGCTGGCGACCCAGTGCCTGATTCAGAAGAAGTCGCGCAACATGCGGGTGTCTGTGGAGGGCCGCCTCGGGCCGGGTGTGACGGCCAAGGACGTGGCGCTGGCGATTATCGGTGAAATCGGTACCGCAGGCGGTACCGGCTACGCGATCGAGTTCGCCGGAAGCGCCATCGCATCGCTGTCGATGGAAGGGCGTATGACCGTCTGTAATATGGCGATCGAGGCCGGGGCGCGCGCCGGCATGGTCGCCGTCGATCAGAAGACCATCGACTATATCGCCGGGCGGCCATTCGCACCGCCGGCGGAGCAGTGGGAAGCCGCGGCGGCGGAGTGGCGCACACTGGTCAGTGACCCGGACGCCGTGTTCGACCGCCAGGTGACCCTCCGGGCCGAGGCGATCAGGCCACAGGTGACCTGGGGGACGTCACCGGAGATGGTGGTGCCGGTGGACGGCCGCATCCCGGATCCCGTTGTGGAAACCGACGCGGTCAAACGTAACGGCATGTGCAGGGCACTGGAATACATGGGGCTCGCGGCCGGGACACCGATCACGGACATCGCGCTGGATCGCGTCTTCATCGGGTCGTGCACCAATTCACGCATCGAAGACCTGCGGGCCGCCGCGGCGGTCGCCAGGGGACGCCGGGTCGCGCCGGGCGTAAAGCAGGCGATGGTCGTGCCGGGGTCCGGGCTGGTGAAGAAGCAGGCCGAAGCCGAGGGCCTGGACCGGGTTTTCATCGAAGCCGGCTTCGAGTGGCGGGAGCCGGGCTGCTCGATGTGCCTGGCCATGAATGCGGACCGGCTGCAGCCGGGTGAACGCTGCGCTTCGACCTCGAATCGCAATTTCGAGGGACGCCAGGGCGCCGGTGGGCGCACGCATCTGGTGAGCCCGGCGATGGCCGCCGCGGCGGCGGTGGCCGGGCATTTCGTGGATGTCAGGCAATGGGGTGAGGGTTGACCACGAAGGCGCCCCACGGTTTTGAGCGACCAAATCCGTCGTGTGCCTTTGTGTCCCTTTGTGGTGAACGACGAGGAAATCATGGAGAAATTCACTAGGCTCGATGGACTGGTGGCACCCCTGGATCGGCCCAATGTCGACACCGACGCCATTATCCCCAAGCAGTATCTCAAATCGGTCAAGCGCAGCGGCTTCGGGCCCAATCTGTTCGATGATTGGCGCTATCTCGAGCCGGGCGAGCCCGGACAGGATCACAGCAAGCGCAGGCTGAATTCGGATTTTGTGTTGAACCAGCCTCGCTACAATGGAGCGCAGATTCTCCTTGCCCGGGAGAACTTCGGCTGTGGCTCATCGCGCGAGCACGCCGTCTGGGCGCTGCAGGACGCAGGCTTTCGTGTGGTGATCGCGCCGAGCTTCGCGGACATTTTTTTCAACAACTGTTTCAAGAACGGTGTACTCCCGATCGTGCTGGATGCGTCCCTGATGGACAGGCTGTTCGAGGCGGTGGAGGCCGACGTGGATTATCGCCTCCAGGTGGACCTCGAGCATCAGATCATAATCCAGCCCAACGGCGAGAGCCTGCACTTCGAGGTCGACGCGTTTCGCAAGTATTGTCTGCTCAACGGCCTGGATGACATCGCTCTCACCCTGCGGCATGCCGACGACATCAGGGCCTATGAGGCGCGGCGCAGGCGGGAGGCACCCTGGCTGTTCCCGGATGCTCCGGCTGAGCGCCAGCGCCAGACGTGATCCGTTGGGTAATCCTCCAAAACTCCTGGAGCGCGGCGGCCTCAATGAGCAGCTGGTAAACAAACGGACGTAATCCTGTGGCTAAGAAGAAAATTCTTGTTTTGGCTGGTGACGGCATCGGTCCGGAGATCATTGCCGAGGCCGTCAAAGTGCTGCACAAGCTCGTCAGCAGCGGTCTGGAGGTGGAGCTCGAGGAGGGGCTGGTGGGGGGCGCGGCATACGACGCCAGGAGGGAGCCGCTGCCGGCACAGACGCTCGAGCAGGCGCGCGCGGCTGACGCCATTCTGCTGGGGGCCGTGGGCGGGCCTCAGTACGAGTCCCTGGATCGTCACTTGCGCCCGGAACAGGGGCTGCTCGGTCTGCGCTCGGAACTCGGGCTGTTTTCCAACCTGCGCCCGGCCATCCTGTACCCCCAGCTTGCGCAGGCCTCCACGCTCAGGCCCGAGGTGGTGTCGGGTCTGGATATCATGATCGTGCGCGAGCTCACCGGTGGCATCTATTTCGGTCAGCCGCGCGGCATCCGCACCCTGGACAACGGCGAAAAGCAGGGATTCAACACCCTGGTCTACCGGGAGTCCGAAATTGAGCGCATCGGCCGCTCCGCCTTCGAAATCGCACGCAAGCGGGACAGACGTGTCTGCTCCGTGGACAAAGCGAACGTGCTCGAGGTCACCGAGCTGTGGCGTCAGGTGATGAACCGTATCGGTAAGGACTATCCGGATGTGGCGCTGAGCCACATGTATGTCGACAATGCGGCCATGCAGCTGGTGCGGGCACCGAAACAGTTCGATGTCATCGTGACCACCAATATGTTCGGCGATATCCTCTCAGACGCCGCGGCGATGTTGACCGGTTCGATCGGCATGTTACCGTCGGCGTCGCTGGACGCCCGCGGCAAAGGCATGTACGAGCCGATTCACGGCTCGGCGCCGGACATCGCGGGCCGCGGCGTCGCCAATCCACTTGCGACCATTCTGTCAGTCGCCATGATGTTGCGGTACAGTTTCGGTCTGCCGGGCTACGCCCAGCGGGTCGAGGCTGCTGTGGGCCGGGTTCTGGACCAGGGGCTCCGCACCATGGATATCGCAGCCGAGGGGCAGGCGAGCGTAGGTACGACGGAAATGGGCGACGCCGTCGTTGCGGCGCTGGACTGAGCTCCTGCACCGGCAAGGGGCGCCGTGAAACGATCGCTGCAACGCGACGCGGCGGCTGAGCGGCGCCTGGTTTCGGGCGGATGCCTTGATCCGTCGCGGTCTTTGTGTTCCTTTTCGGTTGAGCGGTTTGTCCCTCGGGGGTTGTCATGAGTCGCACGTTCGATGTTGCAGTTGTGGGTGCCACAGGGGCCGTCGGTGAGACAATGCTGGAGATTCTCGCGCAGCGCCGTTTTCCGTTCGGTGAAGTTCATGCGCTGGCCAGCGAGCGTTCGGCCGGCAGCAAGGTGAGCTTTCAGGGCGGACAGCTGACGGTGCAGAATCTCACCGACTTCGATTTCTCCCGGGCTCAGATCGGGCTTTTCTCGGCCGGCGCTTCCGTGTCGGAGACCCATGCGCCGAGGGCGGCCGCCGCGGGCTGCGTGGTGATCGATAATACCTCCCAATTCCGTTACGATGCGCAGATTCCGCTGGTGGTACCCGAAGTCAATCCGGACATGATCTCGGCCTACCGGCGACGCGGGATTATTGCCAACCCGAACTGCTCGACCATCCAGATGCTGGTCGCGTTGAAGCCGATCTACCATGCCGTGGGTATTGAGCGTATCAATGTGTGCACCTACCAGGCGGTCTCCGGTACCGGCAAGGAGGCCATTGAAGAGCTTGCCCGGCAAACGGCCGGGTTGCTCAACGCCAAACCGATTGAAGCCCACGTGTATCCCAAGCAGATCGCTTTCAATGTCCTGCCCCACATCGATGCGTTTCAGGACAATGGGTACACCAAGGAAGAGATGAAAATGGTCTGGGAGACGCGCAAAATCTTGGGTGACGATTCCATCCAGGTCAATCCTACGGCGGTACGCGTTCCGGTCTTCTACGGACACTCGGAAGCCGTGCATGTCGAGACCCGGGACAAGATGACGGCCGGCGAATGCCGCGAGCTGCTCGACCGCTCGCCGGGCGTCGTAGTGATAGACGAACACAAAGACGGTGGTTATCCCACCGCGGTGACCGAGGGCGCGAACACGGATCCTGTATACGTAGGTCGGATACGGGAAGACATCTCCCACCCGCGAGGTTTAGATTTGTGGGTGGTCGCCGATAATGTGCGCAAAGGCGCAGCCCTGAATAGTATTCAGATTGCTGAAATACTGGTAAAAAACTATCTTTAGGCGCCACGGCGAGAGATCGTTTCGAAGGGCTTCGTCTCGCGTGGAGAATCCGGCCTGCGGGCAGGCCGGATTCGCTGCATGGGTGGGAACTTAGGGAGAAAAGGGGAGCGTTATGTTCAGGAAATCGGCCTTGGCCATGGCAGTGGTAGGCACGTTGAGCGCGGGCACCGCGGTCGCTCTGGGGCTCGGTGAAATCGAGCTCAAATCGGCGCTGAATCAGCCACTTGATGCAGAAGTCGAGCTGCTCTCTGCGACGCGCGAGGAGCTCGAGGAGCTCAAGGTCGAGGTCGCTTCACCCGAGGCATTTGCCCGGGCGGGCATCGAGCGTCCCCTGTTTCTGAACAAGCTCCAGTTCGACGTCACGACCAATGCCGACGGAAAACCGGTGCTTCACATCAGCAGCCGCGATGTGGTGCGCGAGCCGTTTTTGGATTTTCTCCTGGAGCTGTCCTGGAGCAAGGGAAAGCTGGTGCGCGAATATACCGTCCTGGTGGATCCACCCCTGACCATGCCCGCCCCGGCCCCGGCCCTGCAGGTGCCGGCCGCCCGTGCCGCGTTGCGTCCGGCGCCCGCGACGCCGTCGAGTCGCGTGACCCATGCGGCAAAACTGCCCCCGGTGTCGGCCGCTCCGACCGAGTACACGACCCAGCGTAATGACACGCTCTGGCACATTGCACAGCAGGTGCGCCCGGATGCGGACGTAAGCATCGAACAGACCATGCTGGGATTGCTGCGGGCCAATCCGGAGGCGTTCATTGACAACAATATCAACAACCTGAAAGCGGGTTATGTCCTGCGGGTGCCCGACCGTGAAGAGCTCACCCGTATGAGCCAGGCCGAAGCGCTGCGCGAGACACGCAGACAGTACGCGGAATGGCGCCAAGCCCGGGACCTCGCTGCGGCGTCGGAATCGCCGGTTGCGCCCTCCGGCACCGCTACCGCCGCCGATGTCCCCGATGCCAGTCTGGAGCTGGTGGCGCCGGATCTTTCCGAGGCCGGCGTCGACGGGGGCAGTGGGGAGGCCGTACCGGATCTGAAGGCGCTGCAGAACGAGCTGATGATTGCGAATGAGGCCCTGGAAGCCCAACGTCGTCAGAGCGAAGAGATGGCCACTCGCATGAGTGTGCTCGAAGAGCAGATCCAGAATATGCAGCGCCTGATCCAGCTCAAGGACGATGAGCTGGCCAGGCTTCAGGCCCAGGTGGGTGACGAGCTTGGCCAGCCCCAGGAAGGCGGAAATGAGCTGTCCACGGCCGGTGAGGCAGCGGACAGCGCGAACGCTGACGCCGTTGCCTCGGCAGTGACGGGCGAGGAGATGGCCGACGGGGCCGCGGCAGCCGCCGATCAGATGGGTCAGGAGGACGTTTCCGAGCCCACCGTCGTTGCCGGTGCACCCGAGGACACGGCCGTAGTTCCGCCGCTGGCTGCCGTTTCCGTAGATGAGGGTCTCGGTGAGGGCTTTGCCGGCGTCGACCCGGGCGTTACTGAGGAGGCCATCGAGCCACCGGTTGATCTCGGTGAGCCGCAGGAAGCCGGGGAGATCGAGACGGGGGCAGAGACCGAGATGTTCGTCGAGCCGGCGGTGGCGGCGGAACCCCCTGCAGCCGAAACCTTCACCAGTCCGGGGTTGGTTGACCGCCTGTTGGCCAACCCCCTGTGGCTGGGTGCCGGTGCAACAGTGCTGCTGCTGGCGGCTTTCCTGGGGTTGCGGAGGAAGCGCGACGGAGATCCCGAGTTCCAGGAAAGCATTCTCCAGGCGGCTCAGGAGAAATCTTCAGCCTCGTCGGATGAGGAAGCGGCGTCCGCGGCATCGGCATCTGCGCACTCGAGCGCGGCAGCATCGTCCTTGCTGTCGGAATTCGCTGTCAGCGACATGGGAGCGATGAAGAGCGACGGCGAAGCCGATCCGCTCGCCGAGGCGGACGTCTATCTCGCCTACGGCCGCTACCAGCAGGCGGAGGATCTGATAAAGGACGCCCTGGCGGCGAGCCCCGAGCAGCCGGAGCTCGAGCTCAAACTGCTGGAAATCTATCTGGCGGCCAGCAACCAGGCCGCATTCGATGAGCACGCACAGCGCGTCTTCGATCGCCTGGATGGCGGCGATGATCCCGTCTGGGAAAAGATCGCCGAGATGGGCCGTGAGATCAGCCCCGATAACCCCTTGTATCAGCAGGGAACCGTTCTGGATGCCGTCACGGACGAAGAGGACCGGACGGAGACCCTCACCGTGGTAATGGATACCGATGCCGATGCGGCGGCAGCGGCCGAGGATACGAGGACGGACGAGGAGGCGGGCTCCGCTGTAGAGCTCGGCATGGGGGGCGAATTCGATTTCGATGAAGCGGAGGAGGACCTGCTCAAGCCAGACAGCGCTGAGTTTACCCCTCCGGAAGTGGTGTCGGACGGGCCTGAGGTTCCCGGGCCGGTGCTCGAAGCATCCATGGACAGCATCGAGCCTGACAGGATCCAGGTCGAGCAGGACAACACCCTCGAGTTCGATCTGGAAGGGTTTGATCTGGGCGGTGAGGAAGAAGCCGATCTTCCCGGCGACGGTGAGCTGGCCGATCTGGACGAGGTTTCCACCAAGCTCGACCTGGCCCGTGCCTATCTGGATATGGGAGATCCCGAGGGGGCGCGCACCATTCTCGACGAAGTCATCGAGGAAGGCAGCGACGACCAGAGGAGTGAGGCCGAGCAGATCCTGGCCAAAATCGCCTGACGGTGATCCGTCCCGCACCCAAGAAAAATCCCCGCAGTTGCGGGGATTTTTCTGTTCCGGGATTTAATGGCCGCCCGGCACAGCGCTATACTCTGAGACCTCTGAACTAACCGTTCATCGCGGGAAGTGGGCTCGAGGCCGCGTTTCGATAACCGGGCAATCTCCAGGACGGTGGTTGCCGAGAACGGGAGCTCCGGAGTGTGTCGGCGTTGACGGGCACCTCTGGATTGATCAGAGCCATCATTGTAACGGATGCTCCCGGAAGGGATTCTCGTGGAGACCGGATCGGCAGGTGTGCGCGTGGATTTTCCCGCCCCGTTGTTCCCCGCCGGCATGCTCTGGCCGGCAAATGCGGTGCTTCTGTTCGTCGTTGCAGCGGCGTTACGGCGTGCGCCGCTCGCGCGTCTGCGCAGCAGCGAATTCACCCATGTGTACTTCGCGGCCTGCGTGATCCTGTTGCTGTTGTGGAACACCCACGTGGGGGTTCTGCCCGCACTGAACTTTCACCTGCTGGGCGTCACGGCGATCACCCTGATGTTCGGGTGGGCCTACGCGGTGATCGCCGTCGTCCTGGTGTCCATCGGCAGCCTCATCAACCAGGGTGGCGGTTGGGAGGCCCTCGGCCTGAACGTGCTGGTGTCAGGCTGTGTGCCGATCCTCGTCACCCAGGCGCTGCTGCACATGGCCCGACGCAGGCTGCCGCACAACTTCTTCGTCTACATATACGTTAACGGCTTCCTTGCCGCCGGCTTGTCCACCCTTGCCGTCGGCCTGCTCGGTGCCTTCGCGGTCTGGATCGCCGACAACGCCAGTAGCGAGTGGCTGAGCTACCAGTACTATCCGTTTTTCCCGCTGATCTTTTTCTCCGAAGCGTTCGTGAACGGCATGATCATGACCGCCCTGGTGGCCCTCAAGCCCGGCTGGGTGAGCAGCTTCGACGATAATCTCTACCTCAAGAACAAATAGACCAGAAACACTGATGCGTTTCGCCTGTGCGGTGGAATATGACGGGAGTGGGTTCTCCGGCTGGCAACGCCAGCAACATGCCCGGACTGTGCAGTCAGACCTCGAGGTGGCTCTGTCGCGAGTCGCCGACCATCCGGTTTACACGGCCTGTGCCGGACGCACGGACGCCGGTGTGCATGCGACCTGGCAAGTCGTCCACTTTGACACCGATGCGTGGCGCAGCGAGCGCTCCTGGCTGCTGGGGACCAATGCAAACCTGCCCGATGATGTTCGGGTACTCTCGATCCAGCCGATGGACGATGATTTTCATGCGCGATTTTCGGCCCGGGCGCGGTGTTATCGGTATCTGATCCTGAACCGACCGGTGGGCAGCGCCCTGCTGCGTCAGCGTGTGGCCTGGACGCATCAACCGCTCGAGGAAGGGCGGATGGCGGCTGCAGCCAGGCATCTGATCGGGGAGCACGATTTCTCGTCATTCCGGGCGCTCGCCTGTCAGGCGAAAAGCCCGCGCCGAACGATACACCGGTTGAAGGTCCGCCGCGCCGGAGACTACCTGTACCTGGATGTCGAAGCCAACGGTTTTCTCCATCACATGGTGCGCAACATTGCCGGCGTCCTCATGTCGGTCGGTCGCGGAGAGCGGAGCCCGGACTGGGTGGCCCGGGTGCTCGAAAAGCGGGACCGTGCGCAGGCGGGGGTGACCGCTCCGGCGACGGGCCTTTACCTGGTCGGTGTGCGTTATCCCGCCCGGTTTCGCCTCGCGCCGCAGGGCGAGCTGCCGCGCTTCGCATAACGCCCCGAGCTGGCGGTCAAAATCCCTGATCTGGCGCGGATTCTGCTAAGATATGCAGCCGGATTTGTCATTTTTGCTGATCGTAATGCGCACCCGTGTCAAAATATGTGGAATAACGCGTCCCGAGGACGGGGAAGCGGCGGCACGGGCGGGCGCCGACGCCATCGGGCTGGTGTTTTACGAACGCAGTCCGCGTTTCGTGGATCTGGATCGGGCCCGGGCGATCTGCGCCGCGTTGCCGCCGTTTGTCAGCGTGGTAGGGCTGTTCGTAAATTCCCCCCGCGAGCGCATCGCGGCGGTGTTGAGCGCGCTTCCCCTTGACCTGCTGCAATTTCACGGCGACGAGTCGCCCCGGGACTGCGGGGGCTTTGCGCGACCGTACATCAAGGCCGTCGCGATGGCGCCGGGCAGGGACCCGCGCCAGGTGATGGAAGGGCACTCCGGGGCAGTGGGCTTTCTGCTCGATGCCTACCAGCCGGATACACACGGCGGTGGCGGGGTGGCGTTCGACTGGCTCAGCTGGCCGCGGTCGATGGGCAAGCCGCTGGTCCTGGCCGGCGGCCTGACGCCGGACAACGTCGCGCGGGCGATCGAATCGACTCGACCCTATGCCGTCGACGTCAGCAGCGGCGTCGAGCTGGCCAAAGGCGTCAAGTCGGCGGAAAAGATTGACGCATTCATGCGAGGTGTCGAACGTGGTGATGCAAGCGAAGCGGGCTGATGATTCGGTGTCGCTGAAGGATTTGCCGGATGCCCGGGGGCATTTCGGGCCGTATGGCGGCCGCTTTGTGGCCGAAACCCTCATGGGGCCGCTGGAGGAGCTGCGCCTCGCCTACGAGAAATACGTCAAGGACCCCGAGTTTCAGGCCGAGCTGGACGCCGACCTGGCCCAGTTCGTCGGGCGGCCCTCCCCGCTGTACCACGCTGAGCGCTGGAGCCGTGAGCTGGGTGGCGCACAAATCTATCTCAAGCGCGAAGACCTGAACCACACCGGCGCGCACAAGATCAACAACACCGTCGGTCAGGCGCTGCTGGCCAGGCGCATGGGGAAGAAACGGGTGATCGCAGAGACGGGCGCCGGTCAGCACGGCGTCGCGACGGCGACGGTGGCGGCGCGCCTCGGTATGGAATGCGTGGTGTACATGGGCGCAGAGGACATCCAGCGCCAAGCGATCAACGTCTATCGCATGCGCCTGCTCGGGGCGCGGGTGGTGTCCGTCGAATCCGGATCCAAAACGCTGAAGGATGCCCTGAATGAAGCCATGCGCGACTGGGTGACCAATGTCGACGACACCTTCTACATTATCGGAACGGTTGCCGGGCCGCATCCCTATCCGGCCATGGTGCGGGATTTTCAGGCCGTGATCGGACGCGAAACCCGGAGCCAGATACTCGCGCAGGCCGGACGACTGCCCGACGCGCTGATTGCCTGCGTCGGCGGTGGCTCGAACGCGATAGGTCTGTTCTACCCCTTCCTGGAAGATGCGGAGGTCGCCATGTACGGCGTCGAGGGCGGTGGCGAAGGGCTGGAGAGCGGGAGGCACGCCGCTCCACTGTGTGCGGGCAGCCCTGGCGTCCTGCACGGTAACCGCACCTACCTCATGGAGGACCGTGACGGTCAGATCATCGAGACCCACTCGGTTTCCGCGGGCCTCGACTATCCCGGCGTGGGTCCGGAGCATGCATGGCTCAAGGATTCCGGCCGTGCCCGCTACGTCGCGGTGACCGACAAGCAGGCGCTCGATGCCTTCCACGTGCTGACGCGCAGCGAGGGGATCATCCCCGCGCTGGAATCGAGTCATGCGCTGGCCTATGCCGGCCAGCTTGCGCCGACCCTGGATCGGGACCAGATCCTGGTAGTCAACCTCTCGGGTCGCGGCGACAAGGATATCCATACGGTGGCGGCGCTGGAGGGCATCGAGGTATGAGCCGTATCGGCGCATGCTTCCAGACGCTGCGCCAGCAGGGGCGCACGGCGTTGATTCCCTATATCACGGCCGGCGACCCCCAGCCCGCGATCACCGTTCCCCTGATGCACGCGCTGGTCGATGCGGGCGCCGATCTGCTCGAGCTCGGCGTACCCTTCTCCGATCCCATGGCGGACGGGCCTGTGATTCAGGCCGCCTGCGAGCGCGCGCTCAAACACCATGTCAGCCTGAGGCAGGTGCTGGACATGGTGCGCAGCTTCCGGGAAAAGAACGCCCACACGCCGGTGGTGTTGATGGGCTACCTCAATCCGATCGAAGTGATGGGCTATGCTGACTTCGCGTCGGCCGCCCAGGATTCCGGGGTGGACGGCGTGTTGACGGTCGATCTGCCGCCGGAGGAGGCGCACGCGCTGGTCGAGAGTCTCAAGGCCGGCGAGCTGGATCCGATCTTTCTCGCAGCGCCTACCAGCGACGAGAGCCGGATCAGACAGATGGCCCAGTGCGGCGGCGGATTTCTCTACTACGTTTCCTTCAAGGGCGTCACGGGCGCCAACCGGCTGGACGTAAGATCGGTCCGGGAGAAGGTGGCGCAGATCCGCAGTAATACGGATCTGCCGATCGGCGTGGGATTCGGCATCCGCGATGCGCAGTCTGCGGCCAGCATTGCCGAATTTGCAGACGCCGTGGTCGTCGGCAGCGCGCTTGTCAAGCGCATCGCGGAGCTGGCCGACACACCCGGTGAGATTCTCGTCCAGGCGCCGGGGGTGATCGCCGACATGCGGCGGGCCATGGATCGCCTTGCGGTCGCGGCCTTGCCCTGACGGTGGACGACAGGGGTTCAGGGAACAGACGATGAGCTGGTTTGAGAAGCTGATGCCATCGCGCATCCGGACCGAAGGCAGATCCAGGCGCACGGTCCCAGAGGGGTTGTGGAGCAAGTGCTCGGCCTGTGACGCGGTGCTCTACCGCACTGAGCTGGAGCGCAACCAGGAGGTCTGTCCCAAGTGTGACCACCACATGCGCATCGGCGCACGGCGCAGGCTGGACTTGTTCCTGGATCCCGAGCCGCGAGAGGAGATCGGCACCGGGGTGCAGCCCACCGACCCGCTGAAATTCAAGGACAGCAAAAAGTACGTCGATCGGCTCAAACAGGCCCAGAAGAGCACCGCCGAGACCGACGCCCTGGTCGTCATGCGGGGCCAGGTTGAAGGCATTGCCCTGGTCGCCGCAGCGTTCGAGTTCGGCTTCATGGGCGGATCCATGGGCTCGGTCGCCGGCGAGCGCTTTGTGCGCGGCGTCAATGCCAGTCTGGAGCACAAGGCCGCCCTGGTGTGTTTCTCGGCAAGCGGCGGAGCGCGTATGCAGGAATCCCTGTTTTCGCTCATGCAGATGTCCAAAACCAGCGCGGCACTGGCGCGCCTGTCCAGGGCCGGTATTCCCTTCGTCTCGGTTTTGACCGATCCCACTATGGGCGGTGTGTCCGCCAGTCTGGCCATGCTCGGTGACATCAATATCGCCGAACCCAAGGCGTTGATCGGCTTCGCCGGACCGCGCGTCATCGAGCAGACGGTCCGCGAAACCCTGCCCGAGGGGTTCCAGCGCAGCGAATTCCTGTTGGACCATGGCGCCATCGACATGATTGTCGACCGCCGCGAGATGCGCGAGCGCATCGCCAGCCTCCTGGCCATGCTGACCCACCACGCCCCACTGAGCTGAACCGGCAGGGCTCTGGCGGCCGCGGCGGCAGACGCGGCCACTGGCAGGGCCAGCCGACGGCGAATTGATGTCTCGACGCTCACCTCGTTTCAGCTCGCTCGACGAGTGGCTGCGCTGGCAGGAAGGCCTTCACCCTTCGAGTATCGACCTGGGCCTGGAGCGCGTCGGCCGGGGCGCCGCGCGCCTGGGATGCACGGCGCCCGCGAAGACGGTGATCACCGTCGCCGGGACCAACGGCAAAGGCTCATGTATAGCGATGCTGGAAGGCATCCTGACCCGGGCGGGGTATCGGGTTGGCTGCTACACCTCGCCGCATCTGTTTCGTTATAACGAGCGGGTCCGGCTCCAGGGGGAAGCGGTTGCCGACCGAAGGCTCTGCGAGGCCTTCGCCCGCGTCGACCGGGCGCGCGGGCTCGACACCCTGACGTACTTCGAATTCGGTACCCTCGCCGCGCTGGACATCATGTGCAGCGCACAGCTCGACGTGGCCTTGCTCGAGGTGGGGCTGGGTGGTCGTCTCGACGCGGTCAATATCCTCGATCCGGATGCCGCCTTGCTCAGCAGCGTCGGGCTGGATCACCTGGAGTGGCTCGGACCCGACCGGGAGTCTGTCGGCAGGGAGAAGGCCGGCATTTTTCGTGCCGCGAAGCCGGCGGTGTGCGGCGATCCCGACCCGCCGCGCAGCGTATGGGAGCAGGCCGAAGCCAGCGACGCCGACCTCCGGGTGCTGGGAAGGGATTACCGTCTCGAGCTGGCGGGGCCGCGCTGGCACTGGCAGGGTGAAAACAGCAGTTATCGTGATCTGCCGCTGTTGCCGCTGAGCGGTGCGCACCAGCTGGCCAATGCCGCGAGTGTGCTGATGGTGCTCGAGATGCTCGCCGATCGACTCCCCGTAACGCGGGCCGCCATCGATTCCGGCCTGCGTCACGCGCAGCTGCCGGGGCGGATTCAGACCATCGCGGGTAAGGTGGAACAGGTTCTGGATGTGTCCCATAATGCGCAGGCGGCCCAGGCGCTGGCGGCCGCCATGGCGCATGTGCCGCCGGCGGGAAAGACCCACGCCGTGATCGGCATGCTGCGCGACAAAGATGTCGAATCGTTTGTACGGGCGCTCGGTCCGCAGATAGACCACTGGCACGCCGTGGGCCTGAAGGGGGCGCGCGCCAGCCCGCCGCAGGAGCTTGCCGCGCGCATCGCTGCGGTCGTCGGTGCAGATCGGGTGAGCTGCCACGGCGGCGCCGTGCAGGCCCTGGCAGCCGTGCAGCGTGGCGCTGCCGCCGGCGATCGCGTGCTCGTATGCGGGTCTTTCTACACGGTAGCGGAGTGGGCGTCTCTCGAGCCCGCGTTTGGGTAGTCACAGGATATGGACTTTCTGATGAAACAGCGACTGGTCGGTGCCATCGTGCTGGTGGCATTGGGCGTGATTTTCATTCCAATGCTGCTGGAAGGGCCGAGCGATACGCTGGTGCCCGAGCTCGAGGCGTTGCCCGAGTTCGTCGATCCCGGGCCGGAGCGTCCACTGGAGCCGTTTCCGACCGCGGATACGCTTCCGGTCGAGCCGGGTACATCGGTCGTCGAAACCGCGCCCGAGCCGCTGTCCGACCTCGAGCCAGCGCCGGACGCCGAGCCAGCGCCGGAGACCGACGCGGCTCCGCTCCCCGAGGCGCCGCCGCGCGCGGCGCAGGCCGAACAGGCGCCTGTGCCCGAAGCGTCAACGGCGGGGTCGCCCGCCGCAGCCCCGACTGCGAAGGCACCGGACATGACGCCGCCACCCCAGGCGCCGGCCGATGAGGTCGAGGCGAAGCCCCTGGGCAGCTGGGTGGTTCAGCTCGGCAGCTTCTCCGGTCAGGACAAGGCCATGGCGCTGCGCGACAAGGCGCGCCAGAAGGGCTTCACGACCCAGGTCGAAAAAGTCCGGATCAACGATAAGACCTTCTACCGGGTGCGCGTCGGACCCTTTCTCGAACGCGGTGAGGCGGAGCAGACCCGCCAGCGTCTGGCGAAGACCTTCGAGCTCGAAGGCCGGGTGTTGTCCTACCCCTGAGCCGCTCGGGTCTCTCTGCGGCGCGCAGACAGACGCGGCGGCGTTGGACGCTTGCCGAACGCGCACGCTGGCGCCTTGTCAGCCGCGTTGCGGCATGCGGTTCCGCCGTGGCTCCGTCCTAATTTCCGGTCGCCATCCGCGCAACGCTTCGCGTAAAATACGCGCATGACAATCTCCGACGGGGCGGATGTCGCGACGCAACACGAGTTTTTCGGGTGACCTGGGCAGATTATTTTCTCCTGGCGATCATTACGATTTCCGCGTTGCTCAGCCTCTGGCGGGGATTCGTCAAAGAAGCCCTGTCTCTGACCACCTGGGTACTGGCGCTGTGGGTTGCGATACTTTTTTTCGAAAAGCTCGGCAACTGGCTGACGCGCTGGATCGATACGCCGTCGATCAGTGATGTGGTGGCATTTGCGGCGCTGTTCATCAGCACGGTCCTCCTGGGGGGGCTGGTCAACTTTCTGGCCGGCCAGCTGGTCGCGAAAACCGGGCTGACGGCGACCGATCGGGCGCTGGGCATGGTATTCGGCATCGCGCGGGGCATGGTTATTGTGGCGGTACTGGTCCTGTTGGCCGGGTTGACCGCCCTGCCGCAGGATCCCTGGTGGAGCGAATCACTGTTGCTCGTTCATTTCAAGGACATGGCGTTGTGGCTGCGCAGCTTTCTGCCGCCCGACGTCGCCGAAAACATTCACTACTAGTACTCTTGTAATATCATATTGTAAGAGTACTAACCTGCGAAGGTTAAAGCTGTGTGCGGCATCGTCGGCATCGTTTCCAACACCCCAGTCAACCAGTCCATCTATGACGCGTTGACGATTCTGCAGCACCGGGGTCAGGACGCGGCGGGCATCATGACCTGCGAAGGCAGTCAGCTGTACCTGCGCAAGAACAATGGACTGGTACGGGACGTGTTTCATACCCGGCACATGCTGCGCCTGCGCGGAACCATGGGCATCGGGCACGTGCGGTATCCGACCGCCGGTTGTGAAAGCTCGGCCGAAGCCCAGCCGTTCTATGTGAACTCGCCCTACGGCATCACACTGGCGCACAACGGGAACCTGATCAATGCGGAGGAGCTGAAGGAAAACCTGTTCCGGGAGGACCTGCGCCACATCAACACCGATTCGGATTCGGAGGTGCTGCTGAACGTGTTCGCCCACGAGCTGCAGCGGCATGGCAAGCTGCGGGTGGATGTCGAGGACGTCTTCCAGGCCGTGGCGGGTGTCCACAGGCGCTGCCGGGGCGCCTATGCCGCGGTGGCCATGATAACGGGCTACGGTGTCGTCGCATTCCGGGATCCGCACGGCATCCGTCCTCTGGTGTATGGTCGACGCGATTCCGACAGCGGTCCGGAACTCATGGCGGCATCCGAAAGCGTGGCGCTCGACGCGCTGGGTTTCGAGCTGATCGACGACGTGCGCCCCGGCGAGGCCGTGTTCTTCGGGCGCGACGGCACTCTCGCGACGCAGCAGTGCGCAGAGCATCCCCGCTATTCGCCGTGCATATTCGAGCACGTCTACCTGGCGCGTCCGGATTCCATCATGGACAACATATCGGTGTACAAGGCGCGCCTGCGCATGGGCGAGAGGCTGGCCGAAAAGATCCGCCGGCAACGCCCGGATCACGACATCGATGTGGTCATACCGATTCCGGATACCAGCCGCACGGCCGCACTTCAGCTGGCCAATAATCTGGGCGTCAAGTACCGCGAGGGTTTCATCAAGAACCGCTATATCGGCCGCACCTTCATCATGCCCGGGCAGCAGGAGCGCAAGAAGTCCGTGCGCCAGAAGCTCAACGCCATCGATCTGGAATTCCGGGGCAAGACCGTCATGCTGGTGGATGATTCCATTGTGCGCGGCACGACTTCGGAGCA
This sequence comes from Gammaproteobacteria bacterium, assembly GCA_050118435.1. GTDB lineage: Bacteria > Pseudomonadota > Gammaproteobacteria > DSM-19610 > DSM-19610 > Thiogranum. The sequence goes on along the minus strand of JASFKW010000001.1, from coordinate 4,410 downwards.
GATCATCCAGATGGCACGCGACGCCGGCGCGAAGAAGGTCTATTTCGCCTCGGCCGCCCCGCCGGTGCGGTACCCGAACGTGTACGGCATCGACATGCCGACCAAAGACGAGCTGATCGCCCACGGGCGCACCGTGGAGGAGATCGCCTCCGCAATCGGCGCCGACTGGCTGGTGTTCCAGGATCTGGACGATTTGATCGAAACGGTGCAGCGCGGCAACAAATCGATCACTGAGTTTGACTGCTCGGTGTTTACCGGTGAGTATGTGTCCGGCGACGTCAGCGCCGACTATCTCGAACGACTGGAGCACGCGCGCAGCGATTCGGCCAAGAATAAGCGGCGCACTTCGGAGCGCCAGGTCATCGATCTCTACAACAGTGCCTGACGCCCGTGGTTATCGTCGCTGGTCCTCCGTCGCGGTGACCCGGTAAGTATTACGGAAACCTGCGTTGACAAAGCCTCGTGTCTGTCGGCGGGTGTCGGCCGCAGGGATGCGGCCGTCAAGCCTACAGGGATTTGTTCACGGCGTCCGGCCGAGAGACATGAGGCTTTGTCAGTGTTATAAACAACGAGAGGAGCACGCATGCCCGATCCGCAGGACAAGCCGTTGGCATTTGAAACGCTGGCCGTGCGGGCCGGGCAGCGGCGTACGGCGGAGCTGGAGCACGCCGAGCCGATCTTCCCGACCTCGAGCTACGTGTTCGAGAATTCGGCCGCGGCCGCCGCCCGTTTCTCCGGCGAGCAGCCCGGCAATATCTATTCACGCTTCACCAACCCCACGGTGCGCACGTTCGAGGAACGCCTGGCGGCGCTGGAGGGCGGCGAGTGCTGTGTGGCCACGGCGTCCGGCATGTCGGCGATCTATGCGACCTGTGCGGGGCTGCTGCAGGCGGGCGATCATGTTGTCTCGTCGCGCAGTGTATTCGGGAGCACCACGCTGCTGTTCACCAACTATCTGCAGAAGTTCGGAATCGATACGACCTTTGTGGCCCTCGCGGACCTGGAAGCCTGGGAGGCCGCGATTCGCCCCGAGACCCGCCTGCTGTTTCTCGAAACGCCGTCCAATCCCCTCACCGAGCTCGCCGATATCCGGGCGCTGGCGGCCATCGCGCGGGCGAGGGACTGTCTGCTGGTGGTCGACAACTGCTTCTGTACGCCGGCCCTGCAGCAGCCATTGAAGCTGGGTGCGGATATTGTCATCCATTCGGCGACCAAGTACCTGGACGGTCAGGGTCGCTGTATCGGCGGAGCGGTCGTCGGCTCGACGGACGTCGTCGGAAAGGACGTGTACGGCTTTCTGCGCACCTGCGGGCCCACCATGAGCGCGTTCAATGCCTGGGTGTTTCTGAAGGGTCTGGAGACCCTGTCGATACGCATGCAGGCGCACTGCAAGGGGACGCTGAAGCTTGCGTCCTGGCTGCAGGAGCAGGCGGCGGTGACGCGAGTGTACTATCCCGGTCTCAGCTCCCATCCCCAGCACGCGCTCGCCGCCGAGCAGCAGAGCGGCTTCGGCGGGATTGTATCGTTCGAGGTCGAGGGGGGACGCGAAGCGGCCTGGAAGCTCATCGACAGCACCCGTATCTGCTCGATCACGGCCAATCTGGGCGACACCAAGACCACCGTCACCCACCCCGCGACCACGACTCATGGGCGGCTCACGCCAGAGCAGCGTCAGGAGGCCGGGATCAGCGAGGGGCTTGTCCGGGTGGCTGTGGGTCTGGAAGACACCGATGACCTTATCGCCGATCTGGATCGGGGGATGAAGTTATGAGAAATGCATTGTGTGTATCGCTGGCCTGGAGTCTTTTCGCGCTGCTGCCGGCCGCGGCCACCGCCGCAGAGGAGCAGCTTCGCGATCAGGTCAGTTTCAGTGTCGAGGCGGACGAGGACGTCGAAAACGATCGCGTGGAGGCGACCCTGGCCGTCAATGCCGAGGACCGGGACCCGGCGCAGCTGGCCGAGACCATCAACCGCGCCATGGACTGGGCGCTGCAGCGGGCGCGTGACGAGAAGGGGATCGATGCACAGACCGCCGGCTACCAGACTTACCCCGTGTACGATGAGCGGAAGATCGTTCGCTGGCGCGGACGCCAGGAGTTGCGGCTCGAGTCACAGGAGGTCGATCGGCTCAGCCGGCTCATCGGTGTATTACAGGAACGGCTGCAGGTGCAGTCACTGCGGTTCTCTGTCTCGCCCGACAGGCGCCGGGCTGTAGAGGAGGCTCTGGTCGAGCAGGTGCTCGCCGGCTTTCAGAAGCGCGCGGCGTTGATTGTCAGATCGCTGGGGGCGAAGGATTACGAGCTGGTAACGGTCGACATTCGCACCGGCGAGCGGCGGCCCCCGATCCCGGTACGCGCTGAAGCCATGGCAACGACGGCTCGCGCCGCGGCCGCGCCGCCGGCCATGGAGGCTGGGACCAGCCGGGTCAACGTCGAGGCCAGCGGCTCGATCCGTCTGCTGCGCGATTAGAATTTGTTAACAGACCCAGGCTTCGCACCAGCAGAAATCCCCGCGGAAGCGTCGAACTAATTCTCTGCGCGCGCGGTGACGTCAGACCTTCCTGCCGGGCGCGCCCGGTCGCCCTTTATCGGGTTTTCGCGACGGCTTTAATGCTCCTGCACCGGACAGGGGCTTATCTTGCCCACGCCCCAGCGCAGGAAATCCTCGAAACTCAGTCTGGCCTTGCCCTCGAGGCTGGCGCCGGGGGGTATCCGGGCAATGTTGACGGTGCAGGCGCCGGTTACAGCGCGATCAATCGTGTCGCCGTTGTACCGCGGCACCACCAGCATCTGTTCAGTCCGTTCGTGCTCCAGCTCCAGCGGTCTGGCCAGCTGCAGTAGATAGTAGGCGTCTCGCGATGGGCCCGCGAGAACCGCGATCCCTTCCACGTTCAGGGGATTTGGGCCGTTGTACTCGTAGGGTTCATAGATTTCGAGGACGTGATGTTGGTGGACCATGGCGGCAGTCCTCCAAGTTTGACACCTTGAGCATGCACCCCGGGGCAGCGACTGTCAAAAAGCGAAAGCTTATCGGATTGCCTCCGTACTCACAGGCGAGGTCAGGTCTGGTCGATGCATCCGTACCCTTCGTCGGCAGCCCAACCCGAAAGCCTTCGATTTACAATCAGTCGATCCCGTGTTTAAGCTACGGCTTAATTCACAAAATCAATAAGTTGCGGAAGTCCACAGATTTCACGCCCGTCGAGTCACCAATAAGTCGCCAGCGCAGCCCGGTCGAAGCTCCGGGCTGGCTGGTGCGTTTTCAGTGTATCGGATTGCCCCTGGCCGTCGATGCGCTGGAGAAGTCCGGAATGGTGTGTCTCTCGGGCTCGTTCTATATGCGCGAGTTCCTGTACAGCGAGACCGCGAATGTCCATGGCCTCCAGAACATTCCCGATAATCCGGACTTGGCAATCGAAGTCGGCCGCAAACTGTGCGAAGAATTGCTGGAGCCGCTCAACGCAACGTTCGGACGGGTCGCCGTCCGGTCTTCGTTCTGCTCATGCGAACTCAATAAGTTCTGTAACGAGCACGGCTACAATTGCGCCGAGAATGAGGCGAATTACGCCGGGCATCTCTGGGATCGGGTGGATTCCGATGGGCGGAAGGGCGCGACGGCGTGTATTGTGCTGCCGTGGTTTGCGGATCGCTACGAAAGGGGGGCCGACCAGCGTTCGCTGGCGTACTGGATTCACGACCACCTGCCCTACAGCGAGCTTCAGTTTTTCCCAGCGCTCTGTGCCTTCAATATCAGCTGGCGCGGACGAATGGGGATCAAGTACCGCGACCGGTTCGGGTGAGGCTTCGGGCCCTGTTCTGGATGCCCGGTGCGTAGTGTGTCCCGCTCCTGATTGCCATCGAACGGCAGGGATGGATTCAAGCCGGTCCTTCGATGCTCGCTAATATAAACCGACCCAAAGTTGCCGTTTAGCTGCTGAGCGATCACTCAGCGGGGATTTCTGTCCCCTTCTAGTATTCCGAACGCGTTGCCGCCAGTTGGAAAGAAGCCGCCTGTATGCAAAACATCCGCTGTTACAGACCGGAGTCGCCATTTTTCGTGTACATGAAGCTATACTTCTATCTGGCGCCACCGCCGGCCAGTAGGATAAGGCTAGGCACGGGAGACAATGAGGTGTCTCCTTCGTCCGAAGAGGATTTATTTCAATATGAGGAGGAACAGCAGTGCAAAATAAGGAAACAAAATTCAGCGTAGTTTTTGTGATGATCGGCTTACTGCTTGGCAACGCAGCCTATGCATTCGATATGGGCAATATGATGAATCCATCCAAATGGATGGGTGGCAATAACGATCGTTACGATGATTACGACGAGCTTGGCTATGGCGGCGGCCCCGGCTTTGGAGGTCCCGGCTTTGGAGGTCCCGGCTTTGGAGGTCCCGGCTACGGCGGTC